>UQFM01000025.1 GCA_900540295.1 uncultured Oscillospiraceae bacterium
GCGTCAGATGTGTATAAGAGACAGGAACAGCAGATGCTTGCCATGGGTCGTGCCTTAATGAGCAAGCCGCGTATCATTTTGATGGATGAACCGTCAATGGGACTTTCGCCCTTGCTTGTTTCTGAAATTTTTGATATAATTAAGGTAATCAGTGAAGGCGGTACAACCGTACTTCTTGTTGAGCAAAACGCGAAGAAAGCACTTTCCATTGCAGACAGAGCGTATGTTTTGGAAACAGGCAATATTACGCTTTCGGGCAAGGCATCCGACTTGATGAACGATGATTCTGTAAAAAAGGCGTATCTCGGCGAATAATTGAAAGGCTGGTGCGGTTTATGAGCAGTAAGTTTGTAATTACGATTGCAAGAGGATATGGCAGCGGCGGCAGAACAATCGGTAAAATACTTTCCGAAAAACTGCATATTCCGTTTTATGACCGTGAACTGATTTACATGGCCTCGGAAGAAAGCGGTATCAATCTGGAATTGTTCGGAAAGCTCGATGAAAAGGTGCGTAAGGGATTTTTTGACCCGCCTACAAAGCAGTACACAGGGGCGTTGATTCCGCCTGAGAGCGATGATTTTGTTTCGGATGAAAATCTGTTTAATTACCAAGCCAAAATCATCAAAGAGCTTGCAGAGAAAGAATCCTGCATCATTGTCGGAAGATGTGCTGACTTTATTTTGAAAGACTGCGACAATGTCGTAGATGCATTTATTTGGGCGCCGATGACAGAATGCGTAAAGAATGTTATGGCTCTTGAGCCGTTAAATGAACGCGAGGCGGAGAAAAAAATCAAAAAAATTAACAAGCACAGAAGCGAATATTACCGCTATTATACTTGCCGTGAGTGGAACGACTACCGCAATTATGAATTGTGCTTGGACAGCTCAAAACTCGGTTTTGAAAAATCCGCAGAATTTATTAAAGCTTATTTGGAAATTAAATTCGGTTCAGATATTACAGCGGAATAAAAGTACTTAGAAGAAAACACAGAGGTGTAAACTTACACCTCTGTGTTTTCTTGTATACAAGGTAATGATTTAATCAAAAATCTTGTGCAGCGCTTCCAAAGTATTTTCCAAATCTGCTTTCGCAACCAAAACGGAAATATCCACTTCCGAAGTCGTAATCATGCTGACATCCGCTTTGGCATCTGCCACAGCCTGAAAGACCTTACCTGCAATCCCCGGACAACCGCGCATGCCTTCGCCGAATACGGAAATTTTGCAGTGACCGTTGCTGATGGAAAGCTTCAAATCGGGATTCAGTTCCCGAAGATGAGCGGAAATTTCCAATATACCGCCCATATCTTCGCCTGCAATGGTAAAAGAAAGTTCGGGAATATTGCGGTGCGGCGGCGTCTGTGAAATCATATCCACGTCGATACCTGCCGCGGAAATCATGGCAAAAATCTTAGCAATTAAATCAATGTCGGCAGGGGAGTCGTGCAAAGAAATTAAAGTCACATCTTCTACAACGGTTATACTCTGAACGGTATTCATATCTTTACCTCCATTTCTTATTCTGCAACCAAGTCTTTCATGGAATACAGCTTTGCAGGTTTATTTTTTAAGAAGAGCGCGGCATTGACTGCGCCCGTAGCGAAAAGTCCCTTAGAACGCGCTGAATGCGATATTTTGATAACTTCATCCATACCCGCAAAAATAATTTCATGCTCACCGACAATTGTACCGCCGCGCACTGCGTGAATGCCGATTTCATTTGCATCGCGTTTCGCGCGTTTCGAGTGGCGGTCAAACTCATAGTGCGGCTTATGGGAAAGTGCCTCTGAAACAGAATCCGCCAGCATCAAGGCTGTTCCGCTCGGCGCATCGATTTTTTGATTGTGGTGCATTTCTACAATCTCAATATCGAAAGAACCGTCTAAAACGTGTGCCGCTTTTGCCGCAAGCTCTGCAATCAGGCTTACACCGATAGACATATTGGCAGAGAAAAATACAGGAATCTCATTTGCCGATGCTTTCAGCGTATCCACCTGTTCTTCAGAAAGCCCCGTCGTGGCAACTACGGCGGCAGTATGTGTCTGCTTTGCAAAGCTGAGCAGATTCTCTAACACAGACGGATGTGAAAAATCAATAATCACATCAGCAGGCACATTGATGTCCGAAAATTGCTTAAATACAGGAAATTCCGCAACGCCGTCGCCGATATCCACACCCGCGACAATTTCACAGTCTGCACGCCGCGCAACTGTATCTGCAATAACACGTCCCATATGTCCGAAACAGCCGCTTAAAATTATTTTTGTCATTTTTTTCACATCCCAAAGTGTTTTTACATTCCGTTATATCAGCTTATATTTTTTCATGACCGCTTCCAATTTTGCAGTGTTTTCCGCGTTCATATCGCAAAGCGGCATACGCAACGGACCTGCATCAAAGCCCATCATGCGCATCGCCTGTTTTACGGGAATCGGATTGACATCCATAAACATTGCGTTGCAAAGCTCTAAGTAGTCCAGCTGTAATTTGCGGCTGGTTTCAAAATCGCCGTTCAGGGCGGATGCTGCAATATCATGTGCCAACTGCGGTGCGATATTGGAAAGTACAGAGATAACGCCTTTGCCGCCTAAGGACATGATTGCCGTAATCTGGTCATCGTTTCCTGAATATACGGCGAAATCTTCGTCGCAAAGAGAAATGGTTTTCGCAATGGCGGAAAGATTACCGGTCGCTTCCTTTGCCGCATAAATCATTTTATGCTTGGAAAGCGCCGCGTAGGTTTCGGGCTTTACTTCACAGCCTGTGCGGCTCGGCACATTGTAAATAATTACAGGGGTAGAAACGCGGTCTGCAAGGTAGGTGTAGTGTCTGTAAAGTCCCTCTTGGGAAGCCTTGTTGTAATACGGTGTAACCATCAAAAGGCCGTCGACACCGATTTTTTCAGCCTCATTGGAAAGGGTGAGGGCATAGGCGGTATCATTACTGCCTGTACCTGCGATAACAGGAATGCGTCCCGCAACGGTTTCCACAGTAAAGCGAATCGCCTCCGTATGCTCCTCATGTGTCAGCGTGGCGCTTTCGCCTGTTGTACCGCAAATAACAATGGAGTCTGTACCGTGTGCGATTTGATATTCTAAAATCGTTTTGAGGGCAGGGTAGTTCACTTTACCGTCCGCAGTGAACGGTGTGATGATTGCAACACCTGCGCCTGTAAAAATCGGTTTTTTCATAAATTATGCCTCCAATCAGTCCATATAACCTTCTGCACAAAGCAGTTCGGCAAGCAATACCGCGCCGCCTGCCGCGCCGCGAAGCGTATTGTGAGAAAGGCAAACAAATTTGTAATCGTACTGTGTATCTTCGCGCAGTCTGCCGATGGAAATCGCCATACCGCCCTCTAACATTCTGTTCAGTCTGGTCTGCGGCATATTGTCCTCGACAAAGTAGTTGAGGAATTGCTTCGGCGCGCTCGGCAAATCCAGTTCCTGTGCTTTACCCTTGAAGTTTTTCCATACTTCTAAAATTTCTTCCTTTGAGGGTTTGTTTTCAAAGCGCACAAAAACCGCACCCATGTGTCCGTTGGAAACAGGCACGCGCAGGCACTGCGCTGTAAAATTCGGAGAGGTTGCGGGTGCAATGACATCGCCGTCAATTTTGCCCCAAATCTTCAAAGGCTCCTGTTCGCTCTTTTCTTCTTCACCGCCGATGAACGGAATAACATTGTCCACCATTTCGGGCCATGTATCAAAAGTTTTTCCTGCGCCTGAAATTGCCTGATAGGTGCAAACCAAAACATCTTTGACACCGAATTTGGACAGCGGGAAAAGGGCAGGCACATAACTCTGCAAAGAACAGTTGGATTTAACCGCTACAAAACCGCGTTTTGTGCCCAAACGCTTTCTCTGTGCGGGGATGATATGGATGTGGTCCGCATTCAGCTCCGGTACAACCATCGGCACATCGGGCGTATGGCGGTGTGCGCTGTTGTTGGAAACCACGGGGCATTCCGCTTTGGCATACTGTTCCTCAAGCGCCTTGATTTCATCTTTTTTCATATCCACGGCGCAGAACACGAAATCAACCATACCTGCGATTTCTTCCACATCGCCCGTAGCATCCATGACCGTTAAATCTTTTACATTTTCGGGAATATCGGTATCCATGCACCATTTTGCACCGACAGCATCCGCATATTTTTTACCTGCGGAGCGCGGGCTTGCCGCAACCACCTTAACATTGAACCACGGATGATTGCTCAGAAGTGTTAAAAATCTCTGACCGACCATACCTGTTGCACCGATTACACCGACATTATACTGTTTTTCCACTTGTGTTTACCTCCAAAACGTGCTATTCTATTATCTGCATAAAAAAAGCCGGTTGTTACAACCGGTCATCAAAGAATCCTTTTTGTGCGTGCGAACGGCGAAAAATCGCTGTATGCACAATAGCACTCCATCAAACTTTGATGACAGTCATGCCGCTGTTCGCAGACATGCCCAAATAAATGCCCGCCAAAAGGCAATTCATTTTCGGCGAAAAACCCTTTTGCGTGCTGTCAATGACTTTTGGCAGTCTGAAACATGCTACTGATGTTTTCCGCACCTCTATTGCAGTTACCAATATCATAGCATTATTATTTGCAATAGTCAATCATTTTCACAGATTTATCACTTTCTCGGGAGTTTTACGATGAAAAAGCAAGATTTTTATTATGATTTACCAAAAGAGCGCATTGCGCAAACACCGATAGAGCCGCGTGACCACTCTAAAATGATGGTTTT
The DNA here is from genome assembly GCA_900540295.1 of uncultured Oscillospiraceae bacterium. Lineage (GTDB taxonomy): Bacteria > Bacillota > Clostridia > Oscillospirales > Acutalibacteraceae > Fimenecus. The sequence continues at coordinate 4,751 of UQFM01000025.1, forward strand.
GCATCGGGATACGCACACCATAGACCATAAACATTTTTATGACATTTTAGACTATCTAAAAAGCGGCGACTGCTTGATTCTGAATGATACACGCGTATTGCCTGCGCGCCTGTACGGCGAAAAAGAAGAGACAGGCGCACACGTGGAGTTTCTGCTTTTGAATCAAAAGGAAAATGACGTATGGGAAGTAATTACAGGTCCCGGCAGACGTGCCAAGGTCGGCGCACGTTTTCAATTCGGTAACGGGATTTTACGCGCCGAAATTTTAGAAGTGCTTGACAATGGCAACCGTTTGGCACGCTTCTTTTTTGAGGGCGACAGTATTTTCCCCGTGCTCGAAAAGGTCGGCGAAATGCCCTTACCGCATTATATTACAGAAAAATTAGAGGACAGTGAACGTTACCAAACGGTGTATTCCAAAGAATTAGGCTCTGCCGCCGCACCGACTGCGGGTCTGCATTTCACCCCCGATATGCTTCAAAGGATTCGGGAGATGGGCGTGGAAATCGGTTTTGTTACATTGCATGTCGGTATCGGCACATTCAGACCTGTAAAAGCAGACAATATCGAAGAGCACCAAATGCATTCTGAGCATTATCATTTACCCGAAGAAACTGCACAGCTGATTCAAAAAACAAAGGCTAACGGCGGACGTGTCATTGCTGTCGGCACGACCAGCTGCCGTACCTTGGAAAGCGTGGCAGCCTTCAAAGGGAAAATCTGTGCGGCGGACGGCTGGACAAACATTTTTATTTATCCCGGATATCGGTTCAAGTGTATTGACGGCTTGCTCACAAATTTCCATTTACCCGAAAGCACATTGATTATGTTGGTTTCTGCTTTTTATGACCGTGAAAAAGTGTTGAACGCGTATAACATCGCTGTATCTGAGAACTACAGGTTTTTCTCGTTTGGAGATTGCATGCTGTTGCTTTGAGGAGAAAGGAAAGAATTATGTTTCAGATTTTAAAAAAAGAATGCGTGGCCCGCCGCGGCGAATTTCAAACGGTACACGGCACGGTGCAGACCCCCGCATTTATGAATGTTGCCACCGCGGGCGCAATTAAAGGCGGTGTGTCCGCTTATGATTTGAAGGAAATCGGGTGTCAGGTGCAGCTTTGCAATACATATCACTTGCATGTGCGTCCGAGTGACACCTTAATCAAGGAACTCGGCGGTCTGCACAGCTTCACAGGCTGGGACGGTCCGATTCTCACAGACAGCGGCGGATTTCAGGTGTTTTCGCTTGCGAAGCTTCGAAAAATCAAAGAAGAGGGCGTACATTTTAATTCCCATGTAGACGGCAGAAAAATATTTATGGGGCCTGAAGAAAGCATGCGGATACAGTCCAATCTCGGTTCCACAATCGCTATGGCGTTTGACGAATGTGTGGAAAATCCCGCCGCCTACCGTTACGCAAAGGATTCCTGTGACCGAACCGTACGTTGGCTGATACGCTGTAAAGCCGAAATGGAGCGTCTGAACGCCCTTGAGGGTACAATCAATCCGCATCAGCTGTTATTCGGCATTAATCAGGGCTGTACCTATGACGATTTGCGCATTGAAAATATGAAGCAAATTGCAGATTTGGATTTAGACGGATACGCCATCGGCGGGCTGGCTGTCGGAGAACCGAAAGAGGATATGTACCGCATTATATCCGCCGTAGAGCCGTACATGCCTAAAAACAAGCCCCGATACCTCATGGGCGTCGGTACACCGGGAAATATCCTGGAAGCCGTCAGCCGCGGTGTTGATTTGTTTGATTGCGTTATGCCGAGCCGTAACGCGCGCCACGGACACTTGTTTACCATGAACGGTATTATCAATCTCAACAACGAAAAGTATAAAAATGACTTATCACCGATTGAAGAGGGATGCGGCTGTCCAACCTGTCAAAAGCATTCCCGTGCGTATATTCGCCATTTGTTTAAATCGGGTGAAATGCTTGCGATGCGGCTTGCCGTGATGCACAATCTTTATTTTTATAATACGCTGATGGCAAAAATCCGTGCGGCAATTGAAACGGATACCTTTGCGGAATTCAAACGGGAAAACGTGGAGAAATTAGACACCCGCATATAAATTTGTTAGGAATTTGTAAAGTTTTGCTTTTCTATTGCATTTTTTTGACTTTAATTGTATAATAAAAAAAGATTTTGATTTGGAGGAACCGTCTATGTTTGAAATTTTGGCTTTGGAAGCGGCTACTGAGGGCGCTGCAGGGAAAGGCAGCATGCTCACAATGCTTTTACCCATGTTATTGTTGTTTGTGGGTATGTACTTTTTAATGATTCGTCCGCAGAAAAAGCAACAGAAGAAAGACCAGGAAATGCGCGACAGCACGCAGGTTGGCGATGAAGTTACCACAATCGGCGGTATCATGGGGCGTGTCGTTACCGTGAAAGAAGACGCTTTGATTATTGAAACAGGTGCTGACCGCAACAAAATGAAAATTGCACGTTGGGCAATCCAGGTTAACAACACAGCAACCGAAAAATTGCAGGCAGAGCGTGAAGCAATGAAGGCGGCGCAGGCAAAAGCTAAGGAAGAAAAAGCGCAGTCAAAGAAAAAGAGCAAAAAAGAAGACTGATTTTGCATAACAAAAAAATCCCCCGCATACTTTTTTAGTAAAGTGTGAGGGGGTATTTTTATGCCGAAAAATAAAGAGCGAAAGAAAAACAGCACTGCCGCTGCGCCGCAAAAAGGTATACGTTCTATGGTGCCGATTTGTGTACGGGCGGTGCTGATTTCCTATCTTGTTTTTATGGTTTGTGCCGCATTGCTGGCATGGTTTGTGCTGCGAAAGGAAAGCGCCCCGACCAAAACCGTGCAGATGGCTTTTCTGATGGCAATTACAGCCTTTTCCTTTCTGCTATGCGGATTTTTATCGGCAAGAAAAAATCGGTTTTCTGTTATACCGATTTGCTTTTTCTCGGGATTTGCGCTTTTAATTCTGCTCATATCAACCCTTTTACTGGCGGCAAAAGGAGAGGTCGGTGTTTTAATTTGTGCGCCGATTGGTATAGGGATACTTTGCCCGATATTGGGCGGTATTGCCGCCAAAAGAGTGTAAAAGCTGTCATGTTCTGAAAAGTGTATGCATAAAGATGAAATATACAAGGACAAAACCCTGTAAATATTTTTTACAGGGTTTCGGATAAATGAGGAGAGAAAAATGAAAAGAACAAAAAAACGTGCAACAATTATTTCCACCGGTATCCGCTTTCCGAGAACACCCTCAAAATCTGCCGTTCTGCGCAACAATCAAAAGCTGATTATGCTAACACTCATCTTCATTTGCGGGCTGTTTGTGGGTGCCTTGACTGTGAAAAATACAAACGCTGTTTTGGGCGCTTCTTTAAAATCATTGTTAGAAAATTATTATACTGCCCGCAGCGGACAATCGGTTCTGCATAGTTTTTTATCCGTTTTCGGTTCTGAATGTATATTTTTACTGATTGCAATGCTTTTCGGTGTATGCATTATCGGTGAGCCGATTTTATGGCTATTGCCGTTTGTTAAAGGACTTGGTATCGGTATAATCTCCGGCTATTTATATCAGACATATACCTTGCAGGGGATGACCTATTTTTCTGTCTATGTGCTTCCGTCGGCTGTTTTAGCCTCTGCCGCCCTTCTTCTCGGCTGTAAAGAAAGTATTCTGATGACACGGGATATCACAAGAATTTTACTGAAAGGGGAGTCGAACAGCGGTATAGATATGTTTAAGCTTTATATACTGCGATATGCCGTATTGTTGGGCAGTTTAGTGTTTTGTGCCGCGTTAAGTACAGCCGCAACTGTTCTTTTTGCCGATAAAATCAATCTTTTTTAACAGGCATAACATTGGAGAGCGGATTTGCATCGGATGCTTTTTTCAGCTGTTCGTCTACAAGATGTGTATAAATTTCAGTAGTGCCGAGATTTTCATGTCCCAATATTTCCTTTAGTACCAATACATCTACTTTTCCGTGCTGATACATCAGTGTTGCGGCTGTATGCCGTAATTTATGCACGGACAAGCCTCTGTCTCCGAGTCCGCACTTTTCCAAATAATCATAAACCATATGCTGGACGGTTTTCGGACTGATTCGCTGAAATCGGCTGCTCAAAAAGAGAGCGGGTTTGTCCTTTTGACGTACCTTATCCACAGGACGTACTGCCATGTAATTTTGAATTGCCGCAACACACGCGTCGTTTAAATACACTGTACGTTCCTTATTGCCTTTGCCTTTCACAACTAAGGTGTTATTGTCTTTTATATCCGTATAATTGATAGAAACCAGTTCGGAAAGGCGCAGACCGCAATTTAGAAATAATGTCAAAATACAAAAATCACGTTCTTTATATTTCCCGTCTACCGATTCCAGCAAACGCAAGCTTTCTTCCAGGGTTAAGTATTTCGGTTGTGCGCGCTTTTGCTTCGGCGTCTCCAATTCCTGCATCGGATTTTCGTCCAACAGTTTTCTTTGTACACAAAGATATTTGAAAAAGGCTCGTATACTGCTGACCTTACGTGCCCGCGCAGCGGCATCGTTGTCCCGTTCCGCTTTACAGTAAGACAGAAATGCATATGCGTCTGCCAATGTAATTTTTCCTAAAAAATCAATGTCTATATCCGATATGTCTGTATCAGAAAAAGAAGGGGAGAGCGCAGTGCCTTGATTCTGAGCTTTTAAATATCGGAAGAACAAAATTAAGTCCAACACATATTCGTCCACCGTTAATTCGGATTTATTTTTGATTGCAAGCTCGTGATTTGCAAAATCATATAATAACGGCGGTAAGTTTGGCAATTTAGCATATTTTAACATAGAAATATAATCCTTTCTGCATTATCACTTAAAAATTAAGTTATAACAGTTTAACTCCCTCTTGCGTGAAACAGTTTCACAAAAAACAATAACTTAAATTGAATAAACGTGAAGAATATATACATGAGAAAGATTGTTGTAAGTGTAGCGGGCATATGCGCAGAGGAAAAGTATTCTGAGACCTTTTCAAACCTAAAACTTTTAACAGTACATAAAATCACACTGCATTTTGATTCAACTTATTTTAACATATTTTTATAGAAGTTTTAAGCATTATTTTATAATATAATCTGCACAGGAATTTATATAATTGATTTTCTATTCATTAAAAAGCTTTGTATAGAAACAATGGTATGTAAAAAGAAAAATTATTCTGATAATGAAATATCTGATGTTTGCAGAATCGAAATTTCATAATGTAGTAATTGAAAAACGGAATTTCATACACCGGTACAAGAAAACATACGCCATAGACGCATTGGAACTGTATGCCGTAACAGCATAGTATGACGAATTTAACGAGATAAGCGGAAATATTGAGCGGATTCTGTTTGACCGACTGTATTAAAATTTTTGTGCAAAATGTCCCCTGAATTATACAAAATATATCTTATGTATAATTGTAAATCTTTCTCGCCGAACTGTCAACCCTAACAATTGTACAGAATCTTTGACAAATCCGCGAATATACGGTCGTACATTTCCTTTTGCGACTTAATTCGAAAATACTCCAAAATAGCGTATGTATCATGGCGCGGACGTTTCAGCAGATTATTTTCAGCTTGTCGCAATTCATTTTCCCAATGATAACAGCTGTAATATAAATACCGCATTATAGATTCAACTTTTTCAAAATCCTGCATGTCATTCATAGATTTCACCTCAAATTTATTTTTGTTTTCTTGGTTAATAGGAAGAATGCGGCTCGCACACCCTTAGAAGAATTCTCCGATTTTTCAGAGGATTTTTTCTTCGCCTAAGACACCATATAAAAGAATCCCGACTGCTGTATAATTGCAGTCGGGATTCAATAAATTTTAATATCGCATTAGAGATAAGATTGTCGTCGGTTTTCTGTAATTCTCTTTACTGAAAATTACCGTAAACGAACCTTATGATAAAGTGACCTTATAAAATACTTTTTTACCTTTTTTGAGGATTTTTGAACCGTTTCCAAGTTCTTCTAAAGAAATACCTGCTACGGGGTCAGTGACTTTTTGGTCATCTAAGGTTACACCGCCCTGCTGAATCAAACGTCTCCCCTCGCCTTTGGATTTAATCAGACCTGCTTTAAGCATAATTTCATTGATTTGAATTTGACCGTCTGTAAAATCCTCCGTAGTGAGTACCACGGTCGGCATATTTTCGGTATCTGCCGCGCCCGAGAACAGTGCGCGTGCCGTTTCCTGCGCTTTGGCGGCTTTTTCTTCACCGTGGACAAGCGCCGTAAGCTCATATGCCAAAATCTCTTTGGCACGGTTTAACTGACTGCCTTCCCATGCATCCATTTTTTCGATTTCCTCAAGCGGCAGGAATGTGAGCATACGAATGCACTTCAACACGTCCGCATCATCTACATTGCGCCAATACTGATAAAAATCAAACGGAGAGGTTTTATTTTCATCCAGCCATACAGCACCTGATTGGGTTTTGCCCATCTTTTTGCCTTCGGAGTTCAGTAACAGCGTGATGGTCATGGCATAAGCATCTTTGCCAAGCTTGCGGCGAATCAACTCCGTACCGCCAAGCATGTTGCTCCACTGGTCATCGCCGCCGAACTGCATATTACAGCCGTATTTTTGATACAGCTCGTAAAAGTCGTAGCTCTGCATAATCATGTAGTTGAACTCTAAAAAACTCAATCCTTTTTCCATGCGCTGTTTATAGCATTCCGCTGTCAGCATACGGTTGACGCTGAAGCAAGCCCCGACTTCACGAAGCAATTCGATATAATTCAAATCCATCAGCCAGTCTGCATTGTTGACCATCAGAGCTTTGCCGTCCGAAAAATCAATAAAGCGGCTCATTTGCTTTTTAAAGCAATCGCAGTTGTGCTGAATGGTTTCAGGCGTCAGCATTTGGCGCATATCGCTTCTGCCTGACGGGTCACCAATCATCCCTGTACCGCCGCCGATAAGTGCAATCGGCTTGTTTCCCGCCATCTGCAAACGCTTCATTAAACACAATGCCATAAAGTGACCGACATGCAGGCTGTCTGCAGTTGGGTCAAAGCCGATATAAAAAACCGCTTTACCGTTGTTGACAAGTTCACGGATTTCGGGTTCATCCGTCACCTGTGCAATTAAGCCTCTTGCCTGTAATTCTTCGTAAACGCCCATAAATTTCTAACCTCCAAAATAAAAATAAAAGCCCTCTGTAAAAACAGAGGGCGTAAAATTACGCGGTACCAACCTCATTCACTGTCTTCTCACGAAAACAGCCTTAGGAGTGACCAGCATCACTCTGCGATTAACGCTCGCACACGGTAAGGCTTACTATAACAAAATTCTTCCTTACAGCTCCAAGATGTATTTCGGGTATATATCGCGCTTTCTCACACCGACCGAAAGCTCTCTTTGCCGCATCTATACCTTACTTTTTCTTTTCACAGCCGATATTTGGATTATATCCGTTCTTCGGTAGTTTGTCAACCTATTTTTTCATTTTCAGCCGCACGCAGTAACTCTTCCGCGCTTTGCAGTTGTAATTCCGTTACGGTAAGCCCGCCGAGAATCCGTGCCAATTCATGCTTTCTGCCGATAAAATCGAGCGGCTGTACCTGTGTGAAGGTTTGTCCGTCATGCTCTGCTTTCTCTATGAGCATATGTGTGTCGCCGAAAGCGGCAATCTGTGCCAAATGCGTAACACAAATGACCTGATGGTTTTTTGAGACTTGTTTGAGCTTAATGGCAATTTTTTGCGCCGCTCTGCCGCTGACACCCGTATCAATTTCGTCAAAAATCAAAGTGCCGATGGCATCTTTTTCCGCTAAAACACTTTTAATTGCCAGCATAATACGTGACAACTCACCGCCTGAAGCAATTTTGGCGAGAGGTTTCGGCTCTTCGCCTGCATTTGCCGAAAGTAAAAATTCAATCATATCTATGCCGTTTTCGGTCAGTTCCCCGGTTTCACTTTGTACCGTGAAACGAACCGAGGGCATATCTAAGAAGCACAGTTGCGAAGCAACATTTTTGCAGAATGCATCTGCGGTACGCACACGTGTTTCATGCAGCAGCATGGCCGCTTGCATAGCAGTATCATATTTTTCCTGCACGGTGAGGAGAAGTTTTGCTTTGATTTCATCAGACATTTCAATCGTGTCACGTTCTTCTTTGGCATTTTCCAAAAAAGCAAGCATCTCCTGTTCACTGTCACCGTATTTTTTCTTCAATGTATATAAGGTATCTAAGCGTTCTTCAAGTACATCAATTTCCTTCGGGTCATATGCATCGGAAAAAAGCCTGTCACGTAAATCATCGCAATTTGCAGAAAGCGTATATGCCGCTTCCCGAATTTGCCCGCACATTTCGTTATATTCTTCGGAAAACTGTGCAATGTTTTCTAAGGCGCTTGCCGCATCGAAGGATAAACTGACAGCACCGCCCATATCCTCTTCCCCGTTTAAGTACATATGCGCCCGCTGTAAAGCATCTGTAATATATTCCGCATTTCGAAGATGGGAAAGTCTTTCTTCAATATCGGCGATTTCGCCTTCCCGAATGTCAGCATTTTCCAATTCTTCAATTTGATAATTTAAAATATCCAATCGGCGCAGTTTTTCATTTTCGTTGGTATTCAGTGACTGCAATTTCTGATTGGCAGTCAGATATTCGGCATATGCCGTTTGGTATGCCGCAAATTCATTCACATTTTCCGCTAGTTTGTCGATATATGCGCAATGATATTCGGGAGAAAGCAGCATTTGGTTATCAGACTGCCCATGAATGTTGACAAGATTTTTTGCAACCTGCCGTACTGCCGACACAGTAACCGTCATACCGTTAATTTTACACTGGTTTCTGCCGTCCGCATACAAGCGGCGTTGAATCAGCAATTCACCGTCCTCGGAAAAGGGCAAGTCCATATCTTTCAAAACGGCGCATATTTCTGCACTGTTCTCATAAAACAGCGCAGAAACAAAAGCGCTGTCACATTCTGTGCGTATCAATTCACGTGAGGTTCTGACGCCCAATACAGCATTTAAAGAATCAATGATAATGGATTTACCCGCACCTGTTTCGCCCGTCATTACATTGAAGCCTTTTTCAAAATTTATGACAGATTTTTTTATGATGGCAATGTTTTCGATTTGCAATTCACAAAGCATCAGTTTTCCCCGCTTAACATAGTCTCAATTTGTATTTGAAATGCCCGTGCGCTTTCTTCGCTTTTACAGAGCACAAACAGTGTATCATCACCCGCAAGCGTAGCCAAAACCTCGGGCATCTGCATAGAATCGATTGCCGCACAAGCCGCATTTGCAGTGCCAGCATAGCACTTGATTGCCGCCATATTTCCGGCGGCGACCACAGAAACCACAGACTGTGCGAAAATATTGTAAAACTTTTTTGCGTGCTTATTTTGTGTTTCGTGCGGACTGACCGTATATTTGGTCGGTCCGTTTTTCACAGAGGATTTTACAAGCTGTAACTCCTTGATATCACGGGATACCGTTGCCTGTGTTACCTGAAACCCGTTTTGCTGAAGTAAAGCCATCAGCTCGTCCTGTGTAGAAATTTCATTTTCGGCAATTAGTTTTAAAATGAGCGCATGGCGTTTTTTCTTCACGTTACGCCCTCCTTTGCGAAAGTTTGCTGTTCAAAACATCAATGAAAGAATCGTTTTTGATACGAATAAAATCTGCATAGTTCGGTGATTTTTTGACGGTCAGACAGCTGTTCGGCTGTAAGTGTACGGATGTATCGCCGTCACACGATAAAAATATATCCTCTCCGTCTTCGGGAATCTGCACGCAAATCTCCGCATCGCTTGCAAAAATCAGAGAGCGTGCAAATAAGGAATGTGTGCAAATCGGGGTTAACAGGATACTTTCAATTTTAGGGTCCACTACAGGACCGCCCGATGACAGTGAATAGGCGGTAGAACCTGTGGGCGTTGACAGAATAATTCCGTCGGAATAATAATGATTTACGCGCTTTCCGTCTGCAAAAACGTCCAGATTTATCAGCTTAATTTGTTCACCGCGTGCAATCACTACATCATTTAAACAGCTTGTCTGTACGGAAGGCGTATCATCACCAAAGGTTTGATAACGCACTTCCAGCATCATACGCGGGTCAATTACATAAGTGCCGTCTATTAAGTTCTTTAATAAATGCAGTTCGTTTTTTTCAACGCCTGCCATAAATGCTAAGTTGCCGGCGTTCACGCCCAAAACAGGTTTTTTATAAAGCACGGCTTTTTTTGCGGCGTGAATTAAAGACCCGTCCCCGCCAATAGCAATGACGGCATCACACCACTGCAAAAGCTCTTGTGTCGATAAAAATACGGACGCAAAGCGTGCGTGCAGTTGTTTTTGAACACTGTTGTCAAAGGCATATGAAATGTTCAGCGCATCCAGGCACGCACAGACTTCCTCTGTTACCGCAAGCGCATGCGTTCGGGTTAAATTCGGCAGTAATGCGATTTTCATAAATCCACCTACTTTAATTCTGTGTGTGAACGGGAAACCAAGTCTTGAATATCCGTATTTGTAAAAGTGGGATTCTCCGCTTTTTGAATATGCATGAGGTATTCAATATTGCCCTCAGGTCCTTTAATCGGAGAAAAATCCAAATGTAAAACGGAAAATCCGCTTTCAAAGGCGAAAGCCGTGATTTGCCGAATTACATCTTCATGTACCTGCGGGTCGCGAACAACGCCTTTTTTTCCGACATTCTCTTTTCCTGCTTCAAACTGCGGTTTGATTAAACAAACTGCTTCTCCGTCCGTTTTCAATAAGGAGAATAATACAGGCAAGATGATTTTTAAGGATATGAAAGAAACATCGACACTTGCAAAGTCCAACGGTGAATCTATATCGTCTTCCGTCAAATAACGGAAATTGGTACGCTCCATATTGATAACTCGGTCATCCGTTCGTAATTTCCAGGCAAGCTGTCCGTAGCCCACATCGACAGCATAAACTTTTTGGGCGCCGTTTTGCAGCATACAATCTGAAAAACCGCCTGTAGAGGCGCCGATATCCATACAAACGCAGTCTGTTAAATCCAACGAAAAGGCTTTAACGGCTTTATCCAATTTATAGCCGCCGCGGCTGACGAACGGCATTTTTTCGCCGCGGACTTCGATTTTATCGGTTGCTTTTACGGTAATGCCCGATTTTAAAGCTTTTTGTCCGTTTACGTACACTTGCCCTGCCATAATCAGCGCGCCCGCTTTGGCACGGCTTTCCGTAAATCCCTGCTCAAAAATTGCAATGTCTAATCTTGTTTTATTCTCTGCCATTTGTAATGACCTCAATCATACCGTCACAGTCTAATTTATAGCGTTTCAGCTGTGCTGACACAGATGCATGAATTACAAATTCATCGGGGACAGCGTTCAGGAAATAACTGCCCTTGTAGCCGTTTTGCAAAAGCTTTGCCCCGAAGGTTTCTCCGATACCGCCCGATTCAATTCCTTCTTCAAAGAAATATACGGATTTTGCATGTAAAACGCTTGTAACCGCCGATGTGTCCAACGGAATAATCTGATTCAACTTCAATACAGCGTAATCGGCATTTTCACGGTCTTGATTCAGGATATTGCATGCCGATACTGCCGCAGAAAAGGTTCTGCCGTAGGTTACGAGGAAGTGTGACGCATCTGCATTGCCGTAAATTTCGTGATCTGCGAAAATCTCCTCTGTTTCCTCGGGAATTTCCGACTCACACCCGCGCGGATAACGGATAGCTGTAAACCCGCTTTCATGATATATGGCTTGAATAAAAGCATGCTTCAGCCCTTTATAACTGCTCGGTGCGAACACGGTTACATTCGGAATTCCGTTTAAAAATGCGGTATCCAAAATGCCTTGATGCGATACGCCGTCTTCGCCTACAAAGCCTGCACGGTCAATGGCAAGAATCATGTGTAAATCCTGTAAAGCGCCGTCGTGCACAAGCTGGTCATATCCGCGCTGTAAAAAAGACGAGTACACGGCGAATATCGGAATCATACCGCCGCGCGCCAATCCCGAAGAAAACGTAATCGCATGCTCTTCGGCGATGCCGACATCAAAAAAACGAGTCGGATATTGTTTTCTGAAATCTTCCAAACCTGTGCCTAAAGACATCGCCGCGGTAATGGCGCAGATACGCTTATCCTTTGCGGCAATTTCACACAGAAATTTGCCGAATTCACCTGAAAAATTCGCGCCTGAAAACAGCGGTTCACCTGTATCTATATTGAATTTTGAAATACCGTGGTATTCACTCGGTGCTTTTTCGGCGTAATTGTAGCCTTTTCCCTTTACGGTGTTGATATGTAAGAGTACAGGTGCATTTACAAGTTTTGCCCCTTCCAAAGCCTCACAGAGCTGTTCGATATTGTGCCCGTCAATCGGTCCCATATAACGAAATCCGAGGTCCTCAAAAAAGGTGCTCTTATATATCATATTTTTTATTTTGGTTTTCAGTCTGAAAATATGCCCTGAGAGAGAAGTGCCGATAAGCGGAATGTGATTGATTGCTTTCTCTGTACCGGCTTTCAAACGAAAATAAGCGGGTTTTGTGCGTAGAACTGCCAAATAACGCGCAACGGAGCCGACATTTTTGGAAATGGACATTTCGTTGTCATTCAAAATGACAATCAGTCTTTTCCCGGAGCGTCCTGCGTTGTTCAACGCTTCATAGGCAAGACCGCCTGTCAAAGCACCGTCGCCGATGACGGCAACGGCGGTATGTTTATCACCCGACAGCGCATGTGCCGTTGCAACGCCGAGCGCAGAAGAAATGGAAGTGCTGGAATGACCGCTGAAAAAAATGTCATGGTCGCTTTCTCTCGGACAGCAAAATCCGGACAGACCGTTTTCCTTCCGAATGGTCTGAAATTCCGTGTATCTGCCTGTAAGAAGTTTGTGTGTGTAAACTTGGTGTCCGACGTCCCAAATAATTTTATCCTTCGGAGAATCAAAAACACGGTGCAACGCAATCGACAGTTCCACTACGCCCAAATTTGACGCCAAGTGCCCGCCGTTTTGCGAAACGGTATCAATCAGCACCTTGCGCACTTCTCCTGCAAGAATATCCAGCTCCTCTAAGTTCAGCGCCTTAATATCGGCAGGAGACTGAATTTTATCTAAAAATTTCATGCTTTCCACTCCAAAAGTAAATCCGCTTTAGTTTTTGCGGACAGCAAGCTGATTTGCCAATTCCTTCAAAAATTCTGTATCCCTCGGAAAAGCATCCAATGCCTGCACAGCATATTCGGTTAAGCGATTTGCAAGCGATTTGCAAGCCTCTAAACCCAAAAGACTTACAAATGTGCTTTTGGCATTTTTTGCGTCACTGCCGACAGGCTTTCCGAGTGTATCCGTATCGCTTGTTACATCCAAAATATCATCAACTACCTGAAAAGCGAATCCGATATTTTCCGCATACGTCTCTGCTGCAGATAAAACGGCTACCTCCTGCACATCCGCCGCGATACAGCCGAGCAATACGGCGGATTTTATTAAAGCGCCTGTTTTCAGGCTGTCAATACGCTGTAAGGTTTCATAGTCCGCCTGTTTTTCCTCGGAAAGTAAATCAATCACCTGCCCGCCGATCATACCGTTGACGCCTGCAAAATCAGACAATACCCGCACCGCACGCACAATATTCTGCGGTGAAACGGCATAGGCTTTTGTCAGCGTTTCAAATGCAAGCGTAAGCAAGCCGTCTCCTGCAAGCAATGCATAGCTTTCCCCGAATTTCTTATGGCAGGAAGGCTTTCCGCGCCGTAAATCGTCATCATCCATGCACGGCAAATCATCATGGATGAGAGAATACGTATGAATCATTTCTACCGCACAGGCAAAAGGCAATGCGGTTTGCGGGTCACCGCCGCACACACGGCAAAACTCCAATGTCAGCATCGGCCGAATCCGCTTACCGCCGTTTTGTATGCTGTAACGCATAGCGTCTGTGACAATATCCTGGCCGTCACGCGCGGCATATACATATTCGGCTAAGCCGCTATCGATGATTTTTAAATAATCCTCTTGCGTATAGGTCATTTTTCTCCGTCCTTAAAATCCATCTGCGAAATTGTACGAATTTTTTGTTCCGCCGTATCCAATGCTTTACTGCAAAAAGCCGCGAGTTTTGTTCCCTCTTCAAAAAGCTTTAGCGATTCGTCTAAAGACGCTTCACCGCTTTCCAATTTTGTCACAATGGTTTCCAAAGCGGAAATTGCTTCTTCATAGCTTTGTTTTTTCATAAAATCTCCTTTACAACACAATCCGCTTTTCCGTCCGACAAACGTAAAATGAAGGGATCTCCTTGGTGCAGCTGTGCAACGGATTCCAAAACCGTTTTGTCGGACAATTCAGCTACGGCATAGCCGCGCGCCAACACAGAAAGCGGGCTTAATGACTGTAACTTTGCGGCATTTTCCTGCAATCGCATACGCGCTTCGGATAAGGTATTTTGCAGTAACTTTTCAAATGCGCTGTTTGCGGTCAGCAAGCGCATACGCAAGGTATCAAAATATACAGACGGGTTCTGCAAAACGCCTTTTTGGGAAAGAAATTCAAGTTGTTTTCTCTCTTCCTGTAAGCGTTCGCGCATAGCACTTTGCAAACGAAGATGCAACGCGGAAATCTCGGTATATAGAGTTTGCATATTCGGTGTCGCCAATTCTGCCGCGGCAGAAGGCGTAGGCGCACGTAAGTCTGCAACAAAATCGCAGATTGTAAAATCCGTTTCATGACCGACAGCGGAAATTACAGGAATTTGGGAACGATAAACCGCGTAAGCAAGCCGTTCATCATTAAAAGCCCAAAGGTCTTCGGCAGAACCGCCGCCGCGCCCGATAAGAATAACATCGGCACAGGCGAGCCGATTAAATGTATCTAATGCAGAAACCAATTGTTCGGGTGCGCCCTCGCCCTGTACCAAAACAGGTGAGATAATGACCTCAGCCAAAGGATAACGTCTGCCCAAAATATTTAAAATATCTTGGATTGCCGCGCCTGTTTCCGAAGTGATTACGCCGATT
Source organism: uncultured Oscillospiraceae bacterium (assembly GCA_900540295.1). Classification (GTDB taxonomy): domain Bacteria; phylum Bacillota; class Clostridia; order Oscillospirales; family Acutalibacteraceae; genus Fimenecus. The sequence goes on from UQFM01000025.1 coordinate 19,774, forward strand.
CGACTGGGATATTTCGGAATCGGCTTTTTATGCACATCGTCAAACAGACCTTCTTTTTGCAGTTTTTCCTTTAACTGTTCAAACGCCAACTGTAAAGCACCTGCACCGTCAGGCTGCATATCGTCCACGAAAACCTGATAAGACCCTGCCGCTTCATATAAGGAAACTCTGCCGCGGACAATAACACGCAAGCCGTTTTCCGGACGGAATTTCACTTTTACCGCGTTGCCGCGAAACATAACCGCTTTAATTTGTGCATCTTCGTCTTTTAACGAAAAATAAAAATGACCTGTTTTATAATGGTCGGTAAAATTGGAAATTTCGCCGACTAAAAACACATTATATAAATTCTCATCCGCATCCATACGTGATTTTACATAACGGTTCAGCTGGGAAACAGATAAAACCAAAGGTGCATTATACATCATTCTGTTTTCCCTCCGCCTGCAATGCGGTTAAAATTGCAATGCCCGCAGCATTATCCGCAGAAAATTCAGGTTCGGCAAAAAACGCATTATACTGTTTTGAAAGTACGGATCTGAGCATACGATTGGAAGCTACACCGCCTGAAAAAAGAATCGGCAAAGACGGATGCTGCAACTGTAACGCGTCTGTCATACCGATGAGTACACTCAATATGCCCGACATACAAAAACGTGCAACATCCTCAGAACACGCATCGTCCGCAAGCATTTTTTGACACTGATTTTCCAAGCCGGACAAACAGCAATCTGCCCCCTTCAGTGTCGGGCGCAGGTGAAAACGCTGTGTACTTTTTTCTGATAGTTTTTCCAACTCTTTTCCGCACGGGAACTGTAATCCGAGCAATACGCCGACACGGTCAATTAACTGTCCTGCTTTTAAATCTAACGAACGGGCAACGCACTGTACGGTAAACAGACGGTCAGCGTCGGGCTGTACCAATAAGCCTTCTGTTGTACCACCGGATATGTGAAATGCCAAAAAAGGCTTTTGAAGCAGTTTCAGTTGTTTTGCGGAATACAATGCGGCAACAATATGCCCCTCTTGATGGGAGAATTCCCGACAGGGAATGCCTGAGGCGGCGCTTACGGCATGTGCCGCTGACTTTCCCGCTAAAAAGCAAGGCATGTAAGACCCTTCTTCCCGACGCGGAAAAACAGAAACACCGACGCCGTCAACAGCCCCCTTGCTTTCCGAAAACAAGCTTTGCAGAATTTGCGGTAACTGTACGGTATCTGTCTCTTATACACATCTCCGAG
>UQFM01000026.1 GCA_900540295.1 uncultured Oscillospiraceae bacterium
ACTGATCGGTCTCGTGGGCTCGGAGATGTGTATAAGAGACAGGCCTTCCCGTTCGCGGCCAGACTTCCAAAAACAATGCTCGTACCCGCAAAGGTCCGAAGAAGACCATCGCGAACAAGAAGAAATAAGGGAGGGTATGTTAAATGGCTACTGCAAAAAAAGGCACAGCGACACGCCGTCGCCGTGAGCGCAAGAATATTGAAAAAGGTGCAGCGCATATTCAATCCACCTTCAATAACACCATCGTCACCATTACGGACGTGCAGGGCAATGCTGTTTCGTGGGCGTCTGCCGGCGAAATGGGCTTCAGAGGCTCTAAAAAGTCCACCCCCTTCGCAGCGCAGACTGCGGCAGAAACCGCGGCAAAAATTGCGATTGAGCATGGCATGAAGACGGTAGAAGTCTATGTTAAGGGTCCGGGTTCGGGTCGTGAAGCCGCGATTCGTGCACTGCAGACCGCAGGTCTTGACGTAACGATGATTAAAGACGTTACGCCGATTCCCCACAACGGCTGCCGCCCGCCCAAGAGAAGAAGAGTATAAGTTTTTGGAGGTGTAATTTATGGCAAGATATACAGGTGCGGTTTGCAAGCTTTGCCGCCGTGAAGGCAAGAAGCTCTTTTTGAAGGGCGAACGCTGCTACACAGGCAAATGCTCGGTTGAACGCCGCAGCTATGCACCCGGCCAGCACGGTCAGGGACGCAAAAAGACTTCCGAATACGGTATGCAGCTTCGTGCGAAGCAGCAGGCCCGCCGTTTCTACGGTATTCAGGAAGGTCAGTTCCACAAATATTTCCTGATGGCAGAACGCAAGCAGGGTATGACAGGTGAAAACCTTCTGAGAATCTGCGAAAGCAGACTTGATAATGTTGCGTACCTTCTGGGCTGGGCTTCTTCCCGCGCGGAAGCAAGACAGCTCACCACACACGGTCACTACACAGTCAACGGCAAAAAGGTAGACATTCCGTCTTATCTTCTCAAAGCAGGCGATGTAGTTTCCGTGAACGAGAAGAGCCGCGACAGCGAAAAAATCAAAGCCGTTGTAGAGGCGAACGGCGCTCGTCCCGTGCCGGAATGGCTTGACAAGGACGCTGAAAACTTCAGCGCAAAAGTTGTGAAGCTGCCCGACAGAGAGCAGATTGAAGTTCCTGTTGAAGAACATCTTATCGTCGAGTTCTATTCGAAATAACCGATTCGGTTTTCTCGAAAAATTACTCGGATTTCTCAGGTTCGAATATATGTATTTTAGGGCATTTTTGCCCGATCCCACGATAGGAGGGTTTTGAATGATAGGAATTGATAAGCCCAGCATTGAAGCACTCGATTTGTCCGCAGACGGCACCTACGGTAAATTCACCATGGAGCCGCTTGAGAGAGGCTACGGCACGACGCTCGGCAATTCCCTGCGCCGCGTGCTGTTGTCTTCCCTTCCGGGATATGCGATTACTTCGGTTAAAATTGACGGCGTTCTGCATGAATTTTCCACCGTTCCCGGTGTGAAAGAGGATGTCACGGAAATCGTTCTGAATTTGAAAGGCGTAATTCTGAAAATTCAGGGAGACGGTCCGAAAACGCTGTATGTGGAAGCAAGCGGAAAGTGCGAGGTTACGGCAGGCGACATCAAAACGGATTCCGAGGTTGAAATTCTCAATCCCGACCATTTGATTGCAACGCTTTCCGAAGACGCAACGCTCAATATGGAACTGACCGCCGACAGAGGCCGCGGTTATGTTTCCTCAGAGCGCAACAAGCAAATGATGCAGCCCGTAATCGGCGTGATTGCGGTCGATTCTATCTACACCCCCGTGCTGAAGGTGAACTACACGGTTGAAAACACCCGTGTGGGGCAGATTACCGACTACGACAAGCTGATGTTGGAAGCATGGACAGACGGAACCATTTCCGCAAAAGAAGCGGTTTCGCTCGGCGCCAAGATTCTCACTGAGCACCTCAACCTCTTTGTCGACCTGTCCGATGAGGCAGGCAACACCGAGGTCATGGTCGTGAAAGATGACGACGGCAAGGAGAAGGCTCTCGAGATGACCATTGAGGAGCTTGACCTGTCCGTACGTTCCTTCAACTGCTTGAAGAGAGCCGGCATCAACACGGTGGAAGACTTAATCAGCAAATCAGAGGAAGATATGATGAAGGTGCGCAACCTTGGCAGAAAGTCTTTGGAAGAGGTTATTGCCAAGCTTGAGTCCCTGAATTTCACTCTCCGCAAGGAAGACGAATAAGAAGGAGTGATTTAGATGCCCGGAACCAGAAAACTCGGCAGAACCACGGATCACCGTAAGGCGATGCTCAGAGGTATGGTTACTTATCTGCTGGAAAACGGCAAGGTGGAAACCACCGTTACCAGAGCGAAAGAAGTCCGCTCCATGGCAGAAAAGATGATTACCATCGCAAAGGACAACACGCTGACCGCAAAGCGTCAGGTGTATGCATATGTCACGAAGGATGATGTTGTGAAAAAGCTGTTTGACGAAATCGCGCCGAAATATGCCGATGTCAAAGGCGGCTACACCCGCATCATCAAAACAGGTACCCGCCGCGGCGACGCTGCCGAAATGTGCATCATCGAATTGGTGGAGCCGAAAGCTGAATAAGCTTATAAAAATTACCCCGTGCAAGGTTTACTTGCACGGGGATTTTTTTGCCGTGGATTCGACAGTACATTCGGTTTGTACTGCGTGTGACTCTTCTCTGCATGCAGAGAACGGAAAAGTCTGTACGAACCCGTAGGGGCGTGCATTGCGCGCCCGCAGAATCCGATGAAAATTGCGGAACAACACAGAGGTTGTTCCCTACACGGGCGCAAAATTCACTGTGTGCTGTATGAGATTCTTCGGCTTCGCCTCAGAAAATGACAAATTAGCGCAGACCTTGGGGACGTGCATACACTGAAAACAAATCATCCGTATAAAAATCCCCCCGAGCGGAATACACCGTTCGGGGGGATTTTTGGTTAAAGGGATTCGGTTACTTCGTTTTCTTTTCTTTCCGCTTTGCCGCCAGACGCTGGAATGCCTTTACAATTTCAACCAACGGAATGATGGAGAACGCAAGCGCCATAGCTACGGCGTATTCCGGCAGGGAGATGTGCTGAAAGCCGAACGCATCGTTCAGACCGGGGATATAGATAACCGCGGTTGTCGTGACGAACGAGGCAACGGTGGACAGCGCAAGGAATTTGTTGTGACTGCCGTGCATGGACATGGAAACAACAGAGCCTTTCTGAGAACGCATATTTAAAGAGTGGAAGATTTCACACATCGACATGGTTAAGAACGCCATGGTCATGCCGTCGGGGCTGTTGGTGATTTCCCAAACGCCCGCTTCCATAAAGTGGCCGATGAAGTAAGCGGCAAGGGTCAGCAGTGTGACCAGCGTGCCCTGATAAGCGATGTCGCCGCCGACGCCGCCTGCGAAAATACCGTCTGTCGATTTTCTGGGCGGACGGCGCATAATATCCTTTTCGCCTTTTTCCATACTCAGTGCGAGTGCGGGGAAGCAATCGGTAACCAGATTAATCCACAAGAGATGTACGGGCTTCAAAATGGTGAAGCCCAGTATGCTTGCAATGAAAATGGAAAGTACTTCACTCAGGTTGGACGCTAATAAGAACTGAATGGATTTGCGGATATTGTCGTAAATACGGCGGCCTTCCTCAACTGCCGAAACTATGGTTGCAAAGTTGTCATCGGCAAGCACCATATCGGCGACGTTTTTGGTAACGTCCGTACCCGTAATGCCCATGCCCACACCAATGTCTGCACTCTTGATAGACGGTGCGTCGTTTACGCCGTCACCCGTCATCGCGGTTATCATCCCGCGGGCGCGCCACGCATTGACGATGCGCACCTTGTGTTCAGGCTGTACGCGCGCATAAACGGAATACTGTGTCACTTTTTCTTGGAAAGCCTCGTCGGAAATCTCATTCAGCTCCGCGCCCGTAATGGCTTCGGAAGCGTCGTGAATGATACCCAGCTCCATGGCGATGGCAACGGCGGTGTCCTTGTGGTCGCCTGTAATCATAATCGGACGGATGCCCGATGTGCGGCATTCCTCAATCGCCGCTTTTACTTCAGGGCGGACGGGGTCAATCATACCGACCAACCCGACGAATACGAGGTCATGCTCTAAAGCTTCGGGGCTTTGGTCATCGGGTACGGCAGACAGCGTTTTAAAACTGCATGCGAGCACGCGCAGTGCGCGGTCTGCATAAGCCTTGTTTTGTGCGAGAATTTCGGCGCGGTCTGCATCTGTCAAATCTGTTATTTCGCCGTTTTTCAGAATCTTTGTGCAATTTTTCAGAATTTCGTCGGGCGCGCCTTTTGTAAACTGCAAAATACCGTCTGCGGTTTCGTGCAGGGTCGTCATCATTTTGCGCATGGAGTCGAACGGTGCCTCGCCGACGCGCGGTGCGGTTTTCAGCATTTCGTTTTTATTAAGGTTCAGCGTCAGCGCATACGCGACCAATGCCGCCTCTGTCGGCTCGCCGACCAAATTGCCCGTGCTGTCAATGTTGACGTCGGTACAAAGCGCAAGTCCCTGCGCAAGCAATTTCTCATTGTCGCCGTAATGCTCGACAACGGTCATTTTGTTTTGTGTCAGCGTGCCTGTTTTATCCGAACAGATAATCTGTGCACAGCCTAAGGTTTCTACGGCGGTCAATTTGCGGATAATCGCATTTTTCTTGGACATGTTCGTTACGCCGATGGAAAGCACTACCGTCACTACGGCGGCAAGACCTTCGGGGATTGCCGCAACTGCCAGCGACACGGCAAGCATGAAGGTGCTCAGCAGGAAGTTGAAATCCAGCGAATTGCCGTTGATGTATTGACGGATGATTCCGAATACAAACATGAATACACAAATGCCCAAAACCAAAAAGCTCAGGATTTTGGAAAGCTGTGCCAACTTCTTTTGCAGCGGGGTCTGGCCGTCCTCTGCGGCGGCAAGCGCGCCTGCGATTTTGCCCATTTCGGTATCCATACCGACTGCGGTAACCACGGCGCGTCCGCGGCCGTAAACCACGGAAGAGCCCATATACATCATGTTTTTGCGGTCACCCAAGGGAACGTCTTTTTGCGAGCCTAAGCCGATGGCGTCAATCATTTTGTTGACGGGGACGGATTCGCCTGTCAGTGCCGCTTCTTCAATTTTCAAGCTGGCGGATTCAATAATCCGCGCATCCGCAGGCACGGCATCGCCTGCCTCCAGCAGGATAACGTCGCCGATGGTCAGCTGTGCGCTGGGTACTTCCACAACGTCGCCGTCGCGCAGTACCTTTGAGGTCGCCGCCGCCATTTCCTGTAATGCCTCAATCGCCTTTTCCGCTTTGCTTTCCTGATACACGCCGAGCACCGCGTTGATGATGACTACCGCCAAAATGATGATAACGTCGGTCGGAGCTTCATGCTCCACAATCGAGGTGACCGCGGAAATGACTGCCGCGACAATCAAAATGATAATCATCGGGTCGGTGAACTGCTCCAGCAAACGGCGGATGAGGGACTTTTTCTTTCCCTCCTGCAATTTGTTTTCGCCGTGTTCCGCGAGACGCTTCTGCGCCTCGGCGGCGGTTAACCCTTGTGCAGAACTCTTTACGCTTGCAAAGACGTCTTCTGCTTTTTGCAAATACTCTTGCATTGTTTTGCCTCCCTAATGGTTTGGGCAGGATTCAAAGCCGAATCAGCCCTTAGCGCCTTGTAATATTCAAAATTTACAATTAAATACGAGTATTTTTGTATAGCAAGTCACGCGATGCAGGGAGGGCTTCCGCCCGTCAAAGTGCGTAACGCGGCTATACGGAAAAAGACGCGGTATATAATGCAGATTTTTAGATATTATAAGGTGCATTTAAAAAAAGACCTCGCGGCAGAACGGATTCTGCCGAAGGTCTTGCTACCTAAAATCGGCCCGATGACCAGCCGCAAAGCGACATGATGTTGACCAACGGGTAAAAGCTACTCCCCTTCACGGTGATGCCACCGAGGAAAATTTTTCTTTCTGTTAAAGAATAACATACTAATCAACACTTGTCAAGCTTCTTTTTCGGAAATCCATATATAATTTTGTATGCCCGCATTTTGCAGAAATACTATATCCTCCTTGGAATAAATCAACGGAAGAATAGATTTTGTTCGGTAATTCTCCGAAAGCTTGTCGGAAAGTGCAGGCGCCGTGCCCATTATCAGCTGTTCCTGTGCCATGTCCGCCGTGTAGGCGACGGTACCGAGTGTTGTACCGTCCGTTAAAGACGTGCGGTCAAAATCCACGGCGGCAAAGGCTGCGGCGCTGTCAAAAATGCCGCCCCCGTAGCGTACCGCATCACCGCCGAATGCCGCGGAAAGCGGCATGGAGACCGTCAGCGGAATATTCCCCGCCGCACCTGCGGCCTGCTCGATAAAATCCTGTAAAATTGCGTTGCGGCTGAACAGACTTTCTGCTTCTCCGGGGAAAAATGCGCGGTCTGCATATCGCCCGTGCGGAAAGGATACACTGCACAGCAGTATATTGTCTGCACCGAAAGAAACCGCTTCCCGTATGACCTGCAAAAGGTAAAGGCGTGCGGTTTCGGAATACGGATTCAGCCATGGCTCGCCGCCGCTGCGCGCACTGTCGTCCAGCCAGACGGTTGTGCCGTCACGTTCGGTAACTGCCGCGCCGGGCAGCTGCGCCGCCGCCACAGGGTCCCGAAAACAGTAAATCCGTGCAATGATTTTATAGCCTTTGGATTTAAGCCGCTGTACAGTGTCCGCAGCGGCGGTGACTGTGTTTGCCGCCGCACCGATGTCTGCACTTGTACTGCCGTCTGCCGCCGTGCAGACTGTACCGTCCGCGGACTTGAAGTCCAGCATAACTGCATTTGCACCGCTGTCTGTTAAGGTGTTTTGAAACAGGTCAAAGGCAATCCCGCCGCCCAGCTCATCAGCGGTTATATAGACGGCATGCCATTGTCCGTCAGCATTTTTTACAGGGTCTGTATTGCGGTTCAGAGGACGTCCCGAAAGCAGAAATATAACCGTTACACCGATGAACACGGCAAAAAACAGAAAAATCAGAAAGACCGTGTATGCAATCGCATTACTGCGTTCTTTTTTTCGGCGCGTGCGGCTTTCGCCGATGGCGTATGCCGTGCCTGTACGTCTGCCGGGGTAATTTTTGGAAAACGGATAATAACTTTTTTTGCGGGGCTTTGGATTTTTACCGGTTTTGAACATAGCGTTACACTCCAAGCCCCCTGCCTGTCAGCCCCGTGAAGGCAAGGGAAAGAATCGCGGCATAAATAAACACAGCGGGCGTGCCTTTAAATGCGGCGGGAATATTTTCATTTTTGTCAATTGCGCGCAGTCCGAAATTCAACAGCAGAACGGCAATGATAAACGCGACTGCCGCACCGACGGATGCACCGACGGCTTCATACACACTGAACGCGGCACGGTAATTGATAAACGGAACGGCAAGTACGAGGGTATTAAACGCCGCAATACCGAGACGGCGCACCGTGCGGCGCTGTGCTTTGCATACCAGCACAACAAAGCCGAGTGTAAGGAAATACATGCAGACCAGCACGCCGACAAAGATTACAGCGTGCCAAAATACATTTAATGCGCGGACAGCGGCAATGCGTTCCAGCAATACACAGATTAAGGACACAGAGACCGACAGCCAAACAATAAACAGGCTTAAAGGATACAGCTGTTTCGGCTTTGCCGCCATACGTACGGCTTCCGATGCACCGTAGCCGCCCGAAAAAATCAGATTCTGAAACAGACAGGCAAACATTGCCGCTGAAAATACCGTACCGAGAATGCTCATTTGCGTTCCTCCCCGTTCTCCGCCGTACCGTTTTCCGAGAGCTTTTCCGTATCGGCAAGCGGCTCCTGCGGTATATCGTCCGCAGACACAGCGGATTGTTTTTGTTTATATGCGTCCAGTTCGGAAAGCATCTCATCAAAATCCTGTAAATAATCATTTCGCATTTCACGCACAGAGCGTGTTTTTTCTGCGGAAACAGAAGTTGTTTCCGATGCGGATGCATTTGTGCGCGGTGTCTTTTTGTCCGCTTTTTCGCGCCGTGTTTTCGGCGGTTTTGCAGACTTTTCTTTCTTTCGCAAGGGGAAGTCGGTATTCTGCGCAGGTTCGGGAATGTCCTCCTCGGCATACGGATTAAAATCTTCGTTTAACAGGGTCTTAATTTTGCCGATATGGGACTGGGAAATTTCCCGCATGTCAAAAGCCTGTTCGGGATGCGCATCGGGATATTTTTTTCGGATAAGACTTTTCATACCTGCCGCGAAAAAGCCAATCAGCAAAAAGCCGCCGAACGGCAACAGAAATCCCTGTAAACGGACAGGGAGATGCAGCGGTACGGAATAAATTGTGCCGCTGCCGAGCACCTCGCGCAAAGTACCGACAATCAATACGACAAAGGCATATCCCGCGCCTGCGGAAACAGCGTCCACCAGTGTTTCGCGCACGCGGTGCTTGACCGCAAAGCGTTCGCAGTGGAGCGCAATCAGCGAATTCACTGCCAAAAGCGGCAGAAAGATACCCGCACTGTTGGCTTCGTTCGGGGTAAAATGTTCAAAAAACATAAAACATGGGATATTGACCAGCATACCCAAAACCGCATAAATCGGCATGCGGTAACGGCTTTTGAAACGGCGAAGAAGGAGACTTGCAAACAACTCAATAATCAGCAGTTCCAAAGCGGATACCGTTGCCAAAATAATCGCGGATTTTAAGGAGACAGCCATGGCAACGACAGGGGCTAATCCGACTGCTTCAAATAAAACGGGGTTTTTCACAATTGCGCTGTTGCGGATGCCGTCGCGCAGATGTTTTCCTGTATCAGCCATTTACCGCACCCCCTTTGGGAGCAGAATCGGCAGGCGTTTGCGTGTTTTGCGCTTCCCGCGCGGCGCGGCGCGTTTCGGAGAGCTTCTGCTTTTCACGTTTGGTGTACGGCAGTTTTTCAAATGTGGTGCGCAGGGCATTTACAAGCAGAACCGCAAATACCGCGCCCTCTTCAAATTCACCGAAGGTGCGGAACAGCATACAGAAAAGCCCCGCGCACGCGCCGTACAGCAACCGTCCCCAAAACCGATTCGGTAAAAGGGTTTCCTCCGGCAGCAAAAACAATGCGGTGAACAGCAACAGTCCGCCCGACAGCTCCATAAATACGGATTGCAGACGCCCTGTGGTAATGCGTGGGAATAAGAAAGCGAAGATTGCCGCAGAAACGAGGCAGGCGGCGGCGGCCTCAAAGCCCTGCGGACGGCGAACCGCCAAAAAGAGCAGGGCGCCCAAAAGCGCAATTACACATCCCGTTCCCATGGCGCTCGGCAGACTGCCTGTTAAAATATCCATATAATTGACAAGCGAACCGCCCATAGATGTGCCGCTTGCAAGCATACTGCTCAGAGAAACACCCGCCGAAAATCCTTCCGTACCGAATACGGCGGGAGATTTTCCGGCGTCGGGTAAGACGGAATAGGCGAACACGTATGCGGGTAAGCATACCGTCACGAACGCAAGCCCTGCCGCGGCGGGGGAAAACAGCAGACTGCGCGCATTGCCGAACGGAATTTCCACTGCCAATACCGCAAATGCGCTTGCCAGCATCACAAGCCAAAACGGCGAAGCGGCGGGCAGACAGAGCGCAATGATGACGCCCGTGGTCACCGCGGATAAATCACTCGGCGTGGGTACGGTCTTGACGAGCCGATGCCCGAAATATTCACAAATCACTGCGGTCAAAACAGAAATAACCATCAACCGTACCGCGCGTTCGCCGTAGGCATACCACGCCATTACGGCAGGGGCGGCGAGCATCAGCAGACGGTCTGCCATATATTTTTGTGTGATTTTAATGCTTGCTTTCATTTCGGGCGTGTAAATTTGCCCGTCCTTTGGTAAAAGCGTATCCTGACGCAAAAAAATCCACCTCGTTTTCCAAAAATTTTGCATTGCAAACGGCAAGTCCGTGCAATAAGATAAAAGTATATGAAATCTGTTTATCTCGGAGTTTTACGGAGGGCGTTATGGAGATACATAAAAAATCAAGCACCCGTTTGTTCGCACAGTTGTCACAGCAGGAGCTGTCGCGTTACCGATTAACCTTTGAAACGCTTTGCCCTGACGGCGAGCGCACAAAAACCGTGCTCTGCGATATTTTGGCGCATGCCGAAAATACGATTGGCTGGACAGTGCCGCCGCAAAGCCGTGTTTTCGTGGATGTGTTGCCTGCGGAAAACGGCAGCTGTATTTTTTTGTTTACGGCAACCGTGAAACCGAAAAAGCGTTACCGCGTGCGGCGCGATGCGTGTATGCGCGTATGCACGGTAAACGGTACGGACGCTTTTTTGGCGCTGTACAGCGTGCTTTGCCATCCGCTTCTGAAAACTGCCGAGATTACGCTGTATCAAACCGAAAAACAGCAGTATATCGGTTTGTTTCGGTTCCGCACGCCGTTTGAAGCGGCGGCGGCAGAACCTTTTTTATCGGAATTCGGCAGTGTCTGTGCGGCGGATGTGTGTGTATGCCGCTATTATGCGGAACACGCTATTTCGCTGCCGCTGCCAACATCTTAAACTGCTTGATTGTGTACGCAATATCGTCGCTTCCGAATAACGCGTTGCCCGAAACGAATACATTTGCACCCGCTTTCGCCGCCGTACCGATTGTTTTTTCGCCGATACCGCCGTCCACCTGAATATCCATATCAAGACCCCGGTGCGCACATTCCGTGCGCAAGGCTTCGATTTTCGGCATCATATCCGTCATAAAGCTTTGTCCGCCGAAGCCGGGCTCTACGGTCATTACAAGCACCATGGAAAGCTTGTCCAAATACGGGAAAACCGCTTCAATCGGCGTAGCAGGCTTGACGGACAGCGCCGCCTTTTTGCCCGCCTGTAAAATCAAATCTATGGTTTCCGAAATGTCGGAATCACTTTCGACGTGGAAGGTGATGCTGTCCGCGCCCGCCGCCAAAAAGTCGGGGATATATTTTTTCGGGTCGGAAATCATCAAATGTACGTCGAACGGCAAATCCGTTGCATGGCGGATGCATTTGACGATTGGCGCGCCGAGCGTGATGTTCGGCACAAAATGCCCGTCCATTACGTCAATATGCACCATGTCTGCGCCCGCTTCGGTAATGCGGCGCAGTTCGGATTCCAAATTGCCGTAATCGGCGGAGAGAATAGACGGAGAAATCAGCATTTCCATAAAGAACCTCTTTTATTTCAATCTTTGACGCCTTGCGAGAGCGATAATATGGCTACGCCGCCGTGCTTTCTGCGGGTGCGGCAGATACATTTTCTGTATTGTCCGCGCTTGCGGCGGCAGTCGTATCCTGCGCCGCTGTGGTTGCGGTTTCGGGTGCGGCGGTATTTTGCAGTGCGCCGATATAATAAGTGCCGTCCTTTTCACGCAGAGTAACCTTCATATATTTGTCGGGCTCGGGCGCAACCAGATTGCCGTTTTTATCCTGCGCCCACTGGTCGCCGCCGACGTAACCGACCGTCAGTACAATGGCATTACTGCTTTTTTGCTTGTCTACCACGTGCGGGGTATAGGTCGGCACAATACCTGTCAGCGGAATAGTGTAGGTCTGCTTGGTCGCGTCGTAAGTAAAATCGTAGCCGTAACCCTCAATCGAAGCATGTACCGGACGGACGTCCGTGCCGAACAACCGTTCAAATTCTGCGGTTACGTCCGCTTCGGGGATAATCATACCGCCGTCGCCGTATTCGTATTTGTCGGGCGCCAAATCGCTTTTGAGAATCGACCAAATCGAAATATCGATAAGCTGTGCCGTGTTCGCCTTGGTGATGTCGTCAAACGCGTCGGGGTCGTTCATGACCACGGGTGTGAGCAATTTATTGTAATCATCAAAATTACGGCTTTTTTCAACCGCTTGCTTTGCGGCGCTGACGCCTGCCACAATTACCGTAACCGCGCCCACCAAAGCGAGCACTGCAATCGCAAGTCCTAAGGGGAACGCCCAGCGGCGCGACCCTTTTTTATGTTTTGCGTTTGTTTTTCGCATATTTGTCACCATGCCTTTTTAGGATACTCAGCGAACCTGCCCGTTTCCGAGAATTTTATATTTGACGCTTGTCAGCTGCGGCAGACCCAACGGCCCGCGTGCGTGCAGTTTTTGTGTGGAAATGCCGATTTCCGCACCGAAGCCGAATTCGCCGCCGTCGGTAAACCGCGTGCTGGCGTTATGATAAACCGCCGCGGAATCCACCTCGTTTAAGAATTTTTCGGCGGTTTCCCGATTGTCGGTTACAATGCATTCGCTGTGCCCCGTGGAATAGCGGGTAATATGGTCAATGGCTTCTTCGACGGAATCGACCACGCGTACGGACATTTTATAGTCGAGGTATTCCGTACCCCAATCGCTTTCCTGTGCGGGCAGAATATCGGGCAGAATCGCCTTGGCGCGTTCGTCGCCGTACAGCGTCACGTCCTTTTCCGAGAGGCGTGCGGCGATTTTCGGGAGCGCCTTTGCCGCAATATCGGCGTGCACAACCAGACTTTCCGCCGAATTGCATACGGATACGCGGGAGGTTTTGGCGTTAAATACAATTTCCGCCGCCATATCTGTATTCGCGTCGCGGTCAATATATACATGGCAGTTTCCCGCGCCTGTTTCAATCACGGGAACGGTTGCGTTTTCCACCACAGAACGAATCAGCCGCGCACTGCCGCGCGGAATCAGCACATCTACATAGCCCGAAAGGCGCATCAGTGCGGTTGCGCTTTCCCGCGAGGTATCTTCCACAAGCTGTATGCAGTCGGCGGGGAATTCCGTTTTCCGAAGGGCGTTTCGCATAACCTCGGCAATCGCGGTGTTGGAATGAATCGCCTCTTTGCCGCCGCGCAAAAGGCACGCACTGCCCGCTTTTAAGCACAGCGCCGCCGCGTCACTCGTTACATTGGGACGCGCCTCAAAAATAACGGCGATTACCCCTAACGGTACAGATACACGCTGAATGGTAAGTCCGTTCGGACGCGTAATTTCGGACTGCACCGTGCCGATGGGATCAGGCAAATCCGCCACCTCGCGCACGCCCTGCGCCATCCCCGCGATGCGTTCCGCAGACAGCGCCAAGCGGTCTAACAGAGAATCCGCCATACCGTTTGCACGCCCTGCCGCCAAATCTTTTTCATTTTCCGCTAAAATGGAATCGGTATTCTGTATAAGTGCGTCCGCAATTTTCAAAAGTGCGTTGTTTTTCGCCGCCGCGGGGGCGGTCATCAATACGCGCGAAGCGGTTTTTGCCTGTGCGCCGAGTGTTTCCAAAGTAACCATGCTTACACCTCTTTTTTGCCTACAAAAAATGTGCCGACCTGTTTGCCGTCCAAAGCTTTGTAAATTGCCTCGGGCGCCGCGCCGTTCATTACAATCATGTCTACGCCTGCGTCTGTTGCAATCTGCGCCGCATGCAGTTTCGTAACCATGCCGCCCGTGCCGAAGCGCGAACCGTGCCCGCCTGCCGCCGCAACCAAATCCTCCGTAATTTCGCGGACTTCGGGAATCAGCCGTGCGTTTTCGTCCTCGTGCGGATTCGCGTCGTACAGACCGTCAATGTCCGTCAGAATAATCAGCGCGTCCGCGCCGATGAGCTTTGCCACAATTGCGGAAAGACTGTCGTTATCGCCGTATACGATTTCCTCCACCGCTACGGAATCGTTTTCATTCACAATCGGAATCGCACCGAATTCAAATATTTTTTCAAACGCGTTGGTCAGGTTTTCGCGGCGTTCTGTGTTTTCCACATCGCTTTTGGTCATCAAAAGCTGTCCCACTGTGTGGCCGTATTCGGAGAACAGTTTATCATACATAAACATCAGTTCGCACTGCCCGACGGTTGCCGCCGCCTGTCTGCCGGGGGTGTCTGCGGGTTTTTCCCGAAGCCCCAGCTTGCCGACGCCGACGCCGATGGCGCCCGAGGTGACCAAAGCCACTTCAATACCCGAATTTACAATGTCAGAAAGCACGGATACCAATTTGTGCATCCGCCGTATATTGGTTTTGCCTGTGTTGTAGGTCAACGTGGAAGTCCCCACCTTGACCACCAAGCGTTTTACATCTTTTAAAATTGCCAAATCCTTCGCCCCGATTGCATATGTCCGTGTGCATTTCCTTGAAAACGGACATACATATAAGTATAAACAGTATACCACATTCCGAACAAAACCACAACCACAAATTCACAGGGATTTCGGGGGAATGAATTGTCATGCTGCGCGGTAGCGAAGAATCTCACATCGCACAGGGTGAATTTGATTTTCGGTAGGGCGGGGTGCGGGTCTCCGGTGGAGACCTCTGCATACAGAAGTATGCAGAAGCACCGACCGAGCCGGCAGGCGAGACCTTGCCCCCGCCGTTGGTTTGTACAAATTTTCTGATTTGATCGGGCGGGCATGGATTTTCTCCGAAAACGGGCACCCTTTTGTCTGCTTCGCAGATATTTCCCCTGTCAGGGGAATCACCCACTCTACGGTACGCAAAACAAAAATCCCCGCCCTGCAAAATCCATTTGCAGGGCGGGGCGGGGATGACGCGCATTATTTTTTCGGCTTTTTAATTTTATTCAAGGATGCGTTCAGCTTTAAAATATCCTCTTTTTTGAAATTGCCGCCGAGCATCATGAATACACGCTTGATGGAAAATCCCATGGCAAGTTCAAACATGGTTTTGTTGAGGGTAAAGCCCATAACGGAAATGCCTTTGGATTTCGTTTTTGCTTTTTTCGGTTTTTGTTCTTTGGGATTTTTCTCCTGCGCACCGTTATTTTTCAGTCCGCCGAGCAAAACTTTCAGGAACTTCAGCAGAAACAGCTTGCCGCGCGCGGTGGCAAACACACTGCCGATGGTATCGTTCACGGAAAAATACCCCACGGGCGCGGTGATTTCAAACCAGTTGATGACGCCGCCCTCTTCTTTCATACGGTAGCTGTCATCAAATTCCGAAACCTTGCGGATTTCCGCTGTATCCGTGCAGTCACCTGCCTTTGCCGTCAGTGCGGTTACATCCGTATTTTTCACCTCAAAATAAAAGAACGGATATTTGCCCTTTTTCTGCCTGCCGCAGCTTTCGCCGTTTGCGAACAGCTCCACTTGTGCACAGTTGGAATACACCGTAACCTTCGCGGTTTCCTCTGTGCGGTTGACATACCGTTTGCCGCAGATATGCACAAACGGTTCTTTGGAAAGCCACGCCTTGTAGGCATAAAAGCTGTCCTTTTTATAGTTGCGGTCAAACGTGACGAGTCCCTTGTGATTCATACCGTTTTCGCCGCCCTCGGCACGCGCATCCGCAGCGAAGTCAAACATATTCCAAACGTGCGTCGCCCAAAGGTAGGGGCGGTCAATGATTTGCTTAATCATCTCCTCGTGGTAATATGCCTGATATTCCTCGGTGTAATCGCCCTGTTCGGGGTCTGAGGTGTGCCAATTCAGCGCCTCGCACCCGTATTCGCTGATGCCGATGGGGCGGTTCGGGTATTTTTTATGAAAGTCGTCAAACCACGGGCCGTTCATATGCACATGACCGCCGTACCAGCCGAAATAGTGGTTGTAGGAAACAATATCCGTCAGGTGCACGCATTCCTCTTCAATGCCGCACATGGTCACTGCGGCGAGCGTGGTCAGTCGGGTTTTGTCCAACCTGTGCGCAAGCTCGTTGAGCATTTTGTGATTTTCCAAAAGGGAAGCGTCACTCGGTGCGGTGTTCATCGTGATTTCGTTGGAAATCCCCCATGTCACAATGCAGGGATGGTTATAATTCTGACAAATCAGCTCCGTCATTTGGGATTTTGTGTTTTCGCGGGCATTCGGCATATGTTTGGAAATGTAGGGGATTTCCGCCCAGACCACAAGCCCTTTTTCATCGCACAAATCATAAAACGACTGTGCGTGCTGGTAGTGCGCCAAACGAACGGTATTCGCGCCCATTTCGCAGATAAGGTCTATATCTTCTTTGTGGTGTGATACCGTGAGCGCATTGCCGATTTCGGGTCTGTCCTGGTGGCGCGACACGCCGCGAAGCGGATAGCTTCTGCCGTTTAAAATAAAGCCTTCCTGCGGGTCAATCCGAAAGCTTCTGCACCCGAAACGCACGGAAACGCAATCTGCCGCCGCACCGTCACACAAAAGCGTTGCCCGTGCGGTGTAAAGATACGGGTCGTCCGTGCCGTTCCACAAATGTACGTCGGAAAGTGCCGCCGTTAAGACGCGGTTGTCGGTATCCGTACTGCCTTGCCAGACAATTTCGCCGTCTGCAAGAATTTCGTATCGGATTTCACACAGCCTGTCCGTGTGTATATAGGTTTCTATCTGAATTTCGGCATCCGTACCGTGTACCGTCGGCGTGACGGCAATGCCGGGCGCACCGTAATACGCCAAATCAAAATGCTGTGCATTCACGCCGATGAGCGTCACGTCGCGGTATATACCGCCGTAAAAGGTGAAGTCCGCCAACTGCGGATACACGGTGTCGTTCGGTGCATTGTCCGCGATAACGCACAAAATATTTTCATCCCGTATTTCGGGAAGTCTTGCACGGAAGGTGGAATATCCGCCGTCGTGATGCACAATTTTTTTGCCGTTCCAAAAGACGTCGGCGGAAGAATTAACGCCGTCGAACTGTATGTAATGCACCGTGCCGTCAGGCAATTCCGTTTTGGCAACCGCGCGGACAAAACAGCCCGCCCCGCGGAAGTAATCGTTGCCGCCGTCCTGTCCGTCTGTGCCGTTCCATGTGTAGGGCAGGGTGACCGTTTCCCAATCGGTCGGCAGTGCGGACGGTACGGCACTGCAATCCTTTTTAAATTTCCAGTCTGTATGCAGAGTTTTTGTTGTACGCATATTATTCCTCCGTATTACACTTTTGCAGTTTCGGATTTTTCGGCAGGTGCGCCGAATGCCTGTTCTTCTTTAAAACCGATGTTGTAAATGAATTGCATGGACAGTACCATCACGGCAAGCCCGATGACCAACAGAATAATGTACAGATTCTTAATGCCTGCCGCCGCTTCGGTTGTCTGCGCTGCGGCGTTTTCAACATAGCCGACTGTACCCAAGGAAAGTGCGACCAACGCCGAACCTATACCCTGCGCCAGCTTGCGGAAGAAGGAATATATGGCATACAGCGAGCCTTCCTCGCGCACCCCTTTTTCACGGTAGCTTTTTTCAATGCAGTCTGCGACGATTGCCCAAACGATGATTTGGAACACACAGCAACCGATATTCACGAGCATCAGCCCGCCGACATAGAGAATCATACCTTTTATATCCGGGGTTATCGGCAAAAACAGCATCAAAACGCCTGCGGCGGCGCTGACAAGCCCTGAAATGCAAATGAATTTCTTTTTGCCGATTTTGGAAACAATCGCGGAAGCAAACGGCATCATGGCGACCAACGGCACATAAGAGGCAATCATGGCGAGGGAAGATTTTTTGGCGTCGTTAAAATAGAATTGGAACACCAAATTGTTGACGGACATGGAAGAGTTGTAGAAAATAACAATCGCCACCGTAGCAACGGTGATGCCGACCATGGCACGGTTGGTAAAAAAGGACTTGACGGTGGAAATGTAGTTGACCCGTTCGTGCGTTTCCGCACGTTCGACACGCTCTGTGACCATGCGGCTCAGCGCGAAGAAAAAGCCGAGTGCCGCAACGGAAAATACAACGGAAACGAGAAACATGCGGTTGGCGGAAAGCTGATTGTCCGCATCATAAACCAGATGCGGCAACAGCATGCAAAATACAACGCCCACGCCCGCACCGATACTGCGGAAAGTGGATAGGGTCGTGCGCTGTTTGAGGTCTTCGGTCAGCACCGAATGCAGAGAACCGTATGGCACATTGACCATGGTATAGGCAACCGACCACAGGCAGTAGGAAGCAAGACACCAAATAATTTTGGCGGTCTGCGGGAAACTTTGAATCGGTGTAAACACCATTACCGTTAATGCGACCAATCCGACGCCGCCGATTAAAATCCAAGGAATGAACTTGCTTTTTGTGCCGATGCGCTTACTGTCTACAAGTCTGCCGATGAGGACGTCGTTTACGGCGTCCCAAATTTTCGACACGATGATAATCCACGCCCAGTGTTCCGCGCTGACGCCGATACACTGTGTATAAAAGAGATACATGTAGGTGGAAATGAGCTGAAAGGAAAGATTACAGCCTAAGTCTCCGAAAGCGTATCCGATTTTATCCCGCATACCGAACGGACGCGGGACTGTACTTTGCTTTGCCATGGTACTGCGCTCCTTTGCCGTTTTGTTTTAATAATACAATATTTCACTTGAAAACACAACAAAAATATTGAATTTACACAGCGAAGCGCGATGTGGGTTACAAAGACGGCGTACAAATCCCGCAAAATGCGGTGTATACGGGCGACAGACTGTCAGCGAGCCAGTCGGTGAAATCCGTTTCCGCCACACAAAGCGAAGTGTGCGTTTGGCGCGCAAGGGTAAGCGAAACGGTGTTTTGTACTTTGGTTTGTGAAAGCAAAAGCTGTCCGCCGTGCAGTTCGGCGGTTTCGGCGGCATACCGAAGTCCGCCGCCCGTGCGGATAAGTGCGCTTTGAAATGCCGGTATCGGAAAATCTCCTTCGCAGGAAACGGCAATCCGTAGCTGCCGCGCCGTTTCCGATGCGCCGAGGAAAATATACCGCCCCGCAGAATACTGTACGGCATTGGTAAGCAGGTTCAGCACCGACCACAGCACGGCGCGCGGTCGGCACACGGCAAACACGGTTTTTGTATCCATGCAGTAAATGCGTTTGTTTTGCGCGTCGCACAACAGGTCGCAGGCGAAAGCGAGATCCTCGCACAGCGCCGTCAAATCGACGGCTGCCGTCGGTTCGGCGGTACTCGGCGGCTGTGCGTTGCGAAAGCGGCGCAAAAGCGAAAGCGCTTCACGGGTCAGCATGCCGATTTGCGGCTGTGTATGCGCGTGCGCACGCAGGTCGTCAAAATAATTCTGCATTGCCTCGCGTAAGTCCTCGTTATGCGGATTTTCCCGAAACGCCGTCTGCATATTTTGCAGGCGGCGCAAAAAATCTTGTTCCATGTGTAATCCTTTCACTTCAAGATAAACCTTTCTTAGTATGGATAAAAAAATCCCGAAATGTGCATAGAAAATCTGCAAAAATGCAATACTATTGACTGTATTATCCCTTTGTGCGGGGCAATCGGGCATTATTTTAGGCAGTCTGACAAACTTTTCACAACACGGCAGATTTTTCCCAAAAGTTCTTGCAAAATTTGCGGTTTCGTTATACAATGAATACCGCAAAAAAATAAATTATTATTTTTGGAGGTAATCCCAATGGCAGTTAAAGTTGCAATCAATGGTTTCGGCCGTATCGGCCGTCTCGCATTCAGACAGATGTTCGGCGCAGAAGGCTATGACGTCGTTGCTATCAACGACCTTACCAAGCCCTCCATGCTTGCACATCTTCTGAAGTATGACACCGCACAGGGCGGTTACTGCGGCAAAATCGGCGAAGGCGCACACACCGTGAGCGCGGACGACGAAGCAGGCACCATCACGGTTGACGGCAAAACCCTTAAAATTTATGCAGTTGCAAACGCGGCTGAGCTTCCCTGGGGCGAAATCGGCGTAGACGTTGTGCTCGAGTGCACAGGCTTCTACTGCTCCAAAGACAAAGCGCAGGCACACATCACCGCAGGCGCAAAGAAGGTTGTTATTTCCGCACCCGCAGGCAATGACCTCAAGACCATCGTTTTCAGCGTAAACGAAAAGACCCTTACTGCGGATGACCAGATTATTTCTGCCGCATCCTGCACCACCAACTGCTTGGCGCCCATGGCGAAAGCACTGAACGACTATGCACCCATTCAGAGCGGTATCATGAGCACCATCCATGCTTACACCGGCGACCAGATGATTCTCGACGGTCCGCACAGAAAAGGCGACCTTCGCCGTGCACGCGCAGGTGCAGCAAACATCGTTCCCAACTCCACCGGCGCTGCAAAAGCAATCGGCTTGGTTATTCCCGAGCTCAACGGCAAACTCATCGGTTCCGCACAGCGCGTGCCCGTTCCGACCGGTTCCACCACCATCCTGACCGCAGTTGTCAAGGGTGCTGATGTGACGGTTGACGGCATCAACGCGGCTATGAAAGCGGCGGCTTCCGAGAGCTTCGGCTACAATGAGGACGCTATCGTTTCTTCCGATGTTATCGGTATGCGTTACGGTTCTCTGTTCGATGCAACCCAGACCATGGTTTCCAAGGTTGCTGACGACCTCTATGAGGTACAGGTTGTTTCTTGGTATGACAACGAGAACTCCTACACCAGCCAGATGGTTCGCACCATCAAATACCTGTCTCTTATACACATCTCCGAGC
>UQFM01000027.1 GCA_900540295.1 uncultured Oscillospiraceae bacterium
GAGATACTGATCGGTCTCGTGGGCTCGGAGATGTGTATAAGAGACAGGTGCTCAATGTACTCACGAAGCTTTGCTACATCTTCTTCGGTCAAATCCTTGACGCGGGTGTCAGGATTTACACCGGTTGCGGCAATAATGTCACTTGCCGTTTTTCTGCCGATACCGTAGATGTAAGTGAGGCCGATTTCGACTCTCTTGTCTCTCGGTAAGTCAACACCTGAAATACGTGCCATAACTTTAGCACCTCCATTTTGATGGGGCAGGTTTCACCCTGCCGATGAAAATTCGGAAATTCACGAAAACACAGAAATCGTTGTTTAGATCTTTAACAACGATTGGGCGCACGGCGGGGGATCAGCCCTGGCGCTGTTTGTGCTTCGGGTTTTCACAGATAACCATGATTTTACCCTTGCGCTTAATAATCTTGCACTTTTCGCAAATCTTTTTGACAGAAGGTCTGACTTTCATTCGGAATACCTCCTTCTTAAAATAAAGAACCTATTGCTTGTTTCTTATTTTGACCGCCATGTAATGCGCCCGCGTGTGAGGTCATATGGCGACATTTCGACCGTCACTTTATCGCCCGGCAGAATGCGGATGAAGTTCATACGCAGCTTACCGGAAATATGGGCTAAGATTTGGTGACCGTTTTCAAGCTCTACCTGGAACTGTGCGTTCGGCAGTGCCTCAACGACCGTACCTTCAATTTCAATCATGTCCTGTTTTGACATAACAGTTAAGCCTCCGGAAATTTCTTTAACGCTTGTTTGACTGCTCGGTTGGATTGCAAATCCCGTGATGTGAGCATATATGGTGTTTTTTCTATATGCTTCGGATTTTTACGTTTCGCCCGCTCTAAGGGACGCGCTTTGCCGTCACACACAAACACATATTTCTCATCCGCAGTAACCACACATAAAAAGCTTTCTTTGTCCCGCCCGCAAAGCGAACGGACAACTGTGCCCCGTTTCCACTCCATACCTGCCGCCTTATCTGATTTTTGTCAAAATCTGCGGTCCGTTTTTCGTGATGGCAACGGTATGCTCAAAATGCGCGGCGAGCTTGCCGTCTTTGGTTTTGACGGTCCAACCGTCGGGCAGCTGTCTAATTGCCTTGTCGCCCTCGGTAATCATGGGTTCAATGGCAATGACCATGCCCGGCAACAGGCGCACACCGCGTCCCGGTGTGCCGAAATTCGGTACGCTGGGGTCTTCATGGAGCTTTGCGCCGACGCCGTGCCCTGTGTATTCGCGCACAACGCCGTAACCGCGTGCCTCGCAATACGTTTGTACAGCAGACGCTACATCCCCGATTCTGCCGCCTGCAACCGCCTGCTCGATGCCTTTGTACAGGCTCTCGCGGGTCGTGTCGCACAGCCGCTTCGCCGCGTCGGAAATATTCCCCGCGGCGAAAGTGGCAGCATTATCGCCGTTGTAGCCGTCCACCTTAGCGCCAAGGTCAATGCTGACGATGTCGCCTTCTCGGATGACGCGTTTTTTGCTCGGAATACCATGAATGACCTCGTCATTTATGGAAATGCATGCTGTGGCGGGGAATCCGTACAAATGCAGGAAGTTCGGTTCAGCGCCTTGCTTCTTAATGTAGTCATACGCGATTTTGTCAATCTCGTAGGTGGTAACACCCGGCTTGACTGCCTCGCCCGCCAACTCTAATGCCTCCGCCGAAATGATACAAGCTTTACGAATCAGCTCGATTTCCCGGGCGGTTTTCAGCACGATCATGCTTAATCCTCCAATGCTTTGAAGGTAAGAGCGGTTGTATCGGCAACCTCCTCCTGACCTTCGACTACGCGAAGAATCCCTTTCTTCTCGTAGAAGCCCTTCAGCGGCTCGGTCTGCTCATGATACGTTTTGAGCCTGTCGAGCACGGTTTCGGGCATATCGTCCTTTCTTTGGACGAGTGCATCGCCGCAAGCATCGCAGACGCCGTCTGCTTTCGGCTTTTTGAACTCGGTGTGATAGGTCGCGCCGCATTTCAGGCAAACACGTCTGCCCGAAAGCCGAGAAGCGATTTTTTCGTCCGGTACTTCAATGTCAATGACACGGTCGATACGAACGCCCATTTCATCGAGTGCTTCCGCCTGCGGAATGGTTCTCGGGAAACCGTCGAGGATGAAACCGTTTTGGCAATCGTCCTGTTTCAGTCTCTCGTTAATAATGCCGATAACAACCTCGTCGGGGACGAGTTTGCCTGCATCGATAAAGGATTTCGCTTTAAGTCCCATTTCGGTTCCGTTCGCCATGGCTTCACGGAGCATGTTGCCTGTCGAGACTGCGGGGATGGAAAGCTTTTCACAGATTTTTTCAGCCTGTGTGCCTTTGCCTGCGCCCGGCGCACCAAGAAGTATCAGGTTCATAAAGTTCTCTCCTTTATATTAGTCTAAGAAGCCCTTGTAATGACGCATCATCATCTGGCTCTCGAGCTGTTTTACGGTTTCAAGCGCAACACCGACCATAATGATAATGGACGTGCCGCCCAAGGTCAGGTTAACCTGCTTGTCGAACAAAGCCGTAATCTGCGAGAACAGAATCGGGAACAGCGCGATGACCGAAATCAGCAAAGCGCCAAGCAATGTAATTCTTGACAGAATCTTTGCGATATAATCGGAAGTCGGCTTGCCGGGACGGATGCCCGGAACCGCACCGCTGTTTCTGCGGATGTTGTTTGCCATTTCAATGGGATTGTACTGAATCGCCGCATAGAAATATGCGAAGAAGATAATCAGCACGAAATACATCAGTGCATACGCCCAATGTGTGCTCTGGAAGATGTCAAAGAAGCCTTGCCAGAACGCGTCCATCTTGCTTTCTTCGGGATTCAGCGTCACAAACATCTGAATCGTCGGGGGCAGAGACAAAATGGAAGAAGCAAAGATGACGGGGAGAACGCCGCACATATTGACCTTAATCGGAATATGCGTGCTCTGACCGCCGTACATTTTGCGTCCGACCACGCGCTTTGCATACTGCACGGGAATGCGGCGCTCGGCGTTATCCATCCAAACGATATATGCAATCATCAGAATCATGCAGACGAATGCAATCGGGATGAGTGCGAAATACGCACCGCCTCTGTCCATGTACTGATACAAGTTATACAGTGTGGTCGGCATACGGGAAACGATACCTGCGAACAGGATGATTGAAATACCGTTGCCGATGCCCTTGTCGTTAATCTGCTCACCGAGCCACATAATCAGGGAAGCGCCTGCCGTATAGCAAAGGATAATGACGATTGCCTGGAACACGGCTGCGAAACCTGTATATTTTACGCCTTCCGCATTCAGTGCAAGATAGCCCTGCGAACGGATGTAGAAATAATATGCGGTGCTCTGCATGAGCGCCAAACCGACAGAAGTATAACGGGTAATTTCCGAAATCTTCTTTCTGCCCTCTTCGCCTTCCTTTGCCAGTCTTTCGAGTGCGGGAATCGCAACCGTCAGAAGCTGGATAATAATGGAAGCGTTAATGTAGGGGGTGATGGACATTGCGAACAATGTGCCGTAGTTGAACGCGTCACCGGTCATCATGCTCAAATAGGTCATGAAGTTGTTGGCGTTTGCGTCCGTAATAATGCCTTCTGCAATGTTCACAAACGGAACAGGCAGTGCGGCGCCGATTCTGAAAATCAGAATAATGAAAGCTGTATACAGCAGCTTCTTACGGAGATCCGCAATTTTCCAAGCATTAAGGATGGTTTGGAACATTATCAGATCACCTCGGCTTTCCCGCCGGCTGCTTCGATTTTCTGCTTCGCCGATTCGGAAAAGCTGTTAACCTGCACAGTGAGCTTCTTGCTGATTTCGCCGTTTCCTAAGATTTTTACGCCGTCAAGCGCTTTTTTGATAAGACCTTTTTCAATGAGTGCGTCAACCGTTACGGTTGCGCCGTCCTCGAATGCTTTATCGAGAGCCGACACGTTGACCGCCGCGATTTCTTTCGCGAAGATGTTGTTGAAGCCTCTCTTGGGAACGCGTCTCTGCAAAGGCATCTGACCGCCCTCAAAACCGGGACGCATACCTCTGCCGGCACGTGCTTTCTGACCTTTGTGGCCTTTGCCTGCCGTTTTGCCCTGACCGGACGCAGCGCCGCGGCCGATACGCTTCACGGACTTCTTAGAGCCCGCTGCGGGAGCAAGTTCATGCAATTTCATATTGGCACCTCCTTAAGCGTTCGTTACCTCGATAAGATGAGAAATCTTCTTAATCTTACCCTGTGTCTGCGGGTTGTCGGGCTGTGTAGCCTTATCCCCGATTTTTCTAAGACCAAGTGCATGGGCGGTGGCAATCTGATCTTTTTTGCTGCCGATAAGGCTCTTTTTCAGTGTAACTGTTACGTTTGCCATTTGTGCCCCTCCTTAATCTAAAATCTCTTTAACGGATTTACCGCGGATAGCGGCAACCTCGTCAGCGTTACGAAGCTTTGAAAGCCCGTCTACGGTTGCGCGAACCACGTTGCAGGGATTGTTGGAACGCAGCGCCTTGGAACGAATGTCCTTAATGCCGACCATTTCCACAACCGCACGCACGGGGCCGCCGGCAATAACACCGGTACCGGGAGCAGCGGGTTTCATCAGAACCACGCCTGCGCCGTATTTGCCGATAATCTCATGCGGGATTGTCGTGCCTTTGAGCGCAACCTCAATCAGGTTCTTCTTCGCGTTTTCAATACCTTTGCGGATTGCATCCGGAACTTCGCCCGATTTGCCGAGACCGAAGCCCACGATGCCGTTTCCGTTGCCTACAACTACCAAAGCGGAGAATTTCATGATACGGCCGCCCTTAACGGTTTTGGAGACACGGTTGATCGCAACGACTCTCTCTTCGAGTTCCATTGTAGATGCGTCGATTTTTGTAGCCATTTTCATTTCTCCTTTCTTAGAAGTTCAGGCCGCCCTCACGGGCACCTTCGGCGAGAGCAGCAACTCTGCCGTGATAAACATAACCGCCTCTGTCGAAAACAACATCTTTGATGTTTTTCTCAGCGGCTCTTTCTGCAAGCAATTTGCCGACTGCCTTAGCAGCCTCAACATTTCCGCCGTACTCGGTAAAGTCTTTCTCGGTTGTGGATGCCGCAACGAGTGTGACACCTGCAACGTCGTCGATCAACTGTGCATAGATATGCTGGAGTGAACGGAAAACATCAAGACGGGGGCACTCTGCTGTACCCGAGATCTTTGCGCGAACTCTTGCATGACGTTTCTGTCTTGCTTTTTTGCTGTCGGGTCTGTTAACCATTGAATTTCACTCCTTTATTTACCCTTACCGGCCTTGCCCTCTTTGCGGCGGATATGCTCGTCAGCATACTTAATGCCCTTGCCCTTATAAGGCTCCGGCGGGCGCTTTTCGCGCACTTCTGCGGCGAACTGACCGACCTTCTGCTTATCGGGACCGGAAATAATGATTTTGTTCGGTGCGGGAACATCAATGGTGATGTCCTCTGTCTCTGACATGGTAACCTGATGTGAGAAACCGAGGTTCATCACAAGGTCCTTGCCCTGCTTCGCAACACGGTAACCGACACCGTTTACTTCGAGCTCTTTTTTGAAGCCCTCGGTAACGCCGATGACCATGTTGTGAATCAAAGTACGGGTAAGCCCGTGCAGAGATTTATTGAGATTGCTTTCGTCGGGACGGGTCACGACGATTTCGCCGTTCTCCATAGCGACATTCATGTTGCTGTGTACTGTTCTGGTAAGTGTGCCCTTAGGACCCTTAACGGTAACAGTACTGCCGTCAAGCTTGACTTCAACGCCCGCGGGAACCGCGATGGGCTGTCTGCCGATTCTGGACATACTGTAACCTCCTTACCAAATATATGCGAGAACCTCGCCGCCGACATTGGCTTTGCGTGCTTCTCTGTCTGTCATAACGCCTTTAGATGTGGAAAGGATTGCGACGCCGAGACCTCTCATGACCTTCGGCATGTCCTCACAGTTGGTGTAGATGCGCAAGCCCGGTTTGGAAACTCTGCGCAGACCCGTGATGACGGGGGCTTTGTTCGCGCCGTATTTCAGCGTGATTTCAATCATGCCCTGCTTGCCGTCTTCTTCCACTTTAAAGCTCTTGATATATCCCTCATCCTGAAGAATCTGCGCAATTGCTTTCTTCATGTTGGATGCGGGGACCTTGACCGTGTCATGCTTCGCAGAACTCGCGTTGCGAATTCTGGTGAGCATATCACCGATGGAATCCGTGATTTGCATACTTTTGCCTCCTTTGCAATTGCTCTATTACCAGCTTGCTTTCTTCACGCCGGGGATCTGACCTTTGTGCGCCAGCTCTCTGAAGCAGATACGGCAAACGCCGTACTTGCGCAGATAAGCGTGCGGGCGACCGCAGATTTTGCATCTGTTGTACGCTCTGGTGGAATATTTTGCAGGTCTTGCCTGCTTAACCTTCATAGATGTTTTGGCCACTTCAATCCCTCCTTATTTCGCAAACGGTGCGCCCATCAGTGTAAGAAGCTCTCTTGCTTCTTCGTCTGTGTTCGCCGTAGTAACAAAGCAAATATCCATGCCGCGCACAGCGTCAATCTTATCGTAATCGATTTCGGGGAAAATCAGCTGCTCCTTGATACCCATGGAGTAGTTGCCTCTGCCGTCAAACGAGTTCGGATTGATGCCGCGGAAGTCACGGACGCGGGGGAGTGCGAGGTTGAAGAAACGGTCTAAGAACTCATACATTCTTTCGCCGCGAAGTGTAACCTTAACGCCGATGGTCATGCCTTCACGCAGTTTGAAGTTCGCAACGGACTTCTTCGCCTTGCAGGGAACGGGCTTCTGACCTGTAATCTGCATAAGGTCCTTCGTGATTGCGTCCACAACCTTGGAGTTGTCTCTCGCTTCGCCGCAACCGACGTTGATGACAATCTTGTCAAGCTTCGGGATTTGCATAACGCTCTTGTAGCCGAACTTCTTCTGAAGCGCCGGAGCAACTTCAGCAGTGTATTTTTCTTTCATTCTTGCTGCCATGTTGTTATGTCCCTCCCTTATTCAAACTTTGCGCCGCATTTTTTGCAAACGCGTTTCTTATCTTTGCCGGTGCCTTCGTGACCGACTCTTGTTGCTTTGCCGCACTTCGGGCAGACAAGCTGAACCTTATCTGCATACAATGCGCTTTCCGCCTTTACAAGGCCGCCTGCCTCACCCATTTTACGGGGCTTGACATGCTTTGTAACGATGTTGACGCCTTCCACGATAACTTTACCCTCGGCGGGTGCAACCTGCATTACTTTGCCCTGCTTGCCGCGATTTTTGCCGTTGATGACAACGACGGTATCGCCGGTTTTTACATGAACTTTATTCATCTGACTGCACCTCCGTTTACAGTACTTCGGGAGCAAGAGACAGAATCTTCATGTAATCCTTATCACGAAGCTCTCTTGCAACCGGCCCAAAGATACGGGTGCCTCTGGGGTTTTTGTCTTCTTTAATCAATACGGCTGCGTTTTCATCGAAACGGATGTAAGTACCATCGTCTCTGCGAACACCGCTTGCCGAACGTACGACGACTGCCTTCACCACATCGCCCTTTTTGACAACGCCGCCGGGTGCTGCCTTTTTGACCGAAGCTACAATGACATCGCCGATATTTGCATACCTTCTGCCGGAACCGCCGAGAACGCGAATGCACATAATTTCCTTCGCGCCGGTGTTGTCGGCTACTTTGAGGTAAGTCTGTTGTTGAATCACAGTAATAGCCTCCTTAGAAATTACTTCGCTTTCTCGATGATTTCGACGACACGCCATCTCTTATCTTTCGAGAGAGGACGGGTTTCCATAACGAGAACCTTGTCGCCGATGCCGCAAACGTTTCCTTCGTCATGGGCTTTGATTTTAACGGTACGGTTAACAATCTTCTTGTACAGCGGGTGACGGACTCTGTCCTTAATGGAAACGACAACCGTCTTGTCCATCTTGTCGCTGGTCACGATGCCAACCTGTGTTTTTCTGAGGTTTCTTTCGCTCATCCTGAATACCCTCCCTTTCCTTAAGACTGCGCGCCGTGCAGTTCAACATCGCGGAGCACGGTTTTCACGCGTGCGATGTCTTTTTTGACGGCATTGATGCGCATCGGATTATCGAGTTGGTTGATGGCCTGCTGGAAACGCAATTTGAAAAGCTCATCTTTCAGCTCTAAGAGTTTAGCATCCAACTCCGAGGGGGAAAGTTTTTTCAACTCACTTGCTTTCATGCCTGCTCACCTTCCTCTTCCTGCTGTGCTTTGGTGACGAACTTGCATTTCACGGGGAGCTTGTTTGCCGCAAGACGCATAGCCTCGCGTGCAGTCTCTTCGGGAACGCCTGCAATTTCGAACATCACTCTGCCGGGTTTCACAACGGCTACCCAATATTCGGGGGAGCCTTTACCGGAACCCATTCGGGTTTCAGCCGGTTTTTCGGTGATCGGCTTATCCGGGAAAATTTTAATCCAAACCTGACCGCCACGCTTGATGTAACGCGTCATGGCGATACGGGCTGCTTCAATTTGGTTGGATGTAATCCAAGCGGGTTCAAGAGACACAAGACCGTAATCACCGTAAGTGACCTTATTGCCTCTCATCGCTTTACCGGTCAGACGCCCTCTGTGGACTCTGCGGTATTTTACTCTCTTCGGCAGTAACATTATTTTGTGCCTCCTTCCTTCTGAGGCTTGCGGTTGTCGTGAAGGACTTCGCCTTTGTAGATCCAAACCTTTACGCCGATACGACCGTAGGTTGTTTTTGCCTCGGCAAAACCGTAGTCAATGTCTGCACGGATGGTCTGCAGCGGAATGGTGCCTTCATGGTAATGCTCGGAACGCGCGATTTCTGCGCCGCCCAAACGACCGCTGACCTGTGTTTTAATACCTTTTGCGCCGAGCTTCATGGTTCTGCCGATGCTCTGTTTCAGTGCGCGGCGGAACGAAATTCTGCGCTCCAGCTGAGAAGCAATGTTCTCTGCAACAAGCTGTGCGTTCAAGTCGGGCTGTTTAATTTCAACGATGTTGATGTAAACATCCTTCTCGCCGCCGAGCTTCTTTTTGCAGGTTGCTTTCAGCTTTTCAATCTCCGCGCCGCCCTTGCCGATAACCATGCCGGGCTTTGCGCAGTGAATGTTGATACGGACGCGCTTTGCGTCTCTCTCGATTTCTACCTTCGGAACGCCTGCCGGAGCGAGGGTTTCAAGGAGATAGTTACGGAGCTGATTGTCGGAGACAAGCGTGTCGCCGAAATCCTTTTTGCTGGCGTACCAACGAGAATCCCAGTCTTTAATGACACCGATACGAAGACCGGTGGGATTTACTTTCTGTCCCATAGTGTTTCCTCCTCCTCGCTTATTCCGCTTCTTTGAGCACAAGCGTGATGTGCGAAGTCTTTTTGTTGATTCTGTAAGCACGACCCTGCGCTCTCGGACGGATGCGCTTTAAGGTCGGACCTTGATCGACGCGGCACTCGGCGACATACAGTCTCGAAGTGTCCATGTCTTTCATTTCGGCGTTTGCCATTGCGGATTTCAACAGCTTGCCGAGCGGCTCACACGCAGCTTTGGGCGTGTATTTAAGGATCGCTGCCGCTTCATCGCAAGGCTTGTTTCTGATGAGATCCAGCACGATTTGCACCTTACGCGGCGCAATGCGTACGTGGGTCACTTTTGCAGTTGCTTCCATTCGTTATACACTCCTTTGCTGCTTATTTACCGTTGTTGGATGTTTTGGAACCGGCGTGACCTTTAAAGGTTCTTGTCGGCGCAAATTCGCCGAGCTTATGACCGACCATATCCTCCGTAACGTAAACCGGAACGTGCTTGCGTCCGTCATGGACGGCAAACGTGTGACCGACAAAGTCCGGGAATATAGTCGAGCTGCGGCTCCATGTCTTAAGAACGATTTTTTCACCGTTCTGATTCATCTGCTGAACCTTTGCGAGCAGTTTCGGTGCAACGTAAGGTCCTTTTTTAATACTTCTGCTCATACTCTACACTCCTTTCGGCTTATTTGCCGTTACGGCGTCTTACGATAAATTTGTCGGAACGGTTCTTCTTCGCTCTGGTCTTATAACCGAGTGCGGGTTTGCCCCACGGTGTGCAGGGACCGGGACGGCCGACAGGCGATTTACCTTCACCGCCGCCGTGCGGGTGGTCGTTCGGGTTCATAACAGAACCGCGGACAGTCGGACGGACGCCCAAGTGACGGGTGCGGCCTGCTTTACCGATTTTCACGTTTTCGTGGTCGGCGTTACCGACAGTGCCGACGGTTGCCATGCACTGTGCGGGCACGTTGCGAAGCTCTCCCGAGGGAAGTCTGAGCAGTGCGTACACGCCTTCCTTTGCCATCAGCTGTGCAGCATTGCCTGCTGCGCGGGCCAGCTGACCGCCGCGGCCGGGATACAGCTCTACGTTGTGAACCATAGTACCGGTCGGGATTGCGCTCAGGGGCAGTGCGTTACCGACTTTGATATCTGCGGAAGTACCCGCTTCTACCTTGTCGCCGACTTTCAAGCCGACAGGCGCGAGAATGTATCTCTTTTCGCCGTCTTCATACTGCACAAGTGCAATGTGTGCGGAACGGTTGGGGTCGTACTCTAAAGTGAGCACGGTTGCAGGCATATCGAACTTATCACGCTTAAAGTCGATGATACGATATTTTCTGCGGTTACCGCCGCCTCTGTGGCGAACGGTAATTCTTCCGTAGCTGTTGCGGCCTGCCTTTTTATTCAGGGGCGCTAAAAGGCTTCTTTCGGGAGCAACCTTTGAAAGCTCGGAATAATCTGTAACCGACATATTACGTCTTGCGTTGGTTGTCGGCTTATAGACTTTAATCGACATTTCATTCACTCTCCTTAAAACGATTTAGCGGAGCATGTCGGGCTCCATACATTATCGCTTGGGGTTTTACATCATTCCGTCAAAGAACTCGATGGTCTTGGAATCCTCAGTCAAAGTAACGACAGCCTTTTTCCAAGCCGAGGTGTAGCCCTCGAATCTGCCGTATCTTCTGAGATGACCCTTCACATTGATGGTGTTGACCTTTTCGACCTTGACGCCGAAGAGCTTTTCAACAGCCGCTTTGATTTCGGGCTTGGTCGCTTTTTTGTCCACCTTGAAGGTGTACTTTTTGAGCGCCTGACCCATCATGCTTTCCTCGGTAATCACGGGGCGGAGGATAATATCCTGTGCAAGTTTCATTATGCGTAAACCTCCTCGATCTTTGCGACGGCGTCCTTCAGCACAACGATGGTGTTGCAGTTGAGGATGTCGTAAACATTCAGCGTGTTGACGAGGGAGACGTTTGCACCCGCGATGTTGCGTGCGCTCTTGTAAACAACGTCATTCTTCTCCGGAAGAACGATGAGCGTTTTCTTGCCTGCTTTGATAGCCGCAAGCACGTCTGCAACCTCTTTGGTTTTGATTGCTTCGAGACCGAAGTCGTCAAGCACAATCATTTCGTCTGCCGCAACCTTTGCGGAAAGTGCGGACTTCATAGCCAATCTCTTGACCTTTTTGTTTACATCGAAACCGTATTCACGCGGCTTCGGACCGAGTGCGATACCGCCGTGTGTCCACTGCGGCGCTCTGGTCGAACCCTGACGCGCTCTGCCTGTGCCCTTTTGACGCCACGGCTTTTTGCCGCCGCCGGACACCTCGGAACGAGTGAGGGTGGACTGTGTGCCCTGACGCTGATTTGCCAAATAGCTGACAACCATCAGGTGCATTGCCGACGTATTGGGCTCGATGGCGAAAATGCCGTCGTTCAATTCGATGTCGGAAACCTTTTTACCTGCTTTGTCGAGAACTGCAAGCTTTGCCATTTAAATCACTCCTTCCTTATTTTTTCACCGTATCCGCAAGAACAACGATGCCGCCCTTAGGACCCGGAATCGCGCCCTTGATAGCGATGAGGTTGTTTTCTGCGTCAACCTTGACAATGTCGAGATTCTGAACGGTAACTCTTTCGGCACCTAAGTGACCTGCGAGTTTCTTCCCCTTGTAAACACGGGACGGGTCGGAGCAAGCGCCCAACGAACCTGCGTGACGTGCCACAGGGCCTGTACCGTGGGATTCCTTCAGTCTGGAGAAGTTCCAGCGTTTGATTGCGCCCGCGGTGCCTTTACCTTTGCTTGTACCCACAACGTCCACTCTGTCGCCGACAGCGAAAACGTCTGCCTTGAGAATGTCGCCGACGTTCAGTGCGGAAGTGTCCGCCAGTCTGAACTCCTTGAGTACCTTCTTCGGTGCAACATCCGCTTTCTTGAAGTGACCCGCCTGCGGCTTGTTCACTCTCTGGACTTTCACGTCACCGAAGCCGACCTGTACAGCTTCATAGCCGTCGTTTTCCGTTGTCTTTTTCTGGACAACGACGCACGGACCTGCTTCTACGACGGTTACGGGGATAACCTTGCCGCTCTCGTCAAAAAGCTGTGTCATGCCGATTTTCTTACCGATAAGACCTTTTTGCATTTTGTATTCCTCCTTTGGTTATTGGTTGGCATTCGCCAACATGACCTGTAAGCGCAAACGGAAATTAAAGCTTAATTTCGATGTCTACGCCTGCGGGAAGCTCAAGGTTCGTCAAAGCTTCAACGGTCTTGTTTGAAGGTCTGAGAATGTCGATGAGCCGTTTGTGCGTTCTCTGTTCAAACTGTTCGCGGCTGTCTTTGTATTTGTGCACAGCGCGAAGAATGGTGACGACTTCCTTTTCGGTCGGAAGCGGAACGGGACCGGAAACCTGTGCGCCTGTGCGCTTTGCGGTTTCAACGATTTTCATTGCCGCTCTGTCCACGAGGTCGTGGTCGTAGCCTTTCAGTCTGATACGAATTTTCTTGCCTTTTGCTGCTGCCATTGTTTTGTTGCCTCCTTTTGAATTAGGGCAATTCGCTTTTCTGCAACCCTGCCGGGTGTTTTCATGTCCTCCATGAAAAAACCGAAAGCCAAAAAGTCTTTCGGACGGCAGAGAAAAGCGCACAGATTCCTCTCGGTACCGCAAAAAGCGCAGTTGGGGTACGCTTTTCACGCTTCGGAAGTCTGTTATAGGGTCGCCCGGTTTGTAATCGGACATACTCCGCGGTAATTCCCTGCATCAAACGTGCAGCCACCTACCGCATCATCGCATATCAAGTCGCATAAAAAAGGACATGGCTCGCCCTTTTCCACGCGTGCTTTGGTATTCTACCATACTATTTATGAAAATGCAACAACTTTTTAAGAAAAAGTTCGTGAAAAAGGCTGAATTTTTTTCTGCTTTTTATAAAATTGTTTTCAAAGAATTTCCCACCACAAGATATTGTATAAAATGCGGATTTTTCAAGAAACGCCGCCGTGAAACCGTATGCTTTTTTCTACGCTGCCCATACAGTATATATAATGGAAAAGCAAATCACGCAATATTATATAAAAGCATTGCACGCCCCGCCGCACAAAAAACAGGCAGAGCGCGTTTTACGCCCTGCCTGTCCGTCCATCGGATTTTACCGACTGCCCCTGTTCAGCTGTCACATACCATCCGCTGGGTAAAAGCGGTATGCAGTACCAACGCGCCGCAGTCGCGGACATAGTTGCAGTCTGCATATTTACTGCCGACAATACTCAGCTCCGTACGGAACAGCAGATACCCGTGCAGATAATCCGCAATACGGTATGCCGACTGCGCGCCGCTTTCATACGGCACGAAAATACTGACCTTATAGGTGGTTTCCACTTCGCGCCGCTTCGACTGTGTTTGCGTGCCGTCTGCGGCAACATCCACCAAGCGTTCGCCTACCGTCTGCGAATCTACGGCAAACGCAATAATCGGATGCTCTACGGGATACGGCTTAATATCGCTTTCATAGGCGGCAACCAGCTCCATACCCTCATAAAATGTATCGTTTCTAAGCACGGGCAGCATCTTTTTTATCAGACTGCTTGCATAATTCATCATACGCTCACCCCGCTTACCGCTTTGAGAATCGCCCAGAAATAGAACGGCGTATCGCCGCGGCAGACCTTTTCCGTCCGCTGTAAAACATACTCGCGCGCGTCACTGTCCAAAAGCCTTGCACCGTTTCCGAGACGTGTTACATCGTGCTCCTTCGGTCCGATGTACAAATATAAATCGTTTTGGTCTTTGCCGATAGGTGTGTACGTTCCCTCTAAATACATCTTATTTTTATACCGAAGCGGCTGTAAGAACGCCCTGTATTGCGGAGAGACCCAGCCCTTTCCGTCCGACAGGCGCACACTCCTGCCGTATTTTTGAAATCCGAGATTCATATTTCACACCTGCCGAAACAAAAAGTCTGTATCCTCGAAATACCGCGCCGCCGCCATATACGCATCATCGCGCAGACGCACGGCGGTTTCCAAAAGCACCGACGGACTGACCGTCGCCGAAACATCCCCCGCCTTGAAAGCGGTTGTGCCGTCGCGCAATGTCTCGCCGCGCAAAAGCAAGCGGTAATTGCACAGCGCCGCCGTCGCCTCCAAAACTGCGGGGATTTCGGCAAAGCTTTTATCCCGCAGTTTTTCGGTGCATTCCGCACAGGTAACCGCTACGGCGGGCATAGCGTCTGCAAGCGCATCCTCCGTCAGCATGGAAAATCGGCGGAGAATTTCGGCAACTGCAATTACATCAATCATTTCTGCGCCCCCTTTTCAGCGGTTACGCGAGTACACGCGCGGCGTCGGCATAGATTTTTGCAAAACCCGAAATCTGCGAAATCGCGGCACGCTCCAGCTGACGGTCAATCAGCTTGTCGTATTCGGTCAGAATGCCGCCCGCCGAGACCTGCTCCAGTGCGCAGGTTTTGTCGAGACCGATGAGTTTCCCTGCGGGAACGGCACTGCTCTTTAAGAGCGTCGCGCCGAGCGGTGTAACCTGTTTGCCGTCTCCGTGGAAAGTAAGTCCCGCCGCCGCATCGCGCATTTCCTGCAATTTCAGAATCGAGGCGGTCATATCGGGTGCGGCAATCAGCGTATTCATAGCATACGGGTCAAAGGTGTTCCAAAAGTCGACCAAATTTGCATAAGCAATCGGTTTACCGCCGAGCGATGCAGTCGGCGCGGCGTTGTTGTTGCCGTCGCCGTTCATCAGCACCTCAACCGCGTCTTTAAGCTGTGTGCGTGCAATATACGCACCGATTTGGCGCAGGGTCACGGTGAACAAATCGAGTCTCTGAAAACGAAGCGCCTCATAAGAAGCCACCAGCATTCTGCCGCGCTTTTTCAGTTTCACAAGATTTTCCTGCGTATGTACCACGGTTTCGGGAATCGCCGCACCCTCGGCAGTCACTTTCAGTTCCTTTTCCGCCTCGGTGGGAACGGATGTAATGGTGCGGTAGTCTAAGCCGCTGATATTGGTTTTGGTCGCGACAATCGCGGGAAGCAAGTCCGCCTCCTCCAAGCCCTTGCGCACCGCGCGGGCGATGTATTCGGGGAACAGCGCCGCGCTGTCGGTGGTCTGGAAGAATTTTTCCACACAGTCGCTTGCCGCGCCGTGCAGTTTGATGTCGAATCGCTTGAGCTGACGCTCAAACGCGTCCAAGCCCTCAAGCGCCGTACCTTTATAATTTTCGGACGGGTCAACCGCTTCCAAGGACGCGGTAAACCCCTCGCGGGCAGTATACAGCCCTTTATCCAATTTGATGGTTTCAAAAATCGCCATAGTCTTTCTCTCCTTTTTTGTTTTTGTAGGGGCGGATGCCCTCATCCGCCCGCAAAAATTCGCGCAAACCGTAGGGGCGTGCATTGCGCGCCCGCGAAAACTGCGCAAATCAATGATAACGCACCGCACCCGTAGGGGCGATTCACGAATCGCCCGCCGAAGTCCGGATGGAATTTGACGGACAAGGATGTCCATCCCTATGTGTGAATCAAATTTACTATGTGCTGTGTGAGCAAACTCCCTCAGTCATACCTTTAGGTATGACAGCTCCCTCAAAGAGGGAGCGATATAAGGTTTATAAATTTAAAACTTTGCTTCGCGCAGATGACAATTTTGCGCGTCCCCGCACATTTGTCAAATTTCCGTTAAAACTTAAACGCCGTATTCGGCTGTGCGGGGTTGAAATTTTCGCGGCTCGCGAGCATCGGCACAGCGGAAAAGGCTTTTTCGGCAGTTTCGTCAAGGGCGTCGGCAAGCGTTTTCAACTGCGCCGCAGAAAGCGGCGCGACAAGCGCTTCGGCAAGCGTATTGTCGAGCGCGGGGAGCGCCCTTGCAAAGCCCTTGACCGCACGCACGCGCAATGTATCGCGGTACACAGCGCCGTCCGCCGCCGATTTTTCCAAAATCTCCAATCTGTCGGCAAGCGCAGTCAGCTCCGCACGGGAAAGGGTCATCCCGTCCGCCTGTTTTTCGCAAATCGCCTTGCAAAGCGCGTCCGCATCGCGGTAGGATTTCGTCACGCCCGCATTCTTCTGCGCAGGCACGGCGACAAACGACCACTCGTAAGCATCGGTCGGCTCGTCCAAAATATAATGGCAGACCTTGCCGTCATACGTTTTGCCGCGGCGGTGTCCGCAGGGATTTTGCCGTTCGTCCGCACCGCAAACCGAGCAAACCCGTTTCGCAACGGCGCACCCGACAGACACCTCTTTTTTAATGCCTGCGTCAATCTCGGCAATCAGCGTTTCATTTTTCGCGATGCGCGGCAGATAACTGCGCGCAAGCAAATAGGTATAGTCCTCACCGCACGCGGTTTTGCGCGCGGTATCTGTCACGACCTGCGTCTCAAAGGTGCGCGCACTTTGGTCGGCGGCGTCCATACTGTGGTTGAGAATGGCGGTTTTCCCCTCGAACAGCGGTGCAAGCATATGCAGGGCTTCTACGGAAAAACGTTCGCCGTCACGGTCAATCTCGTTGTCGCAAAGTACAGCGGAGAATACGTAAACATCTTCGGCAGACAGTTGTTTCTTCGTGAATCGGTTGATTTTTTCCAAGGTTTCGGCAGAAACCGCGTCGCCTTCAGGCCGGGTCTTGAATTGTTTTTGCATTTTTGTTCCTCCTTTCGGGTGAAAATGTGCAAAAGATTAAAATTATAAGTTCTCCAAAATCTCTCTTGTCTGTGCGTCCAGATGGCGGGCGGTCGCCTCCTCTACCGTGTCGCGCAGCAGAATGTCTTCCCACACGATTTCGGTTTTACCCGTATAGCCGTAAGCACGCAGATGCGTACGGCAAATTGTTTCCAATACAGGCGTCAGCACACGGCGGTAATGCTCCAATTCCGTGGTCAGCAAATCCGCCTGCTCCGAAGCCATGCGCTCGGTCGTTGACCAGGAAAGTCCCAGCATATACGGCGGCAAAGAAAGCTTTGCAACAATCTGCTCGAGCATTTGGCGCACAGGCACCTCGCTGTCTAAAATTTGATTGTCCGCGCCGATGACCTTAATATCGACATCGCCCACCGCCACAAAATCGCGCACCTCGCGGCTGCGCATGGCTTCGCTCCACTGTGACGCAATCTGCATCGCACGCTCCTTGGCATACGCCTTGCCGCCCATATCGTCCCCGGGCTTATAGGTCACGGCGAAGCGCACATTGCCCACGCGTTCCCAATTCTGCCCGACTGCGTTATAAATCTTTGTGAGCACCGAGCTTACAAACGGCAACCCGCTTAAAAGCGAAGTGCCGTACACCTCGCCGGGCTGTGCGCCCAAAGTGCACACAAGCAATAAGTCCTGCCGTGGCAGAGGGGTGTCGCTCAAATCGTCGGCAGACAGAACCTGGGGACGGCGAAAATCGGACGAACTGCGCCGCAGACGGTACGCCGTGTGCGGCGCATTGTACAGATACTGAATTTTGCCCGTGCTGTCCGTGACCATTTCCGCCACCGCCGTACCGTAGGTCAAAAGCTGTTCAAAAAAGCAGTCCAAAAAACCCTGCAAGGACACAGTACCGCTGTCGGCAGGCACGTTTTTGCAGAATTCGTCCAAAATCGGCTGAAAGCGTTTGTCGGCGCAGACCGCCTGAAAACCGCCCGTCAGACGAATCAGCTTGTAAACGCCCGCGTCAATTACGGGAATCGCCTCACGCAAGGCGCGGTAGAGGTCGCCGCAAACGGCGGGCGGCATACTGTATGTGCCGAGCGCGCCGAACGGCTCGCGAAACGGCGCGCCGCCGCTTGCAAGCACAGGCGGCTTTTCAGGCGCGGCGTCCTGTTTTTTTCGGGATTTTGCCATCATATCACCTCCCTTTTACAGGCGACGGCAAAGAAACCGCCGCTTTCCTCGTGCAGTACACTGCTGACGAAATAGCGCATATCGTCCATCGCGTGGTCGTTTTCCTTTTTCACGGCGTCATATTTCGCGCTCTCATCCCAACGGTACAGAGAAAATTCCCGAATAATATCGGGACAGCATCTGCAAATGCGAATTTCCCGTTTTTTGAGCGCGTCCGAGGTCTTGCGAATGCCGCCCAGCACATCGTTGTCCGCACGGCGGACGGTAAATTCTCCGTGACGGCGGATGCATTCGATAAACGACGCCGCCGACGGGTCTACCAAAACGCAGTCCACGGTTCTGTCGCCGATGAGGGTGCAAAGCGAACGGTAATATTCCTCATCGGTCATCTGAAAGCCTTCTCGCTTGGAACTGTGGTAGAACTCGTCAATGCGGTACCACGCGCCGCCGTTTTGTCCCCAAAGCCCCATCGAGGTGGGGTTGACTGTTCCGTAGTCACACGAGACAACGAAGCGCGTGAAGCTTTTCGGTACATCGTAAAGATAGCCGCCGTCGAAAAACGGATACACAAGTCCGTCGCACGCCACCCATTTGCCCTCAACAAACCGCTCGTAAAACGCGCCGCTGTAAAGGGAGCGGTAGCGCTTGAGCATGGCGGGGGACAAGGACGGATTGTCCTGCATGCGGAAATGGAGATACAGACAGTTTTTCTCTGCCCGCTTTAAAATCCATTCCTGATAGAACCAGTGCGCGGGATGCTCGGGATTGCAGTTGAACCAAAGCCGCGACCCCTCGACGGAACAGCGCGCAATCGCCTGCTCGCAAAAGGAACGGGGCATCAGCGCCGCCTCGTCGAGCATCACGCCCGCAAGCGTCATCCCCTGAATGAGCGCCGCAGAGGATTCATCCCTGCCGCCAAAAAAATAGAAGCAGTTTTTGCGCCCGCCTTTTTCGATTTCCAAAAGATTTTTGGAGGTTTGCTCGCGACAGGTAAATCCAAGCTCGCGCAAAAGCGGCAAAAGCGGGGTGACCACATTCCGCCGCAGACCCGTAACGGTCTTGCCGCACAGCGCAAAGCTTTGGTCGGAGAATCGGTAAAACGCCCAAAATACAAAGGAAAGCGACATACAGACGGTTTTGCCGCTGCGTACTGCGCCGTCGCAGATGACGGCGTCAAAGGTATGAAAGGGGCTTTCTTCGCACCACCAGGTCAAAAGCTCTAACTGCTTTTGTGAAAACTGTTTAAAAGCAGAGACTTTCATTCGCCGTCCGCTCCGTTTCCGCAAATCGCCGCCGCGGAACGCTCCAGCGCGCGGTAGAACGGCAGTGCGCCGTCCGCCGTTTCGCACTCCAGCGCCGCAAGACGGTCAAGCGCTTTTTGGCGGTCAAAGAATTTGATTTCCAAGCCGCCGCCCTTCGGACGCTTGATTTCCGAAACCGAAAACAAATCCAGCGTTTCGGGGTCGGGGACTTCGCCCGTTTCACTTGCGAGCAACAGCCGTACCGCGTCGGCGACCGAGCCGAATGCCAATCGGCGGTAGCCCGCGAGCAGTTCCGCACGCGTGGCGGTCTGCTCCGTTTCCAGTGCGGCGATTTTTTCCCGCACCGCCGTATGTGCAAGCAGCTTCTGCGCCGCCTTTTCGGGGAACAGCAAAAAGCCTGCCGCGGCGGCCGCTTCGCGTCCGTTGCGGGTACGCACAAATGCACGGCAAAACGCGGTTTCTTTTTGGGACAGCGTGGTTTTCACAAAAACATCTCCTTTTGATTCGTACCTGTTTTCAAAATACAGATACCTATAATGCGCGGAGCCGCACCGACTCCTTTTCGAAAGCGCCTTTCAACCATACACCGAAGCGTCGGAAATTTCGCGCAATTTCGAGCAACACTTTTAAACAAAATGTTGATTATCATAGAAATTCGCAAAAATATTCTATACAATATAAAATAACGCACCAACCGTAGGGGCGGATGCCTTCATCCGCCCGCGGGTCGCTGAGGGTGCG
>UQFM01000028.1 GCA_900540295.1 uncultured Oscillospiraceae bacterium
CTTTGTTAAAATCCTCGTCAATCCGAAAGGATTGACTGCGGTTTTGCCGCGCAGAACCAAAAATCCAGCACCCGAAAATTCTACGACCCAAAAGGCGTGTTCGGACGCGTGTGCTATGGTTAAACCTTTACCGAAAATGGGGAAGAAAATATGAATCAAAAAAAGACATGGGTTCTTCGCGGACTTGCGGTGCTCGGACTGCTTATTTTTATCACCGCATTTATATCGCAATATCAGGCACACGGGTTAGATGCAGTGCTGACACAGCGTTTGCCGCAAATGATTCTGGCAGTCGCCGCACTGTTTGCCATGCTTGTAAAAAGCTTTTTACCGTCAGGCGGCAAAAAACAAGACAAAGCGTCTGTGCGTGCGGGATTTGACCATGCAGCACAGTCCTTCCGCGCCGAAGACAAGCGCGCGAAAAAACTGTTTTACCGCGGCTATGCCGCATCCTGCGCCGACAATTACCGCGCATCGGATTTTTGGTATCGCCGTGCACTGAAAACGGTGAAAAACGCGTCGGCGCGTGCGGAAATTCTGTCTTTTCTGGGATTGAATGCGCGCGAGCAGGGCAAGTATACCGAAGCACAGCGGATATTGGAGGAAGCCACCGCCACCGACAGAACCTGTGTCGGGGCGTGGTGTCAGCTTGCGGATGTATATTCGGCACGCCGAGATATTGCGGGCGCTATGCAGGTTGCAGAGCGCGGATTGAGCTTTTGTCCGCAAAGTGTGGCGCTGCTGTCCAGAACGGGAGATTGCGCATTTCAACTGGAGAATTACGAAACTGCCTTGCTTGATTTCAAGGCGGCACAGCGTCTCGACCCGACTTCTGCTGTTTTGGCAGGTGATGTAGCGGTTGCGTATGCAGGCCTTGGCGATGCGCAAAACGCCTATGCCGAAGTTGCGCACGCACAGGCATTGGGACATAAAAATCAAGAGGCAATTGCGCAGAAGGTTGCGCATTTACTGCGTGTATATGAGGCAAGGCGTGTCCGTTACACAGGCACATTCACTTTAGAAGTTGCTGACGGCGACTTTATAGAGGAATGCAACGAAGCACAGCTGTACAGTGCGCTGCAGGCGGTGTTCCGCGGGGAATCAGAATTTTTGATTCTCACTCCGCCCGCACCGATTCAGGATGTGCTGTTTATGCAGGCGGCAGAGGCTGACGGTGCCGTGCTTGTAGAAGTTGCCGTCGGCGAGGACTGCCGTTTCCGCGAAGCATATCACTGCATTTGTTCCGAACCCGAGGCGTCACGGATGTTCATGGCTTTTTTAACCGAACAGCGTCTGCCGGAGTTCAGTCGGTTTTCTAAGACGGAGAAAGGATAAGCGCAAATGGCAATCGAAAAATGCTGTATTTCCACCTTTCACAACCACAATTTTGACCCGACATTGCCGACGGCAAAAGACATCTGTATTGAAGATATTGCGCATGCGCTTGCTTACATCTGCCGTGCAAACGGACATTTTCGGGAATTTTATTCCGTGGCGCGGCATTCTTTAAACTGCGCTTATGAAGTGAAGGCATGCGGTTTCTCCGAGAAAGTGCAGTTGGCGGCGCTTTTGCATGACAGCGCAGAAAGCTATATCGGAGATTTAACGCGCCCGCTGCGGCGGCATATCCCTGAATTTACGGAATATGAAAGCCGCCTGCAAAAGCTGATTTATGAAAAGCTTGCCGTCCCCGATATAACCAAAGAAGAAGCCGCCGCGGTAAAAACGGCAGACGACAGTCTGTT
Organism: uncultured Oscillospiraceae bacterium; assembly: GCA_900540295.1. Classification (GTDB taxonomy): domain Bacteria; phylum Bacillota; class Clostridia; order Oscillospirales; family Acutalibacteraceae; genus Fimenecus. The sequence goes on from UQFM01000028.1 coordinate 1,746, forward strand.
ATATCACGAATTTCGGCTTTTTCACGGTGCAGAACTGTTTGAGACGCCGCCCGCTTTACATATTTCCATAGAATCCGACAAGTCCTTTGAAGAAACGGAATCGGAATTTCTGAAACTGTATCAGCATTTAAGTACGAAAATCCGTCTGTCCCGATAGGGCGAACCGACAATTCAAAGCCCCGATAAGAAAAAAGAATCTTCTTTCTTATCGGGGGTTGATTTTATGCCTGAAATTCTATACTTCTGCGCTTTCCGACGCTGATAAATATTCTGCAATCGGCTTTAAGGTTACCGTCATTTCGACGGTTTTTTCTGCATAATCCCGTATTTCTTCCCGAACTTCTTTCACGGTTTTCTGTTTGAATATCGCATCATAAAATGCAGCAATCTCGTTCATGTCGAATGTACCGTCAGACGTGTCTATGACTTTGAAATAGGGGTACCCTTCTTGAATTGCGTCGTTTTTTACGGAACTGATTATGGGCAAGCCCTTTGCCAAATATTCTCTGCATTTCAGCGCGCTGGAAATCGGATAGCTTCTGCGGAAAGCCGCCATTTCACATACCCCGATATCCAACTGCGCATATACTTCATCCAAAGGTTCATCGGACAAATATCCGTGAAATAAAACAAAATCTTCTAAATGATAGTTTTTTACCGTTTCCCGATATGCATCCATATGCCGGCCTGTCCCGACAATATGCAAATAGATTTTTCGGGGATTATTTTCCCGCAGATAATATTGGTGCAGCGCCTCTATCAAGATATCCGCACCGTGCACAGGATAAAATGTTGCAACTATCCCCAAGTGTATCGAATTGTCATCCGTTTTTTTCTCGTTTTCGGGCAGCTTGATTCTTCGGGTAACAATTCCGTTAATAATCGGAATATTCTGAAACCCTAAAAATCGGGTACTGCCGTTCATGGTAACACTTCTGTCCACAAGCTTTTCGGCTTTTTTCAGAAAGTGTCGGTTTTTCCAATACAGCGGAACAGTAATCACTCTTTGCGCCAATCTTTGCATATAATCCATATCGGGAAATTCAAGCAGAATTTTGGCGCGGGGATTATTGGCGCGCAATGTTTTTAAGAATCGATACAACGGATAGTCCGCGCCCTTAAAACGGATATAATATGCATCATAACCGTTGATTGCATCTGTATATATAATTTTCGGATACGTCTGCACATGCGGGAGCATGCGTATGACCCTGACGCCGATGCTCAGCTTGTCCGCTTTTTTAAATTCCAGTTTGTTGTAGTAATCCGTATCTATTCCCAATGCGCCAAACGCTTCAATTTGGTCCCGAATCTTTTTTTCATGCCCGAAGACATAGGCTTTATCGCCCCAGGAAAATTGTCCGGAATCGGATTCGGCTTGTGTTATGTAGAGCATCTTCATCGGTTGCATCTCCTGAAGGTTTGTACGGAGCGGCTTGCCCGAACGCCTTATAAATTAAAAATCTTTAACAGCCATAGGGTTGTTTTTCTGTGATGCACAAACAGATTCAGCTTGGCTTTATGCAGTTTTTTACACTTTAAATCTCTTATTTTTAAGGCGCGGTAAATTTCGTAAAACTTGTCTAAAATCTCATCCTGCAAGCCTTTCAGGGCAGAATCGTTTTGTAACCATAATACATAATATAAGCGGATACATTTTGCGCAAAAGGCATATCTCGCATATATCATATAATTCGGATTATGCGTTCGGACCTTCTTGGTTACATATTCTGCGGCATAAAAACAGTCATGCACTTTTTTTTCTGTCATACCCGATTGCGTTATGCTCGTGGGATTCTTTCTGTAGTTATATAACAGTTTATTGATTATTTTTACTTTGCGCGTTTGCTCCAAAATATCTATGATGAACATACCGTCTTCATAATCATGGTTTTCCTTGAACCGAAAGTTCTCAATCAAGCTTTTTCTGAAAATCTTGCCCCAAACCATATTGTTGATGTTTTCGGCTACTAAGTGCTCATACCAAATCTGATTATTGTCGTCAATGATTTTTTCTTTGACTTTTCTTCGGCGCAGGATTTTTTGATTGTCCTTTCGACGAATATGACCGCATTGCGTAATATCTATATCTTCCTCTGTAAATCCGTTTATAAGTTCCTCTAAGTAATTTTCTTCAACCCAGTCGTCGCTGTCAATAAATGCAATAAATTCGCCTTTGCAGTATTGCAATCCCAAATTTCTTGCACTGCTTACGCCGCCATGGGGTTTGTCCAACAGCAGAATATTTTCCCCTTGGTATTTTTGGCATATCTCTAAAGAACGGTCGCTTGAACCGTCGTTTACAATAATCAGTTCAAAATTTTTATAGCTTTGATTTAAAATAGAGGTAATACATTTCTCAACATATTTTTCTACATTATATACGGGTAAAATGATGCTGATGAAAAAATTTTTCATAAAATGCTTGTATTCCCCCTTTTTATACATTTCGTATAAATCCTGACAACGTAATTATACATTTTTTTCACTGCCTTGTCTATTGCTTTTTTCGGCAAAGTAAAGAAAAACAGAATTCAAATGCATGTGCATTTGCGATATTTCTCTATCGGAAACAGACGAAGGTCAGCAATTGCAAAACCACACTGCAAATCTTTGGGTATAAAGATTTGCAGTGTGGTTTGTGGCGTCCCAGAAGGGATTCGAACCCCCGACACCCGCCTTAGGAGGGCGGTGCTCTGTCCGGCTGAGCTACTGAGACATATATGGAAACAGAATGCGGTGTGTGCTTACAGGACAAGTGCAGATAGCTGATTACGAAACATATAGATACGCTTAAATAACTTTATTATTTTATCAAAGGTTTACGGCTTTGTCAAATTTTTCGGATGCTGACAGCAACGTGATTACCGTATTCTATGCGTCTGAAAACAGAGCGGCGAGTTTGGCAGGATTTATTGTCGCAACAAAGAATATGCATTGCATTTATCAAATTTTTCGGTATAATTAAAATGAAATATAAATAGGGGCGTGTATTATGAAAAAGAAAACAATCATTCTGAAAAGTATGGCTTGTTTGCTGACGGTCACGCTGTGCGTGCTGTCGTTTGCCGCATGCGGTAAATTGGAAATCAAAAAAGAAAGTACCTATGCGTAGGAAGTTTCGGCAATGGGCATTTTTGAGAATACAGCCGAGCAGGCTTTGCCGCAAACGATTATCCATAAGCTGATAACCGAGCATTTTGACGCACCGCTCGCGGAGGGGAAAACCGTTAAAAAAGCAATTTTCCTCGGATATGACGGCTTCCGCGCGGACGGGCTTGAAAATATTCGGGATATGGAAAACAGCGCGATTATGAAGGTGCGGGCACAGGGCGGACTGTATCAAACCTTCTCGGGCGGCATTGCGGGCGTCAATGAACAGGCGACCTCTACCGCACCGTCTTGGATGGCGATGCTTACAGGCGGCTGGGCGGACTATAACGGCATCAACGACAACAATCAAATGAAAAATGATGCAAAAACATTTTTGACGAAGGTTGCCGAAACAGGCAGAAGCGCTTCGTTCACAACGTCGTGGCGCGAGCATACGAAGCTGAGCTACCGCCCCGACATCATCTATTCTATCGAGACGGGGCTGTCCGTGGAATACACACATCAGCCGGACGATGCGGGAACCTACTATCAGGTTTTAAAATATGTTGCAAAGCCCGAGGGGAAGCAAAAGACTGCCGCCGAAGACCCCGACGTCATTTTCTTCACCTTTGAGCATACCGACCACGCGGGGCACGATACGGGATTCGGCAATCAAAACGAGGAATACATAGCCGCATGCAAAGAGGCGGATTCCTGGGGATACGAAATTCTCAAAACGATTGAAGCGCGCAGTACATATGCGCAAGAGGATTGGCTGATTATTGTTTCCACAGACCATGGCGGCACGGAAACGGGTCACGGCGGGCAGACACCGTTTGAACGCATGACTTGGCTTGCCTGCAATCAAAAAATCGCGGTTACGGAAGAAAATTTACAGTTTGCGCTGAAAAAATAAAGTATACGGGAGAAGCACATGACAACGATTGATGCGTATTTGCAAAAAGTGGAGGAAGGAATTGCACAGGGACCGTTTTCCGACGATTGGGAAAGCCTTTCCGCTTTCAAAATCCCCGAGTGGTACAAGCAAGGACGGTTCGGACTGTTTATCCATTGGGGTGCATATTGCGTACCTGCAATGCAGTGCGAGTGGTATCCGCGTGAGATGTATCTGAAGGGAACGAAAAGCTGGGCGCACCGTGTAAAAACCTACGGCAAGGACGGCGATTACCGACAGGTGGTGGAACAGTTTCATCCCACAAAATTTGATGCAGATGAATGGCTGGATGTATTTCAAAAAAGCGGTGCGAAGTATATTATGCCCGTAGCGGAACACCATGACGGTGTGAAGATGTATAAATCGGAGCTGAACCGTTGGAATACGGCAGATTTGCAGACGAAACGCGACTTTATGCAGGAACTGCATGAAGCCTGTGACCGACACGGCATAGGCTTTCTATGCTCCAATCACCGCGCCGAGCATTTTTGGTTTTTGAACGGGGCGCGCAAAAATTGCCCGAATTCCGAAATTGTCAAAGGGGAATATACAGACTTATACGGTCCTGCGGCTCTGCATACATCGGGCAATCCGTATGACAATGAGAAGTGCCCGCCGACAGACGAGTGGTGCCGCGACTGGCTGGCGTCTGCCTGTGAGATGATTGACAGAAACAAGCCTTTGGCGGTTTATTTTGATTGGTGGATTAACAAACCGCAGTTTAAACCGTACTTAAAGAAATTCTTGGCATATTACTATAACCGCGGTGTAGAATGGAGCAAAGAAGTTGCAGTATTTTACAAAGTCGGTGCGGTTATGCAGGGGTGTGCGATTTTTGACGTGGAACGCGGACAGATAGACGGTATGAGTCCCGTGCTTTGGCAGAACGACACCGCCATCGCCAAAAACAGTTGGGGCTACACCGAGGGCAATCAGTTTAAAACGCCGTATGAGGTGCTGACGAATATGATTGACGTCATCTCGAAGAACGGCTGTTATATGCTGAATGTCGGACCGAAGCCAAACGGTGAAATTTGCGAGGAAGAAAAGCACGTGCTTTTGGAAATCGGCAAATGGCTGAACATAAACGGCGAGGCGATTTACGGCGCACAGCCTTACACCGTATACGGCGAGGGGAAAAAGCAAAAATCGGGCGGCTTTAAAGAGAACCTTAAATACGGCAAACAAGATTTTCGTTTTACTTACAAAAACGGCGCGATTTACGTATTTGTGATGAGCAATAAGCCTTGTAAAGAATATAAGGTTCGTTCTTTGCGTGCCGCCAGCGAGGGCGGGATTCGGTATCAGATTCAAAAGGTTGAATTGTTGGGGAGCGACAAGTCCGTGCAGTGGCGGCAGGATGAAAAAGCGTTTTACTTCTCTGTTGACCCTGCAACCAACCGCTCCGTACCGCTGTGCATTAAACTGACTGTGGATTGAACTTCGTGTAAAACGAGAGCAGGGGCAGAACAAATCGCGTTTCCATCCGTCTGGAAATAGCCTTATCCCAAAGAGGCGTGCATTACAGTACGCCCCTACAAAATTTGCAGAGCTTTGTCATTCTGAGGCTCAAACGAAGAATCTCACACGGCACAAGGCGGATTAGAAAAAATCATTTATTCTGTTCCCACAAAAAAGCAACCCGAGGGGCGTGGTTTTACTGCCCCTTGGGTTGTTCTTGTTTCTGCGGTTTTTATCAACCCTGTGCCAACAGGTCGAGATTCTCTTCCATCAAATCAAAGAACCGTTCAACAATTCTTCTGTCTTCGTCATTGCCGCGCACGCACATGGAAAGCGTGACTACATTGCGAAGTGTGGTTGCGCTCAACAGCACAAACGGTTTATACTTTACCGCACCCGTCATAAAGCCGTCTGTCGGCTCGTGTCCGCAAAGTGCCAGCTTATCTACCTCTAAAATACCGATATTACTCATGGCAAGCAACGGATTGGAGTAGCCGATTTTAATAATTTCCTCACTCGCCGCATGCGGCAGAATGTTATAGCCCAGCTTTAAAAGCGGCAGACCGTAAAGCCCCATAAATTTATCCTGCTTGAACTGATTGGAGCTGTGCACCACGTATTTCAGCGTTTCAAAAATATCCTGCCCGCGCTCGGGAATGTTGCACTGCATCCATGCGGTATGGTTGGTCAACCCCTCATCGCTGACGTCCTTTAAATGGCGGCGCAAATCAATCGCACAGGCAATGGTTACACTGTCATATGCATTATAGTTCGCAAGCGCATACAGGCTGTAAAAATAGGCGGTCAACAGCATATCGTTCACGGTTGCGCCGTGCTTTTTACCCGCCGCCTTCACCTGCGCCAGTTTTTCCGCACTGATTTTTCTGCGGGCAATAAAGGAGCGGTCCCGAATACTGTCGGGCGTCAACGGGAATTTGTGGTCATCTTTAGAGCAAACATTTTTATAAAGATTCCGCGCCATGCGCTGTTCCGTTTTGGAAAAATCGTTGTACACCTGGTCATAAGAACGTGAACCTTCGCGCAAATCCACGGGACTGATGCCGCGTTCGGCATAATCGTTGTAATTCTTGCAAAACGCCTTAAGGAAATACTTAAAATCGCCGCCGTCCATGCACATATGATTTTCAATAATACACAGTGTGGTTTTACCGTCGTGGAAAAATACGGCAACCTTCATTTGAATATCACTGTCGGGAGAAATGCCCTGTGTTAAGAAGTCGTCAATCGCCTGTTCTAAATCCGCAGGATGGGAAACGGACAGCACATCGTCAATGCGGTAGGGCTTGACAATCCAATAGGGGCTGATGTGATTATCTTTAAAACTCGAATGGAGTACGGGCGCTTTTTCAAAAAAGCAAATCAGCACGGTTTTGAGTATATCAATATCCAACTCAAAATCATAGTGCAGCTCCACATGCACCATGCGGTCGTTGTAGTCACGAAACAAATAATGCATTTTGTCCCACAGTTCGGCATTTAATTTTCGTTCCATGCTGCATCCACCTCCGGTTTATATTTGTATTTTTTATTGCTCATCATTTTACCGAACACGATAAATAAATCAATCAAAACGGCAAGCGGCATCAAAAGCCAGCCCGGATGCCACGGAATAATGCCGAGTGCGCCGAGGAATACATACAGCATCGGCATTGCGGCAGGAATATAGACAAGATAATTGATGATACGCAGTTTCTGCTTGGTTACCGTGGCATAAATTGCATCCGCCGCATAAATCACGGTTACGCCGAACGGGTAAATCAGCCAGCTGTGCGGCAGGTGCAATACGGCAAGCGCGATTAAAAATACAACCGTTGTTCCGCACATCACACTAATCCCTAACAGCACGCGTGCGATCGGGTGAAAAATGCGGCGCATTCCCGACAGTCTGCGGATAAACACGCTCAAAATAAACACGACCCATGTAAGGATACCGTCCACCATAATCACCCATGTGGCGCTCCATGCATCGGTTAAGAAGCTGACCGCCAAATAAACTATCAACAGCAGAAATACCATTGCCACAGAACCGAAAATCATAAATTTATTTAAAAATTTCTCATACCGTTTGGCACGTTCTTCATCGTAGAATTTTTTGTAATTCTCTTTTAAGCGCGGAAATTCACTGATAATCAAATCATTTAAAACCTGTTCGTCCCGAAGCCCCGCGTGCGTGACCTCGTTGGCGCGCGCCGTCATCCGTTCCAAAACGAGACGCTTGTAACGGTACAGCGTACCGTCGTCTTCTACGCCCTGAAACGTATCTTCAATGTAGTCAATAAAGCTTTTCATCCGTACCTCCGTAAATGCTGAAAATTACAGACCAATCTGTCTGTTTTCGGTGTTCAGTATACCATGAATTTCCGTATTTGTCAGCAATTTTTTGTTTGCAAAACGGGAAAATTTACCGAAACTTTCGGTTGCGGGGTAAAAAATCTACGGCGCGACAGAATAGGTCTCCCCTTGAATTTGTAAAACGGAATCGCTGTGCCATTGTATACAGAGCGTCGCCGCTTCGCCGAAACCGCCCCTGTAAATTTCCTGTGCAGACGGACGCACCTCGCAAACCGCGAAAAACAGCTTTTTGTTTCGGCGCACTGCAACCACCGTATCGCCGCCGAGCGCACCTTGGTCGCTTTCAATCACCTCGGCAACATATGTCCCCTGCGGCGAAACCGATGTTTGTACAACGGTATCTTCGCGCGCACCGATAGCTGTAAATATAAAAACGCAGTAAATCGGTAAAATGACAACAACCAAAAAGCAAAGCAACAAAGATATTGCCCGCACCCAAGAGCTTTTCATACATTTCCAAAGTACCACAGTACAGCAAATTACACAGGCAACGCAAAACAGCAAAACCGTCCGCGCATAGCTTTCAAAAATGAAAATGCATCCGTTTACAGCCGAGAACAGCAGAAGCAACAGGGAAAACAACCGTTCCGTTTTTGAACACACCGCCGTATACCGACAGAATAATACCGCCGCCGCGCAGGATACCGAAAAGCGCAGAGCGGAAAATACAGTCGGATACACAAGCGTTACTTCGTACTGCGGCAAAGCATAGCATACCGCAAACAAAAGGAACAAAAGCAGTTCCGCAGTGAACAGGGTATTCAGAATATACCGCAAGACTTTTGACATCCTGTTCCCCTCCTATGCGTCAGTCTGCTCCGAATCCGTTTTTTTGCACGCAGATAAAAATTTCTTCTCTTTTTCCGTCAAATCGGCATGCTCCAGCAAATCGGGACGGCGTTCAAAAGTACGGCGCAAGGACTGCTCCCGCCGCCATTTCTCAATATTGGCGTGATGCCCCGACAAAAGCACCTCAGGCACGGCGCGTCCGTGCCAGACGGGCGGACGCGTATACTGCGGATATTCCAAAAGCGCATGATAATGGCTTTCCATCTCTTTGGCTTCGTCATTCGGCAATACACCGTCACACATACGGCAAATCGCGTCGGTCAGCACCAAAGCGGGCAGTTCGCCGCCCGTCAGCACGTAATCGCCGACAGAAATCTCTTCATCTACAATTTCTTCCAGCACACGCTCGTCCACACCCTCATAATGCCCGCACAAAAGCACCAGCCGCGGCAGTTTGGAAAGTGCTTTTACCTTTTCCTGCGTCAGCGTCTGCCCCTGCGGAGACAGATAAATCAGATGCGGTTTCTCTTCGCCTTCACCGTATAAAGAACAGTAGCAGTCGTAAATAGGCTGTGTTTGCATCAGCATGCCCATACCGCCGCCGTAAGGTGCATCGTCCACTCGGTTATGCTTGTCCTCTGTAAAGTCACGGATGTTCACCGTCCGCAAATCCACAAATCCCCGTTCCCGCGCCCTGCCGAGAATGCTCTCGGACAGCACTGTTTCGCACATTTCGGGAAACAGCGTCATTATATCAATCCGCATCACGCACCACGCTTTCTCTGCCGTCAAACAAGCCTTGTATCGGATGAATCAAAACCACGCCTGCATCTACATCGGTTTTTGTAATCACGCTCGGCACGGCAGGAATCAGCGTTTCCTTGCCGTCCGCACCTTTGACCGCCCAAATGTCATTCGCACCCGCACCGGGGATAACGTCAGACAGCACGCCGTAGATTTGGGAAGTGTCCGCATCTATGACCTTACAGCCGATAAGGTCCTGTACAAAAAAAGTTCCCTCCGCAAGCGGCGCGTCCTGTCGGTTCATATATAAAATTTTGCCGCGCAGAGCTTCGGCTTTTTCCATGGAATCCACCGTTTCAAACACGCCGAGCACCACATTTTTATGCGGACGCAGGCGGGAAGCCCGCATCGGCTGTCTGCCTTCCGCATCCAAATATAAAACAGAAAGTCCGCAAAGAAAGTCCGCACTGTCGCACCACGGCTGAATTTTCATTTCGCCGCGCACACCGTGCGTGCCTACGATTTTTCCGATTTCCAAATAAGGCTTTTTCATAAATAACAATTTCTCCAAAAACAACAGCGCACAGAAATTCTGCGCGCTGTGTTTGTATCATTCATCAGTCGATTTCGACCTGCACGCGGACGCCGTCTTTGGTGGCACGTGCTTTCATCACGGTACGGATAGCTTTGGCAATTCTGCCCTGCTTACCGATGACGCGCCCCATATCGCTTTCTGCAACATGCAAATGATAGACGGCATTGCCTCTTTCATCTGCCTCGTCCACAGTAACGCTTACAGCGTCGGGTTCATCTACAAGTCCCATTGCGATGGTTTTCAGAAGCTCTTCCAAGATAAAAGCCCTCCTGATTATTTAATCGCGCCGCACTGCTTGAGAAGCGCTTTTGCCGTATCGGTCGGCTGTGCGCCGTTGCGAATCCACTGCTGTGCTTTTTCAACATCGATGTTGATTGCCGCAGGGTTCTTCATCGGGTCATAAGTACCGATTTCCTCAATGAATTTGCCGTCGCGCGGAGATTTGGAATCCGCCACAACTACACGGTAGAACGGTGCTCTTTTTGCGCCCATGCGGCGCAGTCTGATTTTTACTGCCATTTGATTTTCCTCCAAAAATTATAAATAAACAAATTTATACCAAACAATAGGGTCAACCTATATGTCGGATTTACATACCGAATCCGCCGAACCCGCCCATGCCCATACGGCTCATGCGGCGGCGCGCGCCCTTGGAATTGAACTGCTTAAACATTTTCAGCATTTGCTTATGTTGTGCAAGCAGTTTGTTGACATCCTCCACCTGCATACCGCAGCCTGCGGCAATACGGCGTTTGCGGGAAGGATTGATGATTTCGGGCTTTGCACGCTCTTCGGGCGTCATGGAGCGGATGATTGCCTGCACACGGTCAAACTGCCGTTCGTCAATATCCACATCCTTGAGCTTATTGCCGACGCCCGGCAGCATCGCCAAAATGTCCTTCATGGAACCCATTTTGCGCACCTGCTGTAATTGGTCAAGCAAATCGTTCAAATCAAATTTATTTTTGCGAAGCTTCTTTTCAAGCTCTGCCGCTTTTTTCTCGTCAAGCGCGGTTTCCGCTTTTTCAATCAGCGACAGCACATCGCCCATGCCGAGAATTCGCGACGCCATACGGTCAGGGTAAAAATAATCGAGTTCATCCAGCTTTTCACCCATACCGACAAATTTAATCGGCTTGCCTGTGACGGCTCTTGCGGAAAGCGCCGCACCGCCTCGGGTGTCGCCGTCCATTTTGGTCAGTACCAAACCGTCAATGCCGAGCGCCTCGTCAAACGAGGTCGCAACCGTTACGGCGTCCTGACCTGTCATAGCGTCTACCACCAACAGAATCTCATGCGGATGCACGGTGGATTTAATATTTTTCAGCTCCTGCATCAGAGCTTCGTCGATATGCAGACGACCTGCCGTATCTAAAAACACATAGTCGTACCCGTGGTCTTTGGCAAGCTTGACTGCCTCACGCGCAATCTCAACAGGGTCAATCTGCCCCTTTTCAAATACAGGTACATCCACCTGCGCGCCGACGACCTGTAACTGCTTGATTGCTGCGGGACGGTACACGTCGCACGCAACGAGCAAAGGGCGATGCCCCTCTTTTTTGAGTTTCAAGGCGATTTTCGCGCAGTGCGTGGTTTTACCCGAGCCCTGCAAACCGCACATCATCACGATTGTGGGCGGATGCGAGGCGCTTGCCAATCGGCTGCCTGTACCGCCCATAAGCGCGGTCAGTTCCTCGTTGACAATCTTGATAACCATTTGCGCGGGGGTCAGACTTTCCATAACCTGCGCGCCGATGGCACGCTCGGTAACCTTGTTGGTAAAATCTTTTGCGACTTTATAGTTGACGTCCGCTTCGAGAAGTGCCAAACGCACCTCGCGCATGGCTTCTTTTACGTCGCCTTCATTCAAACTGCCCTTTTGGCGCAGCCGTTTGAATGCGGACTCTAATTTGTCGGATAATCCTTCAAATGCCATATGTCAGTTCCTCTATTCAATCACATCTAACGCTAAGGATTTGATACGGACAGTGGTCTCGTTGATTTCACGGGAAAGACCGTGGTCAAGATTATAGGCGTTAATGGACTCGGCACACGCAATAATTTGACAGAGATTTTCTTTAATGCCATCTAATTTTGCGGCAAAGCCCAATTTGCTTTCCATTTCATAAAGCAGGGTTTCGGCACGTTTAATCGCGTCACGCACGCCTTGACGGGTAATGCCCTCGTTCTCGGCAATTTCCGAAAGCGAAAGGTCGTCATTATAATAATAACTGAGGAAATCCCGCTGTTTTTCTGTCAGCATTTCGCCGTAAAAATCCAGCAAAATGGTAATCTCAACATTGTTCGCCATGGCGCTCCCTTTCCTTTCCGAACAAAAGCCCTGTAAAGTCAAAGGCTTTACAGGGTGATATTATACTAAATAAATATAAGGTTGTCAAGCAGAATTTCAGCGAAAATCCGCATATTTGTATTAAAAAGAAAACACTGTAACGGTAAAATCCGTCCGTCTTTGGCGGTTTGCCGTCAGGCAGAGCCAAAGGGACATAAAATCGGCGGTAAAATTAGCCCTGGGCTTATTTTACCAAACAATCACGGCATCCCGCTCCGAAGCGCTGTTATTGCCGACCTGCATGCCGCCCTGCGGTTTGTCCTCCGGCTTATTGTTCGGCTTGTCGTTCGGTTTGTCGCCCGGCTTATCTTCACCGCCCGCAGGCTCTTCGGCGTCGTTTTTGTCCGCTTTCTCCATCTCGGATTTTTCCTGTGCGGCCTGTTCCTTGGTTTTGGTCATTAAATCCTCTATCAGCTCTACGCCGCCGTCTTTCGAGGTGGTTACGGGAATTAAGTCGCCGTAAACGTTGGTAATATATCTTTCCCCATCCTCACCGATTGTATAATCAATCGGTGCATCGGCATCGGGCTTCTTTTTATTGCAGGCAACCGTTAACAAAGTGATTGCCAACAGACAAACTGCGATAATAACTGACTTTTTTTGCATATAAAAATCCTCCGTAAAATCATTCTTTATTCGGAAAACCGATTGATTGTATCATACCATACTTTCAGATGTTTTGCAACCGAGAAACAGAACCGTAAGTCTGCAAACTTATTTCAGCTCCGCAATCGTCACGCCGTCCTCGCCCTCGCCGTATACGCCGAGACGGAAAGTGCGGATATTCGGATGCTTGCGCAAATGCGTCTGCACGGCTTTGCGCAAAACGCCCGTGCCTTTTCCGTGTACAATCGTGACCTCATTTAACCCCGAACGCACGGCGCTGTCTAAAAACATATCTAAATCCAGCAGTGCCTCTTCTGCGTTTTTGCCGCGCAAATCCACCCGCATAACCGAGGAAACAGGCGCACGGTCTCGGGAAACGGCTGTGCGGCGGGGTGCTGTGCTGTTTTGCGCTTTGCCTGATACCAAACGAAGATTTCCGATTGCGGCTTTCATTTTCATAGCACCCGCCTGCACTTCCACCTGCCCTTTTGCGTCGGGCAAGGCGGTAACCGCCGCGCGTGTGCCGAGCGTTGTAACCAATACGGTATCCCCGATTTTAAGCGCACGCGGAAGTACATAATCGCCGTCCTCAAAGCTTTCAAATCGGTCTGCGGTCAAATCGTCAATCGCGTTCAAATGGGATTTCATGGCGGCTTTCGCTTTGCGCGCCATTTCCGCGGCGTTCTTTTCCTTCGTCTGCTCTTTTTTCAGACGTTCCACTTCCATAAGCAAGGAATTTGCCGCACGGCGGGCATTTTCGACCAAACGGTTTGCCTCCAGCCGCGCGCGCTCCGATTCCTTTTCGCTCTTTTTAACTGCCTCTTCGTATTTTCGTTCCGCCTTTGCACGGATTTCTTCAATTTCAGCTTGGAGCTCCAACGTCTTTGCTTTTTCCTGCTCCATTTCGGCGCGGGCAGTCTCCAAAGTATCGACCACATCCTCGAACCGTCGGTTTTCTGCGGCAACCTGCGACTGTGCCGCCGCAATGATTTCCGCACGAAGCCCCAACCGCTCCGAAATGGCAAAAGCATTGGAACGTCCGGGAATTCCAATCAGCAATTTATAAGTCGGACTGAGCGTTTCCACGGAGAATTCACAGGAAGCGTTTTCCACACGGTCGGTAGACAGTGCATATTCTTTCAGCTCGGAATAATGCGTTGTGGCGGCAAGCTTTGCCCCTTTACGGCGAAACGCCTCTAACACCGCTACGGCAAGCGCCGCGCCTTCCACGGGGTCGGTCCCCGCACCCAATTCGTCAATCAAAATCAGCGTGCGGTCGTCCGCCTCACGGTCAATCGAAACAATATTCGTCATGTGTGCCGAGAATGTAGACAGCGACTGTTCAATACTCTGCTCTTCCCCGATGTCCGCCAGCACCTTCCCGAATACCGATACACGGGAGTTGTCCGATGCGGGAATATACAATCCGCACGCCGCCATCAGCGTTAAAAGTCCCAGCGTTTTAATCGACACCGTTTTACCGCCCGTATTCGGACCTGTAATCACCAGTGAATCAAAATCCGTGCCCAAACGGATATCAATCGGTACGGCGGTTTTCATATTTAAAAGCGGATGCCGCGCTTTTTTCAGCTCAATTTCGCCCATCGCGTTTAAAACGGGCTTGCTTGCTTTCATATTGTATGCCAAATTTGCTTTGGAAAATATCAGGTTTAATTCCGCCGCACTCGCATAGCTTATCCGAATACTGTCATAAAAACTGCCCGCTTCGGCGGAAATCTCCGCAAGAATCCGTTCGATTTCATCACGTTCCTTGCTTTCCAGCACCTTAATTTCGTTGTTCGCCTCCACTACGGATGCGGGTTCAATAAACACGGTAGAACCGCTGCCCGAAGTGTCGTGCACCATACCCGCCACCTCTGCGCGGTGTTCCGCTTTCACGGGCACAACAAACCGCCCGTTTCTTTGCGTGACAATCGCTTCCTGCAAGCTGTTTTTATAGGTCGGCGAGCGCAGGAGTTTTTCTAACTGCTCGCGAATTTTCGAGTCCTGCACACGTTTTTTGCGGCGGATATTTTTCAGCTCCGCTGAAGCATTGTCGCTCATTTCTTCGTCGGAAATAATCGCCGTATTGATTTTATCCTCTAAATATTTGTTGGAGCAAAGCGCCGAAAACAAATCGTCAATCGCCGTTTCCATACCCGCGCTTTTCTCACGCCACGTAAGAATCACGCGAATCACGCGCAAAGTCTGTGCCACATCCAAAAGCTCCCGCATGGAGAGCGTACCGCCCGACTGCGCACGCCACAGGGCGTTATTCACATTCAAAAGCCCGCCGAAAGACGGCGCGCCGAATTTCGCAATTAAAATATGCGCCGCTTCGGTTTGCGACAGCAAACGCTCCGCCTCAAAAAAATCCGTTGCGGGCGTAAGCGAAAGCGCCTGTTCGTGCGCTTCTTCACAAGCGGTCAGCGCCGCTAGACGTTCTAAAATTTTCGGAAGCTCCAACGCTTCGTGATGCTTGTTCATAGCTGTAAATCCTTAAAGTTCAAAATCCTCTGCCGAAAACGCAGGCATTTCGGGACGGCGTTTCGGCTGCCGCTTTAAAATATCATATTTATATCTTCTGCATTTCCCGTCACGCTCCACCACACCTTTTTTCTCACAAAGCACGGTTTCGCCGTCGGGAGACAGGCGTCCGTATCGGCAGTATTCACATTTCGGTGCAATTTCCCGTTTTTCGCGCAACACGTTCACATCCCAATCCTTGATACACTTGTATTTTAACACACCTTTCGGCGCGGTTCAACCTCTAAAATCAGTAAAATGCTCATAAGCATCAGCATCAGAAAGGACGGTGCAGAAACCGAATACGCCGCGGGCACAACCGTGCCGTTTGCCGAAAACACGCTGATTTCACACGGGAATATCCGCAGCAGCAGTGCGCACAGAAAAAAGGACAGTACGGCGGCGGTAAGGCGCATAAGGAAAAATAAACCGTACCGTACACCGCACCGTTTCAAATCGCGCAAAACCTGACAGTGTACGGAAAGTCCCGAAAACGCGAGCACTGATGCAAGAAACGGCAATGGCAATACACCCGCCGCCGTATGTACGCCTGAGGTGACTTCTAAAACACAGTTTATAAATACGGAAACCGCAGACGGCATCGGCAATGCGTTCAAGTATGCGCCGAGTGCGCCGAATAAAATCACCCAAGCGCAGATTTGCAGCATGGAATATACCGAATCCCGCACAGAATCCGACAGTGCGGCGGCAGGGCTATGCAAAAGAACCGACTTTCCCCTTTCTGCGGGCAGCTTTTCCTGCTTTCCCGAAAACCGAGACAGCACGCCGAGCAACACGGCGGCGAGACTGACGGATACGTATAATAAAACCCCTGCACGCGTACTGCCGAGCACTGCCGTTCCCACAGCGGAAATCACAAAGGCGGGGCCTGCATTCATACAAAACAGACACATGCGTTTTGCCTGGGGCACAGTCAGCTGTTCCGCTTCTAACAGCTGTGTAATCATGTTTATGCCGACGGGAAACCCGCCGATCAGCGACATGAAAATCACACCCGCGCTCACGCCGGGCAAACGAAACAGACGGACGGTCAGCGGCGACGCGGCAGAGGAAAGCGCCGACGACATCCCCGAACGCACCAAAAATCCCGAAATGACCATGAACGGAAACAGGGACGGTATCACGGTATTGCCGCAGACGCTTAAGGCTTCGCGTACACCGCGGGCGCAAAGCTCGGGTGCGGAAAACAGAATATAACAGACCGCACCGCAAAAAAGCAGGGGCAGCCATTTAAAGAAACGCGGTTTTTGCATTTTACATCACACCCGCCTTAAGATTCGGTCATTAAACCATATGCAAATGCATAAATTTCTATGAGCGGAGGTGGAAAACAGTGCGAAAAAAGAAATCCGCAAAAGCGCGGTCAAGCACGGCGCGGCAGGCGCTGGATATTCCCGAAATGGTGCGCCGCGACGTGCCGCATATAGAAATGCAGGGCAACCGCGAAGTCATTGTGGACGGCTGCCGCGGTGTATTGGAATATACGTCCGACCAAATCAAGATAAACGCGGGTGTGTGCGTCATCCGCTTCAGCGGCGGGGACTTGACGATTCGGGCATATTCGGAAAACCAAACGGAAATCAACGGTGAAATTCTGCAAATTGATTTTGAAAACTGAGCTTCGGAGGTGATGCGCTTTTGCTGATTGTAAAACTGATTCGATTCTTTTTAGGCTATGTTGTGTTTACGGGTGCGGGCGGGTTTCCCGAACGCTTTATCAATTTATGCGTCAAATACAGAATCCCGCTGTGGGATTTGAAAAATCACGGTGAAATCTTTGAGGGCAAAACCACTATTCGGGGCTATAAGCGTATCCGCCCCGCCGCTTTTCGCTCGGGTGTGAAACTGCAAATCCGCGAGAAACGCGGTCTCCCCTTTTTGACGGTGCAAAATAAAAAGCGTATGGGGCTGTTGATTGGCTTTGCGGTTTGCGCGGCGCTCATCGGTATTTTGTCGATGCATATTTGGACCATAGAGGTGTCGGGCAACGTAAAAATCCCGACGGAAACCGTTTTGGAAGCCGCCGAACGGCTCGGCGTTACCGTCGGCGCACGCAGAAAATCCTTAGATGCTAAAGCGCTTGCCGACGAATTGCTGTATGAAATCGACGGGCTTTCTTTTGCCGCTGTCAATATCGACGCCTGCAAGGCGGTGATAGAGGTGCGCGAAAGCATTGCACAGCCTGCCATTTTAGATACGGAAACACCGTCCAACATAATCGCGGACGAAGCGGGCATACTGACAAAGATTGAAGTGTATTCGGGTACAGCCGCACTGCCCGTCGGCTCGGCGGTGCTGAAGGACGATTTGCTCATTTCGGGCGTTGTACAAAATCTCGACAATTCCGAAACGCTCAAAGGCGCGCAGGGCAATGTGTACGCACAGGTTGAGCGCAAAATGGATTTTTCCTGCGAAAACCGTGCATTCTTATCCTGTTCGGCAGTAAACGAACGGTATATTTTGGAATTTTTCGGATTGCACATACCGCTGGGGCGTTCTATGGATACAGAAAGCTACGCGGTAAGCCGATACCTTTCCGACGGCAAAACACAGTTACCCGTCGGCATTACGCGCGAACGCAGGGAGATTTTTGATACGGAAGCAACACTTGCAACGCCTGCCGACCGCGCGCGCTTTACGGCAAAGCAATTCGCCGCCGCATATAAAGCCGTTTGGAACGAGAGCGTGATTTTGGCGGAGCAAGTCACCTTTGATTTTGAGAATACAGAGCCGTTTATACACGGAACTGTCACTTGTGAAAAAGAAATCGGTATAAATCGGGAGATTTTTGTAGAAAAAATTAGTGACTAATCACAAAATCCATGATATAATATATCTGTCTCTTATACACATCTCCGAGCCCACGAGACCGATCAGTATC
>UQFM01000029.1 GCA_900540295.1 uncultured Oscillospiraceae bacterium
ATTTTGCGGTCACGCGGGAACACCTCAAACGCGCCGTTGATATAGGCGGGCACAATCGGTACGCCCGCATCGATGGCAAGCACTGCCGCGCCGCTTTTCATTTCGCGGAAAATGCCGTCCGCACTGCGCGTGCCTTCGGGATGAATCACAACGCCCCAATTTTCATGCAGGCGCTTTTTCAGGCTGTCCATGGTTTTCATATTGATACCGCTTCTGTCCACGGGTACCATGCCCGCCGCCTTAATCAGCTTGCGGCTGAACGGGTCGTTGCGGAACAGTTCTTTTTTCGCCATACAGCAGAGCGTTTTAAAACGTTCTTTGGAAAAAGCGGACGAAACATACAGATAGTCGATTTTGGAAACATGGTTGGCGCAGATAATAAAGCCTTTGTCTGTCGGAATGTTTTCTTTACCGTGTACAGACAGCTTGTATACAAAGCGCGCCGCATTGCGGAAAAAGGTGTAGGTGTAATAATCGCCGTTTGTTTTTTCCTGCGGGTAGTCCACATTTTCCTGCCCGATGGCCTTTTTCTGCGTCCCTTTGTTTTGCAGAGCATCCACCACATCCTGCACGGTCATATCGTCAAAATAGAACCGTTCGATGTTCACCTTATAGAGGTCTTCCAGCTCCAGCGCCAAGTTGATGGAGCTTAACGAATCCACGGAAAGCTCTGCGAAAATTTTTGTTTCGGGCGAAACGGATTCAGGTGCGGTATTCGCAATTTTTGCAACCACGCGAATCACCTGAGCCAGCATACCGTCCGCAGAAGCGGCGGAATTTAAATCCTGCTCCCCTTCGGTGCGTTCGCGCAGTGCCTGCTGTTTTAACAGATAGCGTTTCGGCTTTTGTAAAGAGGTACGCGGAATTTCCGACACAAAATGCGTAGTGCTGACGCGCATGTTCTGAATCAGCTTTGCGCCTTTTTCACGGATTTCGGCTTTAATCGCATCCCTGTCCGCCTGTGTAATGCCCTCGGGAACAACGAACGCATGAATTTCGTCGTAATCGGTGTTTTCATGCGGTACACCGCAGATTACAAATTCTTTTACACCGCGCAAATCACTGTATTTTTCTTCCACATCGTCGGGCGTTACCTTTTTGCCGCTGGCAAGCACAATGTTTTCTTTGGAACGCCCCGTAATGCGGATATTGCCGCGCGCGTCCTGTTCGCCGAGGTCGCCCGTCATAAAATAGCCGTCCTCGGTAAATGCCGCCGCAGTCGCCTCGGGGTCTCTGAAGTACCCTTTCATCATATACGGCGATTTTATCAGAATCTCGCCCGTATCACTGAATTTCACGGAAACGGGCGGATAGGGCTTGCCGCAGGAATCGGTCTGTAAATCCTCGGGGACATTGCCGATGGTCGGGATATTCGTTTCCGAAGCCCCGTAGGTAATAATGATATTAAAGCCCGTACCGTAATAGAATTCGGCAACGTCCTTATTTAAAGGCGCGCCCGCAGAGCAAAGGAATTCCAAACTGCCGCCGAAGCCCTCGTGAATCGATTTAAACAGCCGTTTACCCAAAAGACTGCCGCTTTTACGGCGCAGACGCAGACAAATCGGGAAAAAGATTTTAAACATCGCCGCTGTAATCGGACTTTTCTTGATTTTGCGCATAATCTGCGTCATAAACAGCTCATACACTTTCGGGACTGCGGGGAGCACCGTCGGATGATACTCCGCAAACGCACCCAAAACCGCGTCCGCGCTGATGGATTCAATATAGTGTACGTCCGCACCGATAAGCGCAGGACCGAGCACCAAACAGATGACGCCGTAAATATGACTGTTCGGAATAATGGCGAGAAAACGCCCTTCGCTCGTCAGCCCCTGTACATCCAGCGTCATACGGGTGGTGTTAATCAGATTGTCATGGTTGTGCATAATTCCCGCCGCCTTGCGGGTTGTGCCTGAGGAAAAGATGATGCAGGCTATTTCTTCGTTCGGGTCGGGTGTAGCGGGCAGCTCTGCCGAAACGGTTGCGGGAAATCCCGGCAGTACAGTGCAGTCCAACACATTGAATACGGGAAAGGCATACGGCGGGAGTCCCTCAAATTTCTCCGCTGTTTTCGGGGAAAAGAACGCCGCGCGCACATCGGACTGTGCGATGAAATCCTGTAATTCCGCCGCTGTCAAAGACGCGTCTAAAAGCGCCGCCGTACAGCGCAGTTTACAAACGGCAAAAAAGGCGATTGTCCATTCGGGACAGCCTTCCGAGACAAACGCCACGCGGTCGCCCGCCCGAACACCCGCCGCAGATAGCTTTTGGCTGTACAGTTCGACTTTTTCGAACACTTCACCGTAGGTGTAGACGCGTTTGTCACCGTTGTTCATGGTGACAGACATGGCGCGTTTATTCGGATGGGAGACGTTTTGTTTATAAACAGATTCGTAAATGTTCATCTTATTCTCCGAAGGATAATTATTTTTACAAGTAAGAATACGCAATGTCTGCATTGTATCATAAACACAAAGGGGTGTCAACAAATCGACAGATTTTACAACATTTGCACAAGTGCACCCGCATATCTTCAGTCTATACCAAACAGCTCGTTCGGTGTAATATGAAAGGTTTTGCATATCGCAAGGATTTCAATATCCGTGATAAACCGCTGTCCCGATTCCATGCGCTGTATGGCGTTTTTGTCTACATCTATGCCGATTAACTGTAATTTCTCCGCCAGCATACGTTGGCTCATATAGGGCGTCTGCGCCTTTCGGATTTCCGAAAGCTTTACGCCGCAGGCATTGTTTCTGCCGTTTTGGGCTTTATTTTTAAACATAAAACACCTCGGTTTGACATTTAGTGCTTGTCAACAAGGCTATTTTATGCTATAATCTCCTGTATATTGACATTTACTAAATGTCAATATACAGGAGACGCCCAAAAAGCATTCTGTTTGATACGGATTCAGCTTACCGAATGTGAATGACCTCACCTGAGGTAATGACCTTTTCGCCCTCGGCACAGCTGACCAAAAGACCGCCGTTTTCCGCGAAGTCGAGCGCGCGCGCATCAAATTCGCTGTCGGGCGTAATGACACGTACCATTTGCCCGAGCGTTGCCGAGCAGGCCTTTAAACGGCCAATGGCATCGCGGCTGTCCTCGGTGAGCGCGTGACTGCGGAGAATGCATCTGTCCATATTGTGTACAAGTTCAATGCAAAGCTCGTTGCGGTCAATTTCCTCGGTGCAGTAATCGCCGACAGCGCCTGCGATACAGTCCACATCGTCAGGGAATGCGCCGCGCTGTACGTTTAAGCCGACCCCGACCGCAATATATTTCGGTCGGTTGCCGACATTCACCGCTTCACACAGAATCCCGCAAAGCTTTCTGCCCTCATACAGCACATCGTTCGGCCATTTGACAGTTGTTTCCAAGCCGAACATATTGTAAAGCGTATCGCGCACGGCAAGACCCGCCAAAGCGGGCAGCAACTCAAAATTCTTCTCCTGCCCTGTCAGCTCATACACTGCCGTTAAATACAGCCCTGTGCCTGCGGGCGAGGAAAAACTGCGCCCCAGCCGACCTTTGCCCGCCGTCTGGCAGTCGGCAACCACCAGTGCGCCGCCGCCCTTGTTTTCGTTGCAAAGCTTTTTGGCGACATTGTTGGTCGAATCGGTTTCGGGGTAAAAATATACACGGCGTTTCATTCTGTATTGACGGATTTGATAAATGAGGTTCTTTTCATTCAAATCACGCACCATATCGGCACATCCTCTCAAATATGTTGATTATTTTTTTGCATAGTAGTAAAATGGAAAATACAATTATTATGTATTTTATCATATTCTAAAACCGCAATCAAGTGGAGGTAAACGGATTTATGCGATTACAAACCGAAAATTTAACCAAAAGCTTTGGCGAGAAGCAGGTGCTCAAAGGCGTGTCCTTTGCAGTGGAAAGCGGACGCGCACTCGGTCTGTTGGGACGCAACGGCGCGGGTAAAACCACAACCATCCGCATCATTATGCAGGTGTTTTCGCCCGACAGCGGCAAGGTGCTGTTAGACGGAACGCCTTTGCACACGGACCGTGTGCAAATCGGCTATCTGCCCGAGGAACGCGGGCTGTATCCGAAAAAACCGATTTTGGAACAGCTTCTGTATTTCGGGAAGCTGGGCGGGCTTTCCAAAAAGCAGGCGGCGGCGCAAGCCGAACGGCTGCTGGCACGCCTTGGAATGGCGGAATACCGAGACAAACGGTTGGATACGCTTTCCAAAGGCAATCAGCAGAAGATACAGCTGGTGGCAACCTTAATTACCGACCCTGACATTGTAATTTTGGACGAACCGTTTTCAGGGCTTGACCCTGTAAATGCCAAGCTGCTCAAGGATCTTGTAAAGGAAATGATTGCTGAGGGCAAGCTTGTGCTGTTTTCCAGCCATCAGATGAATTATATTGAGGAATTCTGCAACGACATCGTGATTCTCCATGACGGAAAAGCCGTTCTTTCGGGGGACATCGGTGAAATCAAGCGCGGCTTTGACCGCCGCACCGTAGAAATTGTCACAACGGAAAGCAATGCTGTGATGTCATTCCTGCAAAAGCACAAAAGCGAGGCGGTGCAGAAAGCAGAGGCTTCGGAAAATCTTGTGACGGTCACGCTTGCCCGTGCCGAAGACAAGGCGGTGCTGTATGCACTGTTGGCGGACTGCGCCGATAAAATCGATGCGTTCCGTGTAAAAGAACCGACGCTCAACGAGATATTTGTACATTATACGGAGGATGCCAAATGAAACAGTTTCGGACAATTTTTGGGTTTGAATACCTGAGCTATGCCAAAAACAAAGTGTTTGTGGGGCTGACGGCACTGCTGATTGCGGTGATGGCGGTTGTCTTGTTTTATCCGCGGTTTGCAGGGGATAAAACACAAACGGAGAACACGCCGTTTTCGAGTACCGCGAAAAATATTGCCGTTGCAAGTGCCGAATCGCCGGAAATTGCCGAGGAAACCGCCGCGTTTCTGCGCGAGGGGCTTCGTCAGCATCAGTTTACCGCGGCGGACGGTGACGAGACCGCGCTGAAGGCACATGTTTCGGACGGCACCTATGATGCGGCAATCCTGCTGACAGACGCATCCAACTATAAATATATTGTGGAAACCGCCGCAATGACGGATATGACCGAAATGACCGTGCAGGAAATGCTGACAGTAAAATATCAGTATGTCCGTTTGGCGGCGCTGGGACTTTCCGCAGAGGAAGCCGCAGGCGTCATGCAGGCGTCTGTGACAGCGGAAACCGTCATTTTAGGCAACGACCAAAGCAAAAATTTCTTTTACACCTATATTTTAATGTTCCTGCTGTATATGGCTGTGCTTTTGTACGGGCAGTTTGTGGCGCAGAGCGTCGCCGTGGAGAAAAGCTCGCGCGCCATGGAACTGCTGATTACTTCGGCAAAGCCTGTGAATCTGATGTTCGGCAAAGTGCTCGGTGCGGGCGCGGCGGGCTTTACACAGTTAGTGCTTCTGCTCGGCAGTGCGTTTGTGTTCTACGGCGTCAACAAAAGCTATTGGGCGGGCAATACAATCGTCGAAAGTATTTTCGCTATGCCGCTTTCCATGCTTTTATACACCGTCCTGTTCTTCGTGCTGGGGTATTTGCTGTATTCGTTCCTGTACGGTGCGCTTGCGTCTTTGGCGAGCCGTTTGGAGGACATCAACACTTTGGTTATGCCCGTAACCTTTTTGATGATTGCATCCTTTATGATTACCGTATTTTCCATGATGAACGATGTGGACAACGGCGTGATGAAGGCGGCGTCCTTTATTCCGTTCACTTCGCCGATGGCAATGTTTACCCGCATTGCATTGGGGCATGTGGAAAGCTATGAGATTGTAATTTCCGTAATTGTTTTGATAGTTTCCACCGTTTTCATCGGATATTTGGCGGCGGCGATTTATAAAATCGGCGTGCTGATGTACGGCAAACCGCCGAAGCCGCAGGAGCTGGTGCGCGCCCTGCGCGGCAACCGTGCAAAATAAGCGAACGGCAGGGTTCTTTTAGGCACACAAAACGGCAGGATACCGTACGGTATCCTGCCGCTTCGCTTTTTCGGTACGCACATCCGCGTAGGGGAGGTTTACACAATCACCGCAGTCCCTGCGGCGGTGACCATCAGCATATTGCCCTGACCCAGTACCTCGTAGTCAATATCAATACCGATAACGGCATTGGCGCCCATCTGTTCGGCGCGCTGTGCCATTTCCCGAATTGCGGACTCCCGCGCTTCAATCAATTCATCCTCGTAGGAATTGGAACGTCCGCCGAAAAAGTTGGTTAAGCCCGCCGCAAAATCTTTCACAAAGTTTACGCCTGCGACAACCTCGCCGCAAACAATGCCTAAGTAATTTTTGACGGGATAGCCCTCTACCTGCGGTGTTGTTGTTAAAATCATACGGATTCTCCTTTTTATAAAATATTTCAAAGCATCAGGCGAACAGCGCGTTGTATTCTGCGTCCGCCTGTTTTTTGATTTCGGAAGCGATAAAGCCCAGCACCATACAAAGCACGGCGCGGCGCAGTTTTTCGCCTGCCTGTGCATTCGGCACACGGTAATTTGCCATACGGCTGTCTATAATCGAGGCAATCACCTCGCGGTCGGTCGAGTGCATACGGTCCGCCTCAAATATGACCGAACACAGCAAGCTGAACAGTTCACGGTCGGGAATAATATCGTCACTGCGGTCATCCACACGTCCGTTTATGTATGCCATCAGTGCAATGATTTTTTCAAGCTGCATGGAATTGCGCAGCATGTTGATGATGACAATGCGTACAATCTGCGCTTCGCCGTATCGCTTGCCCGTCGGATTTTCCACCCAGCCGCGCTTGACCCAATTTTGAATCGTGGAGCCTTCCAAGCCTGTCAGTTCGCGCAGCTGTGAAAGCGTTAAGCCTTTTGTGACTGCCAAAACGGGAGACAAAACGGCAAAAGCGTTTTGCTGTAACCCTTCTGTCCACGGCAATACCGTGCCGGGCACATTTTGTAACATGGTTTTCTCTCCTTCTTTTATCATGGATTGATTGTATCATAGGTTCGCAGGAACTGCAACGGCGGATTTTGACGGAAAAACGTGTGTTTTTACCGTTTTTGACTTGTTTTATATTGCCGTACCGCCTTTTTGTATCCGCAGTTCGGTTTTTGGTCTGTTTTCGGAAGATTTTTACAAAACAACATGAAAAAAGGGAAAAATCGGCAAAAAAGCATATAACAAACAGACAGGAAATCCAACAAAAAGGTTGATTTTTAATTTGAATCTATATATACTTATTTTGAATACGATTAGGAATGGTATAACAAATGCATTTGAATTTTTCTGCACCGTGTCTGTTCGGCTTGGAAAGTCTTGTGGCACAGGAACTGCGCGAAATGGGCGCAGAGGATGTTTCCGCGGAAAACGGACGGGTATTTTTTTCGGGGGACGAGGCGATATTGGCGCGCGCCAACATCTGCTCCCGATTTTCCGAGCGGATTCTTTTGGTCCTCGGGCGGTTTACGGCGCATACCTTTGAAGACCTGTTTCAGGGCGTGAAAAAACTGCCGCTGGAAAATTGGATTGGCGAATACGATGAATTCCCTGTCAAGGGCTACAGTCTGAAGTCGGATTTGCACAGTGTCAGCGACTGCCAGGCAATTATTAAAAAGGCCGCCGTAGAACGGCTGAAAACCGTATATCATAAAGATTGGTTCGAAGAAACAGGTGCAAGATGCCGCTTGGATTTTTCCATCCTCAAAAATGAGGTCTGTATTTGTATCGACACTACGGGTGTGCCGCTGCACAAACGCGGATACCGCCCCGCGGCGAATGATGCGCCGATGCGCGAGACCTTGGCGGCGGCGCTTTGCGCGCTTTCGCATCTGCGTCCGTACCACACGCTGTATGACCCGATGTGCGGCTCGGGGACCGTTTTGATTGAAGGCGCGATGCTGGCGCTCCATATTGCCCCCGGGGTGCGCCGTCACTTTGCGGCAGAGCGTTTCGCGTGGCTGCCCGCCGAAATCTGGGAGACGGAGCGCGAACGTGCGCGTGCGGCAAAACGGGAAGCCCCCGAGTTTACGGCTTACGGGTCGGATATTGACCGCGAAGCCTTGAAAATTGCGCGCGAAAACGCATTGCGTGCAGGGGTATCTGAGTATATTGTATTGGAACACGGCGATGTGTGCCGCTTTAAGCCGAAAACCGAACGCGGCACACTGGTCACCAATCCCCCTTACGGTGAACGCTTACAGGACCCGCACGCGGCGGCACGGCTGATACAGGAGATGGGGAAGGTATTTGAACGGCGGCACGGCTTCAGTTACAGCATCATTAGCCCCGAAGCGGAGTTTGAAACGCTGTTCGGGCGAAAAGCGGACAAACGGCGCAAGCTTTACAACGGTATGATTCCGTGTCAGTTATATATGTATTTTAAATGAGTAACGGTTAGGTGAGTGCAATGAAACATATTTTTATTGTAAATCCTGCGGCGGGCAAGGGTCAGGCGGCAACACGTATTATCCCGCAAATTGAAGCCTATTTTCAGGCGCATCCCGAGATTCCCTTTGAAATCTATGTTACAAAAGCGAAGGGGGACGGCAGAGCTTACGCGGAAAGCGCGGCGAAAACGGGCGAACCGATTCGGTTTTATGCCTGCGGCGGCGACGGCACGCTGTATGAGGTGGTCAACGGCGCATATAAATACCCGAATGTGTCTGTCGGCATTTTGCCGCTCGGTTCGGGCAACGATTTTGCACGTATTTTCGGCGGCAGTGATAAGCTGTTGGATATCGGCGCGCAGGTGCATGCGGGCACGCGCAAATTCGATTTGATTGACGCGGGCGGCCATGTGGCGATTAACCAGTGCTCTATGGGCTTGGATGCCGAGGTCTGCGCGAAGCAGGCGTATTTTAAAAAACTGCCGGGCGTGGGCGGAGAATTCGCCTACACGATGTCGCTGTTCTACTGTCTGTTCCGTCGGCTGAACAGCGAGTTCAAAATCATTGTGGACGATGAAAAGGTTGTGGAGGGCAAAATGCTGTTTGCGCTCTGCGCCAACTCCCGTTGGTACGGCGGCGGCTATAAAGGTGCGCCGAAGGCAGTGCCCGATGACGGCAAACTCGACTTTATTTTGGTGCGCAAAACCGTCGGCAGACTGAAGTTGGCGGGGCTGGTGGGCAAATACAAGCGCGGGGAACACCTCTCATGGGATTTTACCGAATTTGTACGCGGCAAAAAACTGCAAATCCTTTCAAAAAATCCTGCGGCGGTCAATGTGGACGGCGAATGCGAGTATGTCACGGAAAGCACCTTCCGCATTTTGCCTGCGGCGCTTGACGTGATTATGCCCGATGAGCAAAGCTATACGCGGGTGATTGAAGATATATGCGAATAATGTATCTCGCGAATGTGTCATAAATTGCGCCTGAATTTTGTGAAAAACGCGAATTGCTGTTTTTATATGCAAAGCATATAATATTTGTTAATTACCGTTTGGGAAAAGAGCGTTTGTGGGCGCTCTTTTTCTGCTTATCTTATTCCGAACACGGTTCGGAGAAAAGGGGTTTTGTATGAAAAAATACATGAAAAAGTCCGAAATTTGGACTTTCGGCATCGGACTGTTCGGCGTCGCCCTGATGACAGGCTGGATGCCCGATTACACCGCCACCTTCTTTGCCGACTTTGCATTTAAGGGCAAGGGCTTTGACTCGGACGTCATGGCGAATATGATTTCGCTGGTGTTTCTGGTCGCGGGCATTGTCGGTGCGGTCTGTGAATTGGTTATCGGCTATTTGGTCGACAACACGCGCACCAAATTCGGCAAGGTCAAGCCGTGGGTCGGCTTCGGCGTCGTGCCGTTGGCGATTGTCGCAATGCTTGTATTCGTTGCGCCGAACACCAACAGCCAAACAGCGGCAATCATTTGGATGTTTGTGATTTATTCGCTCTATACCGCCTTCAGCTGTGCCGTGGAAAGTCCCGCAAACTGCTTCGGCTCGCTTTGCTCACCGAATCCCAAGGAACGCTCCAGCGCAATTTCTATTGCCTCTTTCCTACGCTCTGTCGGGCAGTCGGGCGGTATGGTGGTTTTGATGGTTGTTGCCGCTGTCATGAAATGGGTCATGGGCGAACAGCAATACAGAAATGCCGAAGGCAGAGGTCTTGACCTTGTTATTTCTACGGCGGTCTGCGCATTGGGGCTTATCCTGTTCACCATGATTTTCTTTACGAACAACAAAGAAAACGTACCCTACACACAGGAAAAGGTCAATTTGAAAGACGCTATCAAGGTTGTTTTCACTTACAAAAATCTGCTGATGGTCTCGCTTACAAAGCTCTGCGGCTTCGGGCGCGGCGTGTACGGCACGGTTTCTCTGTACATAGCGGTTTATCTGCTCGGCTCCAAGGATTTGAAACTGGCACTGCTTTTGCCGATGGGTATCGGTACGGCGGTCGGCACACTGCTTGTGAACCTTGTTTTGAAAAAATTCTCTACAAAGCAGACGTTCATTCTGTTCTGCGTATACGGCGCGTCTTCCATGGGGATTCTGTTCCTTGTGTCGCGCGGTATCGGCTTTAACGACGGCTTGATTATTCCGTTCCTGATTCTCAATTTCTTCTGCGGTCTTCAGCACGGCAACACCAACGTCACGCCGAACATCATGATTGCGGACTGCGTGGACGAAATCGAATACAAAACGGGCAAACGCCAAGACGGTCTTGCTTATGCGGGCTACGGTCTGTTCTCCAAGGTTGCATCCGCCTTTACCAAGGGGCTCGGGCCTTGGCTTCTGTACAAATGGTCGGGTTATATGGTTTCCACAGACGCGAATATTGCCTACGCCGCACAGACCGATGCAACGCTGAATAAACTGCTGATGATTTACACCATTATCCCCGCGGTATTCGTGATTTTGCAGGGCGTACCGATTTTGTTTTATGATATGGTCGGCGAGAAGAAAGAAATGATTACCAAAGCACTCGAAGAACGCCGCGCGTCGGCAAAGCTCGCAGAGTCTGCCGACGGTGAAAACGCATAAGGAGGGGATAGTAATGGAAAAAAAAGAAAAAGGCTTTAATTTAAAGCTGTATGCCACAGCCGCGTTTTTTGCCGTTCTTGCCGCTCTTGTGCTGATTACGGTGTTTACCTTTAAAGCGAAATATACGGCGTATCATCCCGAAGAGGTGGCGCGGAATTATGTGGACACCATCGCTCAGACAGGCGACGGCTACAATGCCTATAAAAACGCGCTCATCAGCAAAAGCCAGAAATACGGCGATTTTATTCGTGCCTACTATATGAATCCCGTAATTTACCGTGATACGGCTTACAAGCCCGGCGACGATATTAAAAAATGCGGCTATAAGGGCTATAATGAAGAATCCTATATGGGCGAAAAATCGAAAAACGACGACGGCTCTTTGCAGGGGCAGGTCATTGACACGATGTATGACTATTATGTGGAACTGGCCGCGAACGGTTGGGACGATTACGACACGATTTTTACAAGCTATTTTGCGAAGCTTACAGAAGTGCGCAAAGCCGTGTTCGGTGACGATTATATGACCGATGAAATCATGTTCACCGTGCTTGAGGGCAATGTGATGAAATACGGGCAGTCTCTGACGGGTACAGAGGATGAATTCGACAAAAACACTGGCAACCAAACAAGCTTCAAATCTATCGGCGCATACCAAACGGCATACGGTGAGGATTATAAATTCACAACCGCAGTCAAAGCCGAAAAGGAAATGGATTTGGCGGTCTACAAATCGGCACTGTCTGCTGAAACACTTGCGACCTACGGTGTGCAGGCGGCGGACATCGGCGCAGTGAAATGCTATACCGTGACCGTTTCCACAGAGGACGGCAAAGCCGTCGCCGAAGCAGATGTTGTGGTTGCACAAATCAAGAATTCCTGGTATGTAGACAATACCGCGACCGATACTTCTTCGCTTTACGGCTTCTATAAATAATTTTTAAAGTGTAAAAAGACGCAGACAGTGACAACGCTTTCTGCGTCTTTCTTTGTGGGATATAAAAGAAACGGTAACACATAAACCGTAGGGGCGAACTGCGTTCGCCCGCGGGTCGCTGACCTCAGCGACCCCTACAATTTGTGAATCGAATTTATTTTGTGCAATTCGTTTGTAATAAAATTGTCATTCCGAGAAGCACAAGAATCTCCCACAGCACAGGGCAGGTCTGCCCCCTTGTACAACCGAAAAAAGGAGTTCCCCTATGAAATTTAAAAATGTAGCGGTCTGTGACCTGCGCGGTTACAATTCCGTCGATGCGGTCGGTGAAATCGAATCCGTTCAGAATGCGGCGCTGGTGATTTTACCGAAGACCGCGGATGAGGAGACCCGCGCCGCATTTGCGAAAATCGAAATGCACAATGTGGCAATGAAGGTTTATGTGGACGCGGACGTGCAAATATACACATACAACGGCAGCATCACCTTGAGCGATGCAAATCTGCCTGACGGCGAGAGCATTCACGTGATTAACGGTTCGGTGTGTGTTTTGCCGATTTCTCCTGAAAAGCAGGTTTCTTTGATTGTAAACGGAAAGGTCGTTTATGATCAGAGCAGTAAAAATGTAAAGCTGTTAAACATCAACGGAAAAGCAATACCGATGAACTTTGACGGCTTGGAATTTTTATCGGACACCGTCGTTTTACACGCTGAAAAATTCACTTCTGACGGCGAAAACAAATATTATGCGGATGAGTTGGCGATTGTGCCGTCCGTGCCGCCGACTGCACACGGCAGGGTCATTTCCGCTATGATTGTTGCGTCGCCGAATGTCATCAAAAGCAACATCGATTTGGAGGCCGAGGATATTTTATATGCGGAAACCGACGGCAGAATTCTGATAAAACAGGATATGGGCGAGCTTTACCTTACACCGACCCTTTTGCAAGCGGTTTCCGGCAAGCTGATTATAAAGGACGTCGGCACGGTGCGGATTGATAAAAAGGTTTCTGCCGAGCAGTTCTGCGAAAAGGTATTGCTGATAAAGGACGTCGGTACGGTACGCGCCACGAAAGCCACCTTTGATCTTGTACAGCTGCTTGCCCGCGACGTCGGCTCTATTCGCCGCCGATGAGTACGGGAGAAAAGGATGCGGCGTTTGACCGCGTATATGCGGAGCTGTTCCGCGATGTATTTTCGTATTTTAACGTCTGTTTCGGGGCGGAAGCCGCCGAGGATTTGGCGCAGGAGGTATTTTTGCGTGTCTGGAAAACTCTCGACGGCGGCAAAATACCCGACAGTTGGCGCGCGTGGGTGTTTCGGTGCGCGGTCAATCTGAAAAACGATTTTCTGCGGCAAAAATACGCGGGAGAAAAAAGCAAATCCTCCGCCGAGCAATTTCTGCCCGCACAAAGCGCCGCAGACGAAAACAGCGGGGCGCATATCGGCATACAGCTGGCGCTTGCCCGTCTGCCTGATGCGGACCGCGAATTGCTGACGCTGAAAAGCTTCGGCTTCACGAGTGAAGAAATCGGCGAATTTTTGAAAATCAGCGCGTCCGCCGTGCGCACGCGTTTGCAAAAGGCAAAGCAAAGCTTTAAAATCAGTTTGGAGAAAGAGGGCGTTACCGATGTTTGATACAGACAGCTTATTGCGGCAGGCAGTGTCTGCCTTTGCACCGAGTGATGCGGTGTTTTCCCGCGTGAAAGACCGTATCCGCGGAAAAGCCCAAAAAGCACAAAGCAGTGTTGTTTTGGTGTATGTAGATAAAGACAGCCGCAAAATCTTTGAACGCGTTTTTAAAAAATATGACAAGCTCATGCAGAAAATAGCATGAGCTTTCTGCTTGAAAGAATAAGCCTTGCGGTATATGTCAAAAAACAAAGAAAAAACCGCCTGTGGGGGAGCACAGACGGTTTTTCTCTTTTGTTGAAAAAGAAGGGGGAGAAATGAAAAAGTTCTTCAAACAGAAGGGGGTAATTCTGTTCGACCAAACCAAGTGTCTCTCTTGATTTGATGTCTTCAGTATACGGACAAATTATTTCCTGAAAATAGCCATTTGTTGAACGTTTTGTAAACAAAAAGCAACATAAAAATAACAAAAAGACAGAAATCGACAAGCGTCTACAAAATCTCGGTGTAACTGCCAAGATAGCAGAATTGCTCGGTGGAGGCTTCCAATTCCGAAAGCATCCGTAAAAAATTCTCCGAATACACCGAGGCTTCCACATCGAAATAGAATCGGAATTCAAAATCGCTGTTCGGACGCGGACGGCTTTCCAGCTTTAAAAGGTTGATGTCCAACGCGTAAAAGCGCGACAGCACATCATAAAGCGAACCGGGCTTGTGCGGAAGCGTCAGCATTAAGCTGGTTTTATTCGCGCCGGGGAAAATTTCCAAATCCTTGCCGATGCAAATGAAGCGCGTGTAATTGCTGTCGGAATTTTGAATGTTCTCGGAAAGGCTCGACAGTCCGTACAGCTCCATACAGTCTTTCGAAGAAATGGCGGCGATGTCGCGGCGGTCGCTTTCCGCCACACGCTTTGCCGCGGCGGCGGTATTGGCGCAGACCGTGACCTTTACGCCCGTAAGTCCGTTTAAGAACCGACTGCACTGGTTAATTGCCTGCTCGTGCGAGAAAATTTCTTTAATTTCCGAAAGCTCTGCGCCTTTTTTGGCAAGCAGGGCATGTTCCACCTTTAAGCGTACGCTTTTGACAATGTGAAATTTGTATTGATGCATTAGGTCGTACACGTGGTTGACAGACCCTGCCGTGCTGTTTTCAATCGGCAGAATGCCGTATCGGCAAAGTCCCTGCTGTACCGCGGAGAATACGCCCTCCCACGCGTCAAAAAACAGAATATCGGGGCGCTTAAACAACCGTGCGCACGCAAGGGAAGAATATGCGCCCTCTACGCCCTGGCACGCGACAACCGCGTCCTCGGGCAAATCCAACTGCTTCGGCGATTGAATTGCCGTTTGCACCTTTTGCACGAATGCGGATTGTTCGCCGTCCAAATATTTTCGCTGATAGGAGCGCGAAAGCCCCATAATATCGGCATACAAAAGCCGTGTATACAGCCCTAAATCCGCATCCTCTGCCATATTGCCCACGCGTTTTAACAGTTCGCGTTCTCTGGCGCGGTCTAAAACGGGCTTGCGGTTCGCCTGCTTATATTGCGCGACCTTTAAGGAAACGCCCATCCGTTTTAAAAAGAGGGGTACTAACTGTGCGTCGATTGCATTGATTTCATTGCGCAATTCGTTTAAATCCAAATTTTCCATATTATTTTCCACCCAGCAAATCTAAAATTGTAATCGCCGTGACCGCTTCCACCACAGGTACGGCGCGCGGGACGATGCACGGGTCGTGCCGCCCTGAAATTTGCAGTTCTTCCGCTGTCTTTTTCTCCAAATGCACGCTTTGCTGTACCTTGCCGATTGACGGTGTGGGCTTGAACGCCGCGCGGAACACAATCGGCATACCCGAGGTGATGCCGCCCAAAATCCCGCCGTGGTCGTTCTTCTCGGTGACGATATTGCCGTTCGCATCTACCGTGAACGGGTCGTTATTTTCACTGCCGCGTTTTTTTGCGCCCGCAAAGCCGCTGCCGAATTCTAACCCTTTCAGCGCGGGGATAGCGAACAGATGGCGCGCAAGCTGATTTTCCACGCCGTCGAACATCGGGTCGCCGAAGCCTGCGGGTACGCCTGTGACGGCGCATTCCACCACGCCGCCGACAGAGTCTGCATCCAAGCGTGCCGCTTCAATCACCGCCTGCATTTTTTCGCCCTGTTCGTCGGAAAGCACGGGGAACGCCTTCGCCGCCGTATTCTCGGTTTGAATCTGCACAGGGTCATACGGTGTGTCGCATACATCGCCGACCGAATAAATATGCGCGCGGATGTCAATGCCTTTTTGTTTAAGAATTTGCATGCATACTGCGCCAGCAAACACGAGCGGGGCGGTCAGTCGTCCCGAAAAATGCCCGCCGCCCGCGATGTCGTTAAAGCCGTTATACCGCACCGCCGCCGCATAATCGGAATGGGACGGGCGGGGCGTCGTGCGCAGATTGCTGTAATCCCCTGAACGGGTGTTGGTGTTTTGAATCATCACGCCGAGCGGTGCGCCGCAGGTGACGCCGTCTAAGAGTCCCGACAAAACGACGGGCGCGTCCGCCTCTTTTCGGCTGGTGGCGAATTTTGCGTTTCCGGGCGCACGGCGCGCCATAAAAGCGGCAACCTCTTTTTCGTCCACCCGAAAGCCTGCGGGGAGTCCGTCAATCACCGCGCCGATTGCGGCAGAATGGGACTGCCCGAACACAGAAACCTGAATATGTTTTCCGTTAAGAATCGAGGACATTTGCTTTGCCTCCCAAAAGTTTAAAATCTGCAAAGAAATGCGGATAGGATTTCCGAATCGCTTCTGCGCCCTGCACGGTTACCGCACCGTGTGCCGCCGATGCGGCGACGGCAACGGACATCACCATACGGTGGTCGTTAAAGCCCTGTACCGTGCCGCCCTGCACTGTGCCGCCGTACACGCGCAGCGTGTCTGCGGTTTCTTCGGTTGGGATGCCGAGATTTCCGAGCATTTCCGAAATTGCCGACAGACGGTCACATTCCTTTATGCGCAGACGGCCCGCGTTTGTAAATTCGGTCACGCCGTCTGCATATGCCGCCGCAACGGAGAGAATCGGCACAAGGTCGGGAATATCGGACGCATCCACCGTCACGCCGTGTAAGGGAGCGGGAGAGACCGTGACAGTATTTTCCTGCCGCGTCACTTTTGCGCCCATGCGCGACAGCACATCGAGCACCGCCTTATCGCCCTGTATGGAATCGGGGAAAAGTCCCGTGACGGTTACAGGGGCGCGAAGTGCGCCTGCCGTAAGGAAAAATGCCGCGTTCGACCAATCGCCGTCTACTGTGACGGCTTTAGGCGTTCGGTAGGTTTGCTTACCTTTTATATAGAAAGTATTTTTCGATTCTTTTACAGTAATACCGAATTTTTGCAGTGTATGGAGCGTCATTTGAATATACGCTTTGGATTCCACGGGCGGCAACAATTCCAATGTACTGTCGCCGTCTAAAATCGGCAGGGCGAACAAAATCCCTGTTACATACTGTGAACTGACATTGCCTTTTAAGATGTAATTTCCTGCGGTCAGCTGTCCGCAGGTGTGAATCGGAAATATGCCGTTCGGCGAAAAGGTGACGCCGTGCGCTTCCATCGCCTGCCGTAAATCGGTTACGGGGCGTTCGGGTAACCGTCCGCGTCCCGTGAATTCGCCGTTTACCCCGAGGGCGGAAACCAAAGGCAGTAAAAAGCGCAGGGTAGAGCCGCTTTCGTTACAGTCGAGCACAGAAAAATCTTTCTGCGTCTGAATCGGCTCTACCAATATTCTTCCGCCTGCAAATTCGATATGCGCGCCCAACGCACAAAGACAGTCCGCCGTGGCGCGGATGTCTGCGGACAGCACATTGCACTGTACTTCTGTCGGCGCGTCTGCAAGCGCCGACGCAATCAAAATGCGGTGCGCGTCGGATTTGGAAGAAATTGCGGAAACTGTGCCCGAAAGTGCGGACGGCTGTATCATAACGTTCATTGCGCGAGTCCTTTCTCGATAAAGGGCAGAAGCGCATCGGTGTTGATTTTGTGCAGAACACAATCCCCCAATGCTTTCGGAATGACCAGCGTAATCGAGCCGCCGTCCCGCTTTTTGTCGGACAGGGCGCGTTCGAGCAACTGTTCTGCGGAATATTCCGTTTCGGTCGGCAAGTCATATTTTTGTAAGATTTCCAAAAGCGGTGCGGTGCAGTCCGCATCGGTCATTTTTGTACGATACGCTCCGCGCGAGGCGAGCACCATCCCG
Organism: uncultured Oscillospiraceae bacterium; assembly: GCA_900540295.1. Classification (GTDB taxonomy): domain Bacteria; phylum Bacillota; class Clostridia; order Oscillospirales; family Acutalibacteraceae; genus Fimenecus. Next base: position 17,838 of record UQFM01000029.1, read on the forward strand.
ACTGCCACTGCACTGCCGTGCGAAACCGAAAAATCACTGCACCCTTCCACGGCGTGTCCCAAGGTATGTCCGAAGTTTAAAAGTCCGCGCAGTCCTTTGTCCTTTTCGTCCTGCTCCACCACGTCGCGCTTCAGCTTGACACAGGTTTCAATAACAGTCTCCAAATTTTCTTTTGCCTCGTTTGTAAGTAGAAAATCAAAAAACGCCTTGTCAAAAATCACGCCGTATTTTATCACTTCCGCCATACCGTCGGAAAACAGGCGTTCGGAAAGTGTGGAAAGCGTTTCGGGGTCGCAAAGCACGGCGCGTGGCTGATAAAACGCACCCGCCAAATTTTTCCCCGCCGTGAGGTCAATCGCCGTTTTCCCGCCGACGGAAGAATCCACGCACGCAAGCATGGTGGTCGGCACTTGAATAAAGTCGATGCCGCGCTGATAGGTCGCCGCCGCAAAGCCTGCCATATCGCCGACCACACCGCCGCCGAGTGCCACAATGCAGTCGGTGCGGGTCACACGGTTCTGTGCCAAAAACTCTAAAATCTCTGCATAAACGTGAATGTTTTTTGAGCGTTCGCCGTTCGGAAATACGAATTTCAGCGTTTGAAAATCCGCCGTCTGCAACGATTTTTCCGCACGTGCGGCGTAAAGTCTGTCCACAATATCGTCTGTAATGAGTACGGCGGTTTTTGCAGACGTCAGTGCGCGGAGCTTTTCGCCGATTTCGTCCAAAATCCCGTTTTTTATGGTAATGTCATAGCTTGTGCCCGTGTGCACGGCAACTGTTTTCATAGCTTTCTCCCCGCTTTACGATTGATACATACCGTCGATTTGTTCCTTGCGGTCACTGCCCGCTTTTAAAAGTGTATATAATGTTTCTTCGTCCTGATTTTTCAGCGCGTCGCTGTACTGCTGTAAATTGGCAATAATACCGTCGATTTCCGCAATCAGATTGTCGGCGTTTTCAAAAAACAGCTCCGTCCACATCCCTGCGTTCAGCTTAGCTACGCGGGTCAAATCCTTGTAACTGCCTGCCGAAAAGCCGTTGTGTACCTGTGCCTCGGGGCTTTTCACATAGGCGTTCGAGACCACGTGCGCCAGCTGAGAGGTGTAGGCGATAATACGGTCATGCTCCTCGGGCGTGGTGATTTGCATATTGGTAAAGCCGATGGAAGTAAACAGCGCCTTTAAGCTCGCCAAATCGTTGATGTCCGCATCTTTCGGGGGGACGAGTACCATCGACGCGTTTTGAAACATAGATACATCCGAATACGAAAAACCCGAGAAATGCAGACCCGCCATCGGGTGCCCGCCGTAGAATTTAAAACCGTATTGTGCCGCAGCTTCCCACAGCGGTTCGCAAACCGCGCGTTTCACGCCGCAGCAGTCTATGACAATCGCGCCTTTTTTGAGGACGGGCGCGTATTTCTGCACGAATTCCACCGTTAATTTCGGGTACAGCGCGCAGATGAGCATATCACACTGCGGGATTTCTTCATCTGTCAGTTCCCCGTCCACCGCACCGAGCAGTTTCGCCTTTAAAAGTGTGTCCTGATTCCGATTCCAACCGAGGACGGTATGTGCGGTGTTGTATTTCAATGCTTTGGCAAGGGACCCGCCTATAAGCCCCAAGCCGACAATTCCGATTTTCATACGATCATTCCTTTACTGCCTTCAAAATCTTCTGCACGCCCGCGGTGACCTCTGCAAATTCTTCGGGGCGCAGTGCCTGCGGACCGTCGCACAATGCGTGCGCGGGGTCGTTGTGGACTTCAATCATCAAGCCGTCCGCACCGCATGCCGCCGCCGCGAAGGACATGGGCTTGACCATACGGGCAATGCCTGCCGCGTGGCTCGGGTCGATAATGACGGGCAGATGGGTTTTCTCTTTGAGCATCGGTACAGCGGTTAGATCGAGCGTGTTGCGCGTCGCCGTTTCAAAGGTGCGGATGCCGCGTTCGCAAAGAATGACGTTTTGATTGCCCTCTGCCATAATGTATTCCGCGCTCATCAGCCATTCCTGATAGGTCGAGCAAAGTCCTGTCTCTTATACACATCTCCGAGCCCACGAGACCGATCAGTATCTCG
>UQFM01000030.1 GCA_900540295.1 uncultured Oscillospiraceae bacterium
GCCTTATCGTCGGCAGCGTCAGATGTGTATAAGAGACAGGTGCCGCACGCGGGGTATACTGCATCTCTGCCCTTTCAAAAGAATGATTTTCTGTTGACTGCATGGTTCTCACCGTTTCCTTTATCTGCTTTTCTTTCTTATCTTATACATAAATCTATATGCGGCAAAGAGACGGTGTTTTCCCCTGCCGTTTATATTTTTGCGTATTTTTGAAAAAATCTTGAAAAAAGGCTTGATTTTTCATTCGGTTTCCGCTATAATACAACAGCAACAAAAAAGGACGTTTAGCTCAGTTGGTAGAGCATTCGCTTGACGTGCGAAGGGTCAGCGGTTCGAGTCCGTTAACGTCCACCAGCCGAGAGCCTCGACACGCAATTCGCGTACGAGGCTTTCTTTTTTGCTTAATTTTATACACGCGACAAAGTAACATCTATTTTATATCATTTTTACACTTAGAAAGCCTTGATTTTTCAAGGCTTTTTTGTTTTTCAGGAGAAAATATTGTATAAGAGGGTATACACCATAATGTACCGTATAAACACCAAAATCGCGATATTTATACATATTTTTACAAATGCGCACTTTAATGCATAGCAATGAAACAAGATTTGCTCTATAATTTCTGTTCGGGAGGTGGTTGTATGACAATCAACCATGAATTTGCAAAAGCCCTGGAAATTGCCAGAGCAGAAAAGCATTTCACACAGAAAAAGGTTGCAGAGCTTGCCGATACTTCTGTACGGCAATATCAGAACATTATCAACAAAGGTGCGGACACATCACTTTCTACGGCAATGCGCATCGCCGCCGTACTGGAAGTCAGTTTAGACAAACAGATCCGCAATCTGAAGCCAGACAAGCTCGGCATATATCGTAAATCTTAACCGTCAAATAAATCCTATTAAGACCCGCAAAACCGTTTGCGGGTCTTTTTTGCGTATTCCGACGGCAGGCTTAAAACGGCAGGCTGTACGGGCTTATCATTCTGAGACGCAGCCGAAGAATCCCGCACGGCACGAAGTAAATTTGGTAAACGTGTAGGGAACAACCTTTTTGTTGTTCCGCAAAATTTTATCAGCGTTCGTCCCTACAGATATGCATTCCCGTTTATCTTACGTGAATCGGTGCAAACAAAAAACGGCTTGTGCCTTAACACAAACCGTTTTTTGATGGATTTTAACAGATTTTCAAATTCAAAAAAATATTACGAGAAATACTGCTTATACTCGGGCTCTGACTCCATTTCTTTTAACAAATCCTGTTCGTTAGAAAAAATGGATGAACCTAAAGCATTTTGAAAAGGCTCCCACATTGCAGGAATAGTATTCGTTTTTGAGGAAACGTATTTCCACTCTTCTTCATCGAACTGATAAATGGATTCCAGATGATAGGTATACAAGCCCTTTTCATCTTTCAATATTACATAGCGCATTGTTCGGTCAACCGAATAAATAACGCGTACTACCTTGTCACCGAAAGCATCCAACTGCATGTCATACATCATTTCAACAATCTTATCCCATTGTGGTGTGGGTGGAAGTTCCGAAAACTTCGCTCTAAAAAATAACTTTTTGAGTTTATGCAGAAAACGCTTTCCATACGATTGCACTGAATATGAACGCTGTACAGGATACGGCTCGTTCAACTGCCAATCCAGTTGAAAATCTGTAACAGTAACCGTAAAATACGCCTCTGCTTGCTGTTCGTTGGGAATATACTGATTATTGATAATAATCTTCAGAGGCATATCGGAATCTGTAATACAAAACGCATATGCATTCGCTTGCAATATTCTTCCCGAAACTGTATAGGCAACAAAGTCATAGTAGACTCTATTGTCCATATCATATGCCGCCGATTCATCAGGTCGGCTGATATCCACACCCAATTCTGCTAAAATCTGTGTGAGCAATGGGAATTTTTGTCTCGCCTGTAATTGAAAGTTTCTGCAATCTGCACAGTCGCAAACAGAATTTGTTTTATAATATTCTGCTGTTGTTTTTGTATCCACATCCAAAATATAACTATCGTTTTCGATTATCATCTTAAAAATCCTTAAACTACATCCCTTTCAATATCCTCTGTTCGCTTATTTTACCTCAACATACTTATGCTCTACGGTTACACCGCTGTCGGAAACCGTCAGCACGGTACCGCCGTTGAGGTCATTGTCCGCATAACAGCGGTCGCCCGTCTTCAAGCCGTAGGAAAGGCGGATGCCGTCGTACAGCACGGAATAGCAATTCACATGGTCATGCCCGACCACGACATTTTTGGTACTGCCGAGTTCTTTCATCACCTCGAAAAAGCCCGTATTGATTTTCGGACAGCAAACCTGCTCGCGCTTCTCACCGAAGCCCATGGCGGGGTCATAGCCGCTGTCTTTCCACTGCAAATATGCGAGATGATACTCAGGAAGCGCAATGTGGAACATCGCGGTAGATTCAGGCGTTACACCGCCGTTTTGTGCAGTCAAACCTTCAATCACCCATTTGTACCACGCAATCTGCGTTTTTTCAATAAACATATAATTGGTGCCGAAATAATCCTGTTTGCGGCTGCCGTCGGCATTCAGTATGTATTCCTGCGTTTTGGGATCAATCGCATCGGACATCATGAATTCCGATTCGGGCGTATCCTTATAGTTGTAGCCCGCACCCGAATCCATCATAATAAGCGACTGTACAATTTTAGTGCCTTCCATGACATTGATAACATAATTGCCGACGCCGCCGATGTTGTTCGGTCCTTTTTTGAACAGACAGTATTCCGACTCTAAGTAACGGTCGGCAAGCCATTGCTTATCGGCATTGCCTTCCCCGTCATGGTTGCCGAATACAGGCGCCCACGGAATTTTGAAGGAATCTATGAAAGCAATCAATTCACCCTGCGACTGCTTTTGGAAAGGCGTCCAAACCTGGTCGCCCGTCATGGTAATCAAATCGGGTTTTGTCTCCTCAATCAAGGTACGAATGGTTTCTTTGGTATAACCGCGCTGTGCAAAATCCAATGCATCGCTGTACTGAATATCCGTCAGATTTAAAATCACAAAATCCTTGCCGGGTTCTTTTTGCAGCTGCACGGTATCTTCCATACGGAAGCTGTCATCCGCAGACCAAGTTTCGGAATTGGCTTCGCCCTTTACGGGAATTGCCCAAATGCCGAGACCGATTGCCACAGTCAGCACAACCGCCAAAACCACTGCCAAGATTTTCACTCTTTTTTTCTTTTTTTCCGCTGTTACGGGTTTCTTCTCTTTACGCATACAGATTTCCTCTCTCCTTTCGGGGAACACTGTACAAAATCAAAACACGGTTTTGCACCGTTTCCCTTTATATTTATACGTTTTCCAACGCTTGCGCAATGTCGGCAAGAATGTCGTCGACATTTTCAATACCGACGGAAAGCCGAATCAAGTCGGACGTTACACCGCACTCCTCCAATTCTGCATCGCTCAGCTGGCGGTGCGTGGTAGAGGCGGGATGCAGGACGCAGGTACGCGCATCGGCAACGTGTGTAACGATTGCCGCAAGCTTCAGAGAATTCATAAATTTCTCCGCCGCGGCTCTGCCGCCCTTTACGCCGAAGGAAATGACGCCGCAGGTGCCGTTCGGCATATATTTCTGTGCGAGCGCGTGATATTTGTTGTCGGGCAAATCGGGATAATTGACCCATGCAATCTTATCGTTTTCGGAAAGCGCTTTGGCTACGGTGCGGGCATTTGCGCAATGGCGTTCCACACGCAGTGCCAAGGTCTCCAACCCGAGATTCAAATAGAAGCTGTTTTGCGGAGACGGCGTAGAACCGTAATCACGCAAAAGCTGTGCCACAATTTTGGTCACATACCCCGCCTTACCGAAATCGCGGGTATACACCGCGCCGTGGTAGCTTTCATCGGGTGTGGTAAGCCCGGGGAACTTGTCGTTTTGCTCCCAGTCAAAGTTGCCGCTGTCAATCACCGCGCCGCCGATGGTAGAGGCGTGCCCTTCCATATATTTGGTGGTGGAATGGGTTACGATGTCCGCACCGAATTCAAACGGACGGCAGTTTATCGGCGTGGGGAATGTGTTATCGACAATCAGCGGTACGCCGTGTGCATGCGCGACACGCGCGAATTTTTCAATATCCAGCACATCCAAGGACGGATTGGCAATCGTTTCACCGAACACCGCCTTTGTATTCGGACGGAACGCCGCGTTCAGCGTGTCCTCGTCGGCATTGGGGTCAACGAAGGTAACCTCTACACCGATTTTTCGCATGGTGACGTTAAACAGATTGAACGTACCGCCGTAAATTGTGGCAGAAGAAACAAAATGGTCGCCCGCGCCGAGAATATTGATGAGCGCGAAGAAGTTTGCCGCCTGCCCTGAAGAGGTCAGCACGCCTGCAACGCCGCCCTCCAGCGCTGTGATTTTCGCCGCAACGGCATCGTTGGTGGGATTGGCAAGTCGGGTATACATATACCCCGGCTCTAAGTCGAACAGCTTTGCCATCGCCTCGCCAGTATCATACTTATACGTGGTGGACTGGTAAATCGGCAGCACGCGCGGTTCGCCGTTTTTCGGGCTGTAACCGCACTGTACGCACTTGGTTTCAATCGCAAAATCGTGCATTTAAACTTCCTCCAAAAATTTTTTCATAATATCGGGCCCGTTTTCCAAGAACACCCCTGTCGCCTTTGCCGTTTCCTCGTTGACGGTGGAAACGCCCTGCTTTTCCTTATTCTTATGGTAAATCACATACGGCACAGGGTCAGAGGCATGTGTCTGCGTCACAATCGGCGTGGGATGGTCGGGCAGAATCATGATTTTATAATCCTCACCGATTTCCGCGAGTCCCTTGAACACAATCGGCAGTACGCGCGAATCAATCATCTCAATCGCCCGCACCTTGTTTTCAGGCTCATTTCTGTGTCCGCATTCATCGGGTGCTTCCAAATGGATATACGCAAAGTCACAGCCGTTTTGAAGCGCTTCTACCGCCGCCTGTGCCTTGCCCTCAAAATTCGTATCTATGTAGCCTGTCGCACCGTCTACCTCGGGGGCTTCCATCTCCGCGCATTTTGCAATACCTTTCAGCAAATCGACTGCGGATATAATCGCGCCTTTTTTGCCGAACGTATCATAAAAAGACGGCAGCATGGGCTTTTTGCCCTCGCCCCACATCCAAATGGAATTTGCAGGACGCTTGCCCTCGGCAATACGCTTTTTGTTGACGGGGTGTTCCATTAAAAAGTCGTAGCTTTCCTGCATCATTGCAATCAATTCTTTGGCATTTTCGGATTTGGAAAGGTATTCCCCGATAACGCGCCCCGAAATGTCATGCGGCGGCGTCATATCGCCGAGGTCGGTTGTACCGTTTGCCCAAACCAAACAGTGACGGTAACTGACGCCCGCATAAAATTTGAAGCGTGCATTGCCGAAACGCGTCTCAACATCTTTCATAATTTCCGCCGCTTCGGCAGTGGAAATATCACCCGCACAGTAATCGACCATTGTCTTGTCCGCATAATTTTCCGCATCGGAAAGCGTGACTAAATTCGTGCGCAGTGTCACGTCGGTATCCTTCAGCTGCACACCGATGCTCGCCGCCTCTAAGGGAGAACGACCCGTATAGTACAGCTTCGGGTCAAAGCCCAAAACACTCATGTTGGCAACGTCACTGCCGGGCTTCAGCCCTTCCCCGACCGTGCGCACCAAACCGACCTCGCCCTTGCTCGCGAGCGCGTCTATATTCGGTTTATCGGCACACATCATCGGCGTTTTGCCGCCAAGCGCGGGGACGGGATAATCCGCCATGCCGTCGCACAAAACTACAACATATTTCATATTCATCACCATGTGATACGGGGTCTCTTAACTTTCTGTGTCGCTGTAACGCTTTCGCCCGTATCGTTCCTTTCCCTGTATTTTTAAATCGGTTCTCTCCGAATTAAAACCGCCTCTCTTCATTTTCGGAAGAGAAGCCGTCCATCGGCGTCTGCCGCGGATTCGCTGCGTCACCGGGCTGAAATGTATCCTCAGACGCAGGTGGTGTAAATCCGCTGTTCGGTGTACCGTAAGGCGCAGACGGCTGTGACGGCGCACCGTATATATCCGCGCCGTTCTGCGGCTCTGCAAAGGGCGGCTGTCCGCCGTTATACGGCGGTGTATAAGGCGGAACAGGCAAAGTGCCAAACTCCGTGGGAGAAACCCGATTGGCAGTCATGGCGTAAGTTTTCAAATTCTCATAATACATCGCCTGTGTGGTGCTGACGTACGGGTACACATAAATCATCGCGACGCCCATAGTCGCACCGACCAGCATATACCAAAGGAAAAAGCTGAGTTCCATAATAAACAGTTCGCTTTTGAAACCGTCCGTCATGCGGCGGCTGATGTCGCGCGCCTGACTCGGCGACAGATTCGGATTGTCGTGGATGATATAATGCACCTGCGAATATTCCAACGCCTTTATAATACCGGGCACAATCAGCAAAAGCGTCCACAAGCCAATCAAAAGATTAGTTATGAAACCGACCGCAAAATATTTGCCGTACCGATTAAAACCCTCTTGATACAGGCTTTTCCATTCGGGATGAAACCCGCGAATATGATTGAGGAAAAAGCCTGCGATTGCCACAGTCAGCGGCAGCAGCAAAAGGCCTGCCACCCCGCCGCCTGTCTGATAACGCACTTCCTCGTATCCGCCGTGCTCGGAATACGTCCGCCAAAACGAAATCCCGTAAGAAAGTCCGCCGCTCAAAAGCAGAATGGGTAAGCACGGTAAAAACAGTTTCAGCCAAAGCCTGTTTTGCCCGATGAAATTACGCGCCTCCGCCTTAATCGCAGCTCTGTTCAAAACTTCCATAAAAACCTCCTGTTATACACGGTGCCATTTCACGCCCTGCGGGGTATCCTCCAGCACAATGCCCTGATTTTTGAGTTCGTCACGGATACGGTCCGCCTCCGCCCAGTTTTTCGCCTTGCGCGCCGCTTGACGGGCTTCAATCAATGCTTCAATCTCGCTGTCTAAGTTGTCTGTTTTGCGGTTGTAAACCAGACCCAAAACACCTGTCAATTCATCAAACAGCCCGATGGCATATTCGATAAGCGATTTGGAATCGGATTCCAAAACCGACACGTTGATGTCGCGCACCAATTCAAATACGGCGGCAATGCCGTCGGCAGTGTTGAGGTCGTCATCCATCGCTTTACAGAACTGCGCACGGCGCGAATCCAACTGCGCTTTCACCGTTTCGGCATTTTCGGAAACGCCGTCCCCTGCATTTTTCAGTGCAAAATCCAGAGAATCGCGGCAGGTGTAAAGCCTTGTCAGAGAAGCCTTGCACTGCTCAATGATATCTACGCTGTAATTGATGGGGCTTCTGTACTGTGAAGAAATCATCAGGTAGCGAATCGGCTCATAGCCGTATTTTTCCGCGACGTCGCGCACCGTGAAGAAGTTGCCCAAGGATTTCGACATTTTCACGTTGTCAACGTTGATATACCCGTTGTGCATCCAATAATTGGCAAACGGCACACCGTTACAGCACTCGCTTTGTGCAATTTCATTTTCGTGGTGCGGGAAAATCAAATCCTGCCCGCCGCAGTGAATGTCAATCGTCTCCCCGAGATAGCGGCGCACCATGGCGGAGCACTCAATATGCCACCCCGGTCTGCCCTTGCCCCACGGAGAATCCCACGCGGGTTCCCCGGGCTTGGCGCCTTTCCAAAGCGCGAAGTCCATCGGCTCTTTTTTCAGTTCGCCGATGTTGATGCGCGCCCCCGCTTCCAAATCCTCCAGCGGCTGATGTGAAAGCTTGCCGTATTCGTTAAATTTTTTGGGGCTGAAATATACGTCGCCGTTTTCCACGGGATAAGCATACCCCTTTTCGACAAGCGTTTCAATAATGGAAAGAATTTCGTCAATATTCTCCGTTGCTTTAGGATGCACGGTCGCTTCGCGGATATTCATACCCTTAACGTCCGTCCAAAATTCGGCAATATATTTCTCGGAAACGGTTTTGTAATCCGACCCCTCTTCGTTGGCGCGCTTAATGATTTTATCGTCAATATCCGTAAAATTCTGTACGAAGTTTACCTTATAGCCGCGGTATTCCAAATATCGGCGGAATGTATCAAACACACAAAGCGGACGCGCATTGCCGATATGGATAAAATTATAAACCGTCGGTCCGCAGGCATAAATTTTCACTTCGTTCGGCGTAACGGTTTTCAGTTCCTCTTTTTTTCGCGTCAGAGTATTATAAATACGCATAAAATTTATTCTCCTTAATTTTCTGTTTTGCATTTTTCTTTTTCAAGGCGTTCCACCTGAATACGCAGGCGGCACAATTCCTGAGATACGGGGTCGGGAATATGCACCTGGTCGAGATTGTCCACACGTAAGCCGCCCCGCTTGACCACGCGCGCAGGTACGCCGACCGCCGTGGAATCGGGCGGTATCTCCTCCAAAACAACCGCGCCCGCGGCAATGTTGGTATTGTCGCCGACTTTAAACGGGCCCAACACCTTTGCGCCCGCGCCAATCATCACGCCGTTGCCGATGGTCGGATGGCGCTTGCCTGTGTCTTTCCCCGTACCGCCTAAGGTAACGCCCTGGTAAATCGTCACATCATCGCCGATTTCCGCCGTCTCCCCAATGACCACACCCGTGCCGTGGTCAATGAAAAACCGTCTGCCGATGGTGGCGGCGGGGTGAATTTCAATGCCTGTTTTGCGCACCGCACGCTGTGAAACGTAACGCGCTAAAAATTTGTGATTATGCCGCCAAAGCCAGTTGGCGCGCCGATGCATACGCACCGCACGCAGTCCCGGATACAGCAAAAAAATTTGTAAAGCAGAGGTTGCAGCAGGGTCGCGTTCTTTAACCGCCGCAACATCCTCCTTTAACCGTTCAAACATAGTATCCCTCCGATAATTCCGAAATTCATCAAAAGACAAACGCCTCCGCCGCCCCTGTTCGGGCACGGCGAAGGCGAAAAATTCGCGGTTCCACTTCGCTTTTATTACTCAGTAAGGTGTACACGGAAACAAAATATACCGAAACCGTACTTCGGATTCCGCTTTCCCCTTGCGCCTTAACGCGGCAAACGGACAAAGATACTAAAATTCCCTTTGTCTGCTCGAAAGTGCATTTCACGGCATATTTTTTAAAAGCGCTTACAGCCGACAGGCGCTTTCTCTCTGTAAAAAACACAAAGCCGTTACTTCTCTTTGTCAACGCATTTATTACAGTATAGCACAAACCGCAGGGATTTGCACCTGTTATTTCTTAAAATCTATCACATTTTTGCTGTCTTTTATGTAAATTACACCTGAAACAACCGTTAAAACGGCGGTAATCCACAAAAGGAAGTTGGAAACATTGGAAAGTGTCATCCAATACGGCAGCGTTACGCCCGGACAGAAAGCCTGCGGCAAATACTGATAGCACTCGCCGAGGAGCATAATTACAATCGTAAATGTCATTTGGCTCACAGTTTTAAGCTTTCCCCAGAAATTCGCGGGAATCACCACACCGTCTGCGGCGGCAATCATGCGGATAGAAGAAATCGTAAATTCGCGCGTTAAAACAATCATGACAATCCAAATGTTGCATAAATCCATCATCATGAATCCGAGCAACGCCGAGGTCGTCAAAATCTTATCGGCTATGGGGTCTAACAGCTTACCGAAATTGGTAATTTGATTGTTTTTGCGTGCAAGCTTGCCGTCAACGGCGTCTGTAATTGCGGCTATGGAATACACAAGCGCCGCAATCAAAAAACGGTGCGGCAAAGTTTCCCACAAGAGCAACGCCAAAAACACGGGCGTAATGACAATCCGTGCGATCGTCAGTTGATTCGGAACATTCAGTTTCATGAATTGTCATACGATACCAAACGCGCAAAAAGCACTGTAAACACAACTGTTTCAGGCGCGGTATCGCTCCTTTCATAAGTTTTATACCACTTCTCCGATTAAATCATAATCCAACACGTCGAAAATTTCGACTTCTACAAATTCACCTTCATGCAGTTCATAACCGCAGGTGAATTTCACCTGCCCGTCAATATCGGGCGCATCGCGGTAGGTTCTGCCGAAGTAGCTGTCCGAATACGGGTCGTACCCCTCTACAACCGTTTTCAGGATTTTGCCGATATTTTCGCGATTTTTTCCGTCAAAAATGCGGTACTGCATTTCCATGACGGTCTCGCCGCGTTCGCGCTTCACGTCCTCGTCTATCTGATTCGGCAGGGACGCGGCAGGCGTGCCTTCTTCTGCGGAATAAGCAAAACAGCCCAAACGGTCAAACTGTGCTTCTTTCACAAAGGCGCAAAGTGTTTCAAAGGCTTCTTGTGTCTCCCCAGGGAAGCCTGTGATTAAGGTGGTGCGCAAAACCGCATCGGGAATCCGCGCACGGATTTTCCGAATCAGCTGTAACAAGCTTTCGCGGTCACCCTTACGGTTCATCGCTTTGAGCACGGATGCATCGGCATGCTGAATCGGAATATCCAAATAATTTGCGATATTCTCTGTCTCGGCAATTACCTCCAGCAGTTCATCGGTAATGCGTTCGGGATAACAGTACAGCACGCGAATCCACTGAATGCCTTCAATTTTGGAAAGCGCTTTCAAAAGCGCGGGCAATGCGGATTTTCCGTACAAATCCTCGCCGTAGCGTGTGGTATCCTGCGCGACAACCACCAATTCTTTTACACCCATCTCCGCAAGATGCTTCGCTTCCGCGAGAATATCCTCAGGCGGACGGCTGCGGAATTCGCCGCGTATGGACGGAATGGCGCAGTAGGTACAGTGATTTGAACAACCCTCGGCAATTTTCAAATACGCAAACCATTCAGGCGTAGTTAAAAGACGCTCACCCGACAGCGGCAGGCAGGTTTTTTCGCCGAAGGTTTCCACCGATTCGCCCGCTAAAACGCGTTTGCAAACTGCGCAAATATCTGCATTGGAGCCAAGCCCCACAACCGCGTCTACCTCGGGAATTTCCGCAAAAATTTCTTCTCTGTACCGTTCGGCAAGGCAGCCCGTGACAATAATTTTGCCGAGAATGCCTTCTTTTTTAAGCTCCGCCATATCCAGTATATTCTCAATGGCTTCTTTTTTTGCATCTTCAATAAAACCGCAGGTGTTAATAATCACCGCGTCTGCGCCGTCCACCTCGTTGGTGATTTCGAAGCCGTCTTCCGCGAGGCGCGCCAGCATGATTTCGGCGTCCACCTGGTTTTTCGGACAGCCGAGTGAAATCATTCCGATTTTTTCAGACATCGTAGGTCTCCTCTGTTTCCGTTTCTATTTGTGAAAACGCGGCGCGGATTTCCGCATAGCTGTAACCCATGCGCAAAAGTCCGTTTATCGCACGCCGTTTTCCTTTCTCATCGCAAAACGCGGTTTTGTATTTTCCGCGCAACAGTATTATAATACGGTTTTCACCGTCTTTGTCAAGGTTTTCGACAGCATTTTCGGCAATTTCGCGTGAAATTCCTTTACGCTGTAATTCCTGTATAATGCGCCGTTCGCCGAAATGCTTGTTTCGGTACAGCGATTCGGCATAATTTTCGGCAAAGCGCGTTTCGTCTATATAGCCGTATGCCTCCGCGCGCTCCACGGCGGCACGGGCGGTCTCCTCCGAATGCTTTGCGGTGAGTTTCCGCAAAAGCTCCTGTTTTGTGTGGTCGCGCCGCGACAGCAAATCCAATGCCGCATTAAACGCACGGCGGGAGCCGACCGCTTCCTCCAAAGCAGCCAGCTCCTCCGCTTCAATTTCTTTTAAATTGTACCACGGACTCGAAAACCAAAATCGGTCATCGACAGTCAAACGGTATTCTTCATCTATATAGATATGTATCTTATTCAGCTTCCCGGGTTTAAACGAAAGTTTCATTCGTCATCATCGACCGCTACGTCGATTTTTGCGCGAGCGGCGGCTTTGGTGGTCGCCACGGGCTTGTAAGCAATCGGCTCATCGGCAGGGTCCACCGCTTTCGCCTTGGGTTTTGCATCGTCGGATTTGGCAGTCGCCGCGGCGTTTGCAAGCTGCTCGCGTACCTGCTTTTCAATTTCCTCGCAAAGCGCCGTATTTGTTTTCAGCAAATTCTTAACATTGTCGCGTCCCTGCCCGAGACGTTCGGTGTTATAGGAAAACCATGCGCCGCTTTTTTTCACGATATTTAAAGAAACCGCCGAATCCAGCACTTCGCCCACGCGGGAAATACCCTCGCCGTACATGATGTCAAACTCCGCCGTTTTGAAAGGCGGTGCAACCTTATTCTTTACAATTTTCACTTTCGTGCGCGAACCGACAAATTCCCCGCCCGTGCCTTTTAAAGACTCTACGCGGCGCACATCGATGCGCATGGTGGAATAGAACTTCAACGCGCGTCCGCCCGTCGTCACTTCGGGATTGCCGTAGGTCACGCCGACTTTTTCGCGCAGCTGGTTGATAAAGATAATCACGGTATTGGATTTGGAAATGACCGCCGTCAGCTTACGCATTGCCTGTGACATGAGGCGTGCGTGCAGACCCACATGGCTGTCGCCCATGTCGTCGTCAATTTCGGCACGCGGCACAAGAGCGGCAACGGAGTCCACGACAATCAAATCCAATGCGCCCGAACGTGCAAGCGCCTCAACGATTTCGAGCGCCTGCTCGCCGTTGTCGGGCTGTGAAACCAAAAGCGAGTCAATATCCACGCCCAAATTCGCGGCGTAAACGGGGTCTAAGGCATGCTCCGCGTCCACAAACGCGGCTTCGCCGCCCGCCTTCTGCGCTTCGGCAACGGCGTGCAGTGCCAGCGTGGTTTTACCTGAGGATTCAGGACCGTACATCTCGACAATTCTGCCCTTCGGAAGTCCGCCGATACCCGTGGCAATATCCAAAAGCAGCGAGCCTGTCGGAATCGCCTCAATATTCAGCGATTTGCTTTCGCCCAAGCGCATAATGGCGCCTGCGCCGTATTTTTTCTCGATTTGGGTCAGCGCGGTTTCAAGCGCCTTATTTTTATCTGCCATAAAACAAATTCCTCCGAATCGCACAAATGTTCGTTAAGGTGATTATATACTAAACCGATACAAAATGCAATACTTTTTTTATTTTTTGCGCGTACAGAAGTCATTTTTCCGCTTTTTTCTCATTTTTTGGTTTTTTTCAAAAAAAGACTTGCAATTGGGCGCGGTTTCTGTTAATATATTGGCTGTTACTGAAAAAAGGGAGGTGCCACGAAATGGCTAAGTGTGAATTCTGCGGTAAAGATGTTGCTTTCGGCATCAAGGTTTCTCACTCGCACAGACGTTCCAACAGAACATGGAAACCCAATGTGAAAAGAGTGAAAGCAATCGTAAACGGCTCTCCTAAAAGAGTGTACGCTTGCACACGCTGCCTGCGCTCCGGTAAGGTTACCCGCGCAGTTTGATTGCAGACAATCGAAAAGATTTAACGCCTGTCTGGACGGACAGGCGTTTTTTCGTGTGCGGATGCAGACTAAAATCAGACAAGCCGTCAACCGCTTGCTTATTCCGATTCAGCTTTATGCTTTCTTTTTAAATCTGCAACGATTTGTGTCACATGTGCAATTTCCGCGGGCAAAAGACCCTCAACATCTATCGTTACATTTCCTTCACGTTCCAACAAATAATCTGTTGAAACAGAAAATAAGTCCGCTATTTTTATCAGCATATCCACGGACGGTTGTATATTATTATTTTCCCAATTGGAAACGGTTTGTTTCGTAACCGTAAGCCGTTTTCCCAGCTCAACTTGATTTAACCCGTAGGCTGTACGAAGTTCCTTTAGTTTTGCACTTAACATACAGATTCTCCTATAGTCAATTATTTCAATACTATTGTAATATTATTTCTTGACAATATAAAAATACTATGGTATCTTAATAATTGACTTACAAAAAAGGAAATGCTGTTTATGGAATCTGTTTTAAAGAGCTTATACCGAGTCGGTCTTTGCCCCTCAACGCGTGACCTTGCACACAGTGATACAGCCCACGCTTACTCAAAATTGCAGAAATCACAGCAAGAACTTACCGCACAGCTTGAACACGCCCTCAGCGGAAAGGATTTAGATACTTTTAAGGCTTTCTGCGAAATACAAATGCAAATTGAAGTTGAGGAACAAGAAGATTTATTTTTATATGCCTTTCGACTTGGTGCGCGCTTTGCACAGGAAATTTTCTCGCCGAGATTGGATTGTATTGCAGAAGAAAACTTTTAAGATTTTCTGTCATTCTGCACGAAGCGAAAAACCTCGCAAAGCACAAAGTGAATTTGATAAATGTGTAGGGAACAACCTCTGTGTTGTTCCGCATAGTTTTATCGAATTTTAGCGGGCGAACACAGTTCGCCCCTACGGGTTGTGATTCACCGTTGTTTTTTTACAAAAATCCAACGTTGCTCGGGCGGATGAGGACATCCGCCCCTACGGGTTGTACTGATTTCATTCGCGCTTCAGGGTGCGCACGAACGCTTTCTCTTCTTTGGTCACGCGGTTGGATTCGGTAATTTTCTGAATGGCTTTGTTGTGCGTCGGTACGTCTAATGCGTTTGTCTTGAAAAAGGCAAGCGTTTTTTCTTTTTGCTTCACGAAACACACCTGCACACACCACGCCACCGCCATATGTACATAATAACAATCGCAAGTTACGTTTGACAGCACCGAAAAAATACGGTCTGTATATGCATCTGTGACCAAATGGTCCATCAAAAGAACGATTGCGGCGCGGCGTTCGTATTCCCCTGTTTTCGAGAGATAATCCAAGCAAAGGCGGTACAGCGTCTCTTCTTCGCCCCGCTTCGGTTTTAAAGCGGCGCAAAAGCTGTCGCACACCGCCCAATTGTCGATTTGCGGAATAAACGCATCTATCTGTTCCCGCTTTTCGCTAAGGGGCTTTTTCAAAAATGCAAGAACAAAACCTTTGATTAACAATTCCTCATAATAGGTATCCCCCGCAAGCGCCAGAAAGCCCGCCGCATCCCCTTTTGCAATCTCTTTGGCAATGCGTTTGGTTTCTGGACTGCGCACGCCGAGAATTTCCGCACGAGAGGTTTTACAAAGCCGTTCGTGAAATGCTTTGTACTGCGGGTCGGCAAGATTTTTCAGTGTTTGCAAAAAATTTTTATATTCTGCGGCATTCCACACGGTATCGGCAAAAGACATGTTCTGTGCATCTCCGTTTCTGTTTTTGATTTTTCTATTATAAGTTTTCTAAAAACAGATTGTCAAGCTTTGTAAAATATGATACCATAGCTATATTATGATGAAAATCACTAAGGCAAGGAGAACAAATTATGCAGTACACCTTAAACCGCAGCAATTACCGTGATTTCCAAAAATTTGAAGAAGCCGTTTTGCCCGCACGCGCGTATTTTATTCCGTATACGGACAAAGCCGCACTGTCGGCAACAGACGCCTGCACCGAACGCTACGGAAGCGACCTTGTAAAAGTACTTTCGGGAGACGACTGGTCGTTTAAATACTATGATAAAACCGCGCTTCTGCCGACGGAATTTGACACGGAGCAAGTACAGTTTGATACGGTTACAATACCTTCCACATGGCAGCGCACAGGCTACCGTCCGCCCGTATATCTCAATTCGAGATACGAATTTCATTTAATGCCGCCCGACCTGCCGAAGGAACTTTCTGTCGGCGTATACCGCAAAGCTTTCTCGGTTGAAAATACGGAAAAGCAGTATATTTTAAGCTTTTTGGGCGTAGCGCCGTGTATTGATGTATACGTAAACGGCACATATGTCGGGTACAGCGAGGGGTCGCACAACACAGCGGAGTTTGACATTACCGAGCGCGTACACGAGGGCGAAAACGAATTGCTGTGCGTAGTACACCGTTGGTGCACCGGCACATATTTAGAGTGCCAGGATATGTTCCGCGAAACGGGCATTTTCCGCGACGTTCTGCTTTACTGTTTAGATAAAACCACCGTAACGGATTTTGACGTGAAAACGAAGCCCGCCTCGAACGGTACATATGACTTAAAGCTTTCCGTTGCCGTTTCGGGCGACCTTGGCGGTTACACCGCAGAGGCAGCACTTTTCGACGGAGAAACAATTCTTGCCTCGGCGGAGCTGCCTGCCGCACCCGATACGGTATTCCAATTTAATGCGCTCGCCGTAAAAGAATGGAACGCCGAAATTCCGACGGTATACAATTTGTTCATCACGCTAAAAAAAGACGGCGAAGTAAAAGAAGTCATTCGGAATGTGACAGGCTTTAAAAACGTCCGTATTGACGGCGAAATTTTCAAATTCAACGGCGTACATATCAAAATGAAAGGCGTAAATCATCACGACAGCCACCCTGTAACGGGCTATGTGCTGTCCCCGTCGGATATTCTGCGTGATTTACAGCTGATGAAGCAGTTCAATGTCAACACCATCCGCACCTCACACTATCCGCCCGACCCGATTCTGCTGACGCTTGCAGACCAAATGGGCTTTTACATTGTGGATGAAGCCGATATTGAAACACACGGTACGGGGTCTGTCGGTCCGCACAAGCTTTACAAACCGAATCTCATCAGCCACAACCCGAAATGGGAAGCGCATTATCTTGACCGTGTAAAACGCATGTATTTGCGTGACCGCAACCATCCTTCCGTTACAATGTGGTCTCTCGGGAACGAGTCGGGCGGCTATCGCAATCAGGACAAGTGCAACGAGTATTTAAAATCGGTCTGCCCCGAAATTCCCGTGCATTACGAAGGCGCCATCCGCACGAACCGCGTGGCGTACGATGTGATTTCTGAAATGTATACAGACATTGACAGCATCACCAAATACCGCGACGGCACACGCGGTAAAAAATATATCGGCAAGCCGTTTTATCTTTGCGAATATGCCCACGCAATGGGCGTAGGTCCGGGCAGTTTAGAGGATTATTGGCAGTTGTTTTATTCCAGCGACAAGCTGATGGGCGGCTGTATTTGGGAATGGTGCGACCATGCCGTGCTCCATGCGCCCGACGATAAAAAATACAAATATGAATACACCTACGGCGGCGACCACGGCGAGGAACTGCATGACGGTAACTTCTGTGTAGACGGTCTGTTCTATCCCGACCGCACGCCGCACACAGGCGCATGGGAAATGAAAGAGGTTTACCGCCCCTTGCGTGCACAGAAAATCGGTGCGCAAACCTATAAATTTACAAATACGAACCGTTTTCGCAATGCGGACTACATCACGGTACAGTGGGCGCTTCTTGAAAACGGCATAGAGACACAGAACGGCGAATTTGTTTTGGACATCCCGCCCTGCAAAGAAACCACGGCGGAAATTACCGCCGTACCGAACGACGGTAAAAAAGACTGCCTGTTAAACCTCACCTATTTGGATACGGCAAGCAAAGAAGTGATTGCGCACGAGCAGTTCTCTATAAACGACGCACCGATGAAAGCCGAGATTCAAAAAGCGGAAAAACTGACGCTTTCCGAAGAGAACGGCAAATATAAAATTGCATCCCCTGTCTGCACCCTGTATTTTGACCGAAAAAGCGGTGCATTGGAAAGCTACTGTGTAAACGGCAAGGAACGGCTGAACACGAACCCCGCAGACGGCAAGCTCGGTTTTGTACCGAATATCTACCGCGCGGCGATTGACAATGATTCCTATGCATGGACGCCGAAGTGGAATCGCAAAAGACTGCCGAAGGTAAAACCTGTATTTGTCGGCATGGACGCAAAGGAATCGGGCGAACGCGTGCTTGTGAAATGCAGATATAAGCTGACCGCAGGCACGGGCACTTGGTACATCTGCGAGCTGTCCTACGCGGTTTATGCGGACGGCACAGTGGAAGCGGAAGCCTCGCTTGACAAAAAGCTGTTCGGCAGCAGTGATTTACCGCGTTTCGGCGTAACAATCGAATTGCCGAAAGCCTTCTCCAATGTCGAATACTACGGACGCGGCGAAAAAGAAAACATGTGCGATTTCAACGCGCAGTCCCCCGTCGGGCTGTATCGAAATACCGTTGCGGGGATGCACGAAAACTACATCAAACCGCAGGATAACGGCAACCACGGCGGTACAAAGCGATTGGCTTTGACAGACGAAAACGGCGTCGGCGTACAGATTTTCGGCGCACCGAAATTCAGCTTCAGCGTGCATGACTACACGCAAAGTCTGTTGTGTGCGGCAAAGCACCGTGAGGATTTGCACGCGCAGAACACCACGTTCCTGTCGGTAGACGGCTTTATGCGCGGTGCAGGCTCGAATGCCTGCGGACCCGATGCACTGGAGCAATACCGTTTCACCTTTAAGGATAAAATCGCTTTCCGCTTTGTCATGCAGGCTGTGGACGGTGAAGCGAAGTGATGCGCACGGTTTGGTATGAAAGCGGCGAAGACTACACGCCGTCACGCCAAGTTCGCGAAACGGTTTTTGTGGAAGAACAAGGCTACACCATGGAAGAAGAATTCGATGACTATGATGCCGTTTGTCCGCATTTGGTGTTATTTGAAAACGAAACTCCCGTTGCGACAGGCAGACTGATTCTGCTTTCGGACGGCACGGCAAAACTCGGGCGCATTGCGGTGTTAAAAAGCTACCGAGGACAGCATCTCGGCGCGGAGATTGTGGAAGCCCTGCTGAAAAAGGCAAGGACGCTCGGCGCTGTACGCGCCTATGTCAGCGCACAGTGCTATGCCATTCCGTTTTACAACAAATTCGGATTCCGAGAATACGGCGAAGAATATCCCGACGGCAGGATTCCACATATGGATATGGAAATGATGCTGTAACAATAATCCGTCCCGCAGGAACAAAGACTTGTTCCTGCGGGACCTCGTTTTTCGAAACACCTGACAATATACTGTTCATCCTTACATACTGTATTAACGTACTGTCCGCCCGCTTGCAGGCGGACAGTTATTTTTCCCGTTTCATTTCCCGAAAAGATTTGCCGTAGTATTTTTGCAAAAGCCGTTCGGTCTGGCGCTCGCACAGTCCGATTTTTTCGGAAAGGGCGCGCAGGGTAAGATTTTTTTCATCTAAAAACGCATTCTCAATCAGCCAGAAACGGCGGTCATTGAGATTTTCGGACGGCGTATCCGTATGTATATACGAAGTCGGCAAATACTGCCGCACAATATCCGTCAGCAATTTTGCAAGCAGTCCGCCTGCGGCGGTTTCGTAATCCAACGCTTTTCCTCTGTATTCCGCCAAAATCATACAGGGAATTTCGGGCGGAAACGCACGGCAAAGCCAAAAATTCGTTTCACAGAAGGTATCGCCTACCGCATCGCGTTTCAGCACATCTTCTTTTTGCAGATAGATAAAAATATCTTCCATCGGCGCGTACGGGTCGGAACGCTGTGCATGCAAAAGCTGCGGTCCCGTTACAAAAAAATCGCCTGCACGAAGCTTGTAAACCACGGTATCTGTTTCCAATTCCCCGCACCCCGCCGTAATGTAATGCAGTTCATAGCTGTTTTTGGAATGTGCATGCGGTGCAATTTCGCCGTGCAATACACCGCCGCCAATTGCCGAAGCCGAAAAACGCATACCGTGCCAAACAAAAGAAATCATAAGCCACCCCTTTTTGTCTGCTTTCTTAATACATTTTACCGAAAACCCGACATTTCGTCAATAAAAATGTCGGGTTTTTATCTTTGCACTTCTGCTAAAATATAAGCATAACCATAGCAAACGCGTACGAACACGCCCAAAAGG
>UQFM01000031.1 GCA_900540295.1 uncultured Oscillospiraceae bacterium
GAGATACTGATCGGTCTCGTGGGCTCGGAGATGTGTATAAGAGACAGATTCTGTGCACGCGCTTTTGCAGGAATTCTTCGGGGAAATCATAGCTTTCGCCCTCGACGTCCTGCGGCACGGAAATGCAGACCGCACCTGTTTCGGAGGTATCGGTCAGTACACGCATCGCGTTGATCATGGCGCTCATCAACTGTTCGGGACGGGAAATTCTGTCCCAATAACGGCAGACCGCCTTATACGCGTCGTTCGTAGTGATAGAGAGCGACTGCACCTGCTCGAACTGCTGTAAAACAGGGTCGGGCTGACGGGTGGAAAATGCATCCGCCGGGAACAGCAACAGCGGTACATGATTGACGGTTGCCGTTGCCGCCGCCGTGACCATATTCGCCGCGCCCGGTCCTATGGACGAAGAGCAGGCAATGATTTTACGGCGGTTGTTCTGTTTTGCGAATGCGGTTGCCGCATGCGCCATACCCTGCTCGTTTTTCCCCTGATACACAGTGAGTCCGCCGCGGTCAGAGTCGAGCGCCTCACCGAGTCCGCAGACAATGCCGTGCCCGAAAATGGTAAAAATACCGTCTACAAATTTGGTTTCTTTGCCGTCGAACGACACATACTGATTGTCTAAAAATTTGACAAGCGCCTGTGCCGTAGTCATATATGCCATAGATATGCCTCCTTATTTCTCCTCTAACAGCCACGCGTGGTCGGGGTCGTCAATCCGCGTTTTGCGCCACGGGTCGCCGTCCAAATGGCGAATCATCCAAACATAATACATGGAATACCCGGGTGCGGCTACCTGCTGGTGCGTTTTCATCGGTGTAATGGACAGCGCACCGCCGTTGGCGATTTTGTAGCAATCCTCGCCGTTGAAGCCCACACCGAAGCCCTGCGGCTTGTCGAATTCATAGTAATACAGCTCGGGCTGGGGATGGTAATGCGGCGGATAGCTCGACCAGCACCCCGGTTTATGGAACACCTCACCCAAAACCATATTGGAGTACGGCGCGTTTTCATAGTCAAACACCGTTAAAACCTGTCTGTGCGCCGTACCGTTCCACTGTGCTTTTCCGAATTCCTGCAAGGTGCAGGTTTCGGGTGTGTACCAAATAGTATCAAAATCGTTGTTATTGTCGGTCTGCTGTATAAGAATCCGCGCATCGGTTTTCGCCGTTACCGTGACTGCTTTTTTGTGCGGAAAATGCACGCAGTACGGCTTGTCAAGAAACGGACTGCGGCGTGCGGCGGCTTCGGTTCTGCCCGCGAACAGATATTCAACTTCGCCCTGCAATAGCAAAACAGCCGTTTCATTGACCGCACTGCAAACCGTGACGGATTCGCCTGCCGAAAGCTGTTTTACTTTAATGGTCATCAGCATATCGGCGTTTTTCCCGCCCATTTCGCAGAGAATTTTTTCGTTGTTTTCGTTAAAAACAGGAGTTTCGTACATGGTATCACCTTTTAATGAGAGTCTATGCGGGCGGATGAGGCATCCGCCCCTACAGGATTGCAAAAATTTGTCATTCTGAGCCACAGGCGAAGAATCTCCTGAGCACAAGTCAATCCCACATAAAATCGAATTTTGCTCGGGCGGGCGTGGATTTTCTCCGAAAACGGGAGCCCTTTTGTCCACCTTGCAGACATTTCCCCTGTCAGGGGAATCACCCGCCCCTACACAGGGTGTGCATGTAATTTTGCGCGGATTTTTTGCAGAGCAAGGCGTGACTGCCGACGGTATATGCAGATATTCCGTGGCAAAGGGCACAGGTCTGCGGAAAAAATGAACAAAAGTTTTACTTGCAGAATTTTTACAGAGTGCGTGCAACGTGTGTTTTTCGACGCCCGACGCGTATGTTGATACGCGAGCGACAGAGAAAAATGCTCGGGGTCGTGCTATGCAGAAATTATGCACGGGCGACCATTTCGCCGTATTCTTCCTTTTCTTTTTGAATAAATTCTTTCACGGCTTCGACAGTGGGCATATCCTGCGAACAGGCGTGCGACGCCACGAGCATAGCGGCAGATGCAGAGCCGAATTCCAGAGCGTCCATCATCTCATACCCCTCAAAAAGGCCGTAGAGGAACGCGGAAGCGTAGCCGTCGCCGCCGCCGAAGGATTTTAAGAGTTTTACGGGGAAGGGTTTAATTGAATAGCTTTCGCCGTCGTTTGTATAGGCAGTCGAGCCTTCTTTGCCGTGTTTGATAATCACGATTTTTGCATTATAGCTGTGCCACAGTGCGGCAGTTTCCTCATCGGTCATACCGCTTTTGATTAAGCCCTCTGTCAAATCGTATTCCTCGCGCGAACCGAGAATGACGTCGGCTTCTTTGGCAACCGCGGAATAATAAATCGCGATTTCATCGGTATTTTTCCAGTTGTAGGCGCGGTAATCGATGTCGAAAATAATCGGCACATGATTACGCTTTGCCAAAGCGACAGCTTTCAGTGCCGCTTCGCGCGAGGGACTTTCGGCAAGCGCCGTTCCCGAAATCAAAAGCGCTTTGGTCTGTTTTATGTAGTCTTCATCAATATCGGAAACATCCAGCTTTAAATCCGCCGCGTCGTTGCGGTACATTAAAATGGAGCTTTCGGTTTCAGACTTGATTTCCGTAAAGGTCAAACCGATTTTTTCACCGTTTTCGCAGTGCTTGATATGCGAGGTATCAATCCCCTCGTTGTCGAAGAAGTTCGTCACAAACGTGCCGAGCTGGTCGTTGGAAACGCGCGCAAAAAAGCCGACCTTCTTGCCCAAACGCGCAAGCCCCACCGCGATGTTGGCGGGCGAACCGCCGAGATAACGCTTAAAGGTCGTGCTTTCGTTTAAAGGACAATAATAGTCGACAGGGTTAAAATCGACAGCGACTCTGCCCAAAAGGATTAAGTCGTAGGGTTTGGATTGGTCAAATTGAATGTATTGCATAAATAAATCTCCTATATCGGTTTGTATTCACATCGGATTGCGGCGGGAGTAAGCTCCCGCCCTACCCGGCAAAATCTTTTTACTGCATATTAAAAATCTCAATGTGTTTTTTCACATTTTGATAGACGCCCTCGACCTCGCAGGACGAAAGTTCAAAATAGTTCGGTTTGCCCTCTTTGTTGTCACAGTAGGCTTTGGCGTAAGATGCAAGGGCGTCAAAGGACGCGGTTGCGATATTGATTTTCCGCACGCCCAAGGTAATACAGCGGCGGAACATTTCAGCCGTTATGCCCGTGCCGCCGTGAAGCACCAGCGGCGTCTTGACGGCGTTGTGAATTTCTTCCAACACGTCGAAACGAAGCTCGGGCAATTTCGGATAATTACCGTGCGCATTGCCTATGGCAACCGCCAAAGCATCCACGCCTGTTTCATCGCAGAACCGCACCGCGTCCGCAGGATTGGTACACAGAATTTCGTGTGCTTTCCCCTCGCCCTCGTTGCCGCCGACCACGCCGAGCTCCGCTTCTACGGTGGCGTCATAGTCACTTGCAAGATGCACCACATTTTTCACGGTGGCAATATTCTCCGCAAGCGGCATTTGCGAGCCGTCAAACATGACGGACGTAAAACCGAGATCCAACGCTTTTGCCACGGTTTCGGTCCGCTGCCCATGGTCGAGATGCACGGCAATATCCACAGATGCATTCTCCGCCGCCGCAATCATCATCGGACCGATGAGTTCCAACGGAGAATTCGGCAGACGTACCTCGGCGATTTGCAGAATAATCGGTGTATTCATCTCTTGTGCCGCCTTGACAGCGCCCAAAATCATTTCCATATTCCCGACAGAAAATGCGCCGACGGCAATTTTCTGTTCTGCTGCCCGTTCGAGCAAATCTTTCATTGCAACCAATGCCATTTAAAAGCTACACGCCTTTCCTGAATACGGATGTCGGCTCAAAAACACCCATATTAAACTTTATATATTTATAGCACTTTTACATCGGTTTTTCAATGGGCTATCCGTTAAAATTATCCGAGAATAAACTGTGAAAAATCACAAGAAAAAATACTGCACTTATGTATCTGATTAAATAGGTAGTATTTTGCTATATTATTTATTTGTCTTTTGGAACAAAGTCAGAACTTGTGGCAACAGACAGCAAGGTAATTTGGTTCGAGGCAGCAGAGAGGTCGACGCGTATTATATTTATGATGTAGAGAGTGACAAAAAAGTGAGCTCCATACACACATAAGAACAGCAGGGAAATTCATGTTTCCCTGCTGCTTGTATTTTTATTTGACCTGTACTGCTTCGGCGGGCGGCTGTATATGTTTTTCATCCCGCGCGAAGAGGAGCTTTAGGGCAATCGGCGTGACAATGGACGAAATCAAAATCAGCAGAATGACAGGGGTGAAATACGCCGAACTGATAATTCCGCAGGAAAGTCCTTTCTGCGCCACAATCAGCGCGACCTCGCCGCGCGTCATCATACCGACGCCGACTTTCAGGGAATCGAGCCATTTGAATCGGCACATGCGCGCCATTAAAGAACAGCCGATGATTTTACACAGCAACGCAACCAGCACAAAACCGACGGCAAACAGCACCAAATCACCCGAAATGGCATCGAGCGAGGTTTTGAGTCCGATACTTGCGAAAAACACAGGCCCGAACAGCATATAGGAGCTGATATCCATTTTCTCCGCAATATATTCTGAATCGCGAATGCTGCAAAGAATAATGCCTGCGACATACGCGCCTGTGATATCGGCAATGCCGAACAGACGCTCCGCAACAAATGCCATGCCAAAGCACAGCGCCAAACCCGCAATCGGAATACGGCGCGTATGCGGCCAGCGCTTGTCGCACCAACGGAACACCTTATAGCAAATGAATCCGAACACAAAGGAAACCACAAAGAACAACAGCGTTTTAAGCAGTACGGAAGTCGGCTTTACATCGCCGCCGTTTAAGCCGACCACAAAGGTTAAAACGATAATGCCGATGACATCGTCAATAATTGCCGCGCTTAAAATTGTTGTGCCCAATTCCGATGAAAGCTTGCCGAGTTCCTTTAAGGTTTGCACCGTGATGCTGACAGAGGTAGCAGTCATAATGACGCCGATGAATACGGCGCGGTAAAACTCGGGCGAACCGAGCGGCGAAAAGCCGTAAATACACATATACAAAAGCGTACCGCCGACAAGCGGCACGAATACGCCCGCGCACGCAATCGCAAACGCCTTCGGGCCTGTTTTCAAAAGGTCATGCAAATTGGTTTGCAGACCTGCCGAAAACATTAAAAGTACCACGCCGATTTCCGCCATCTGCGCCAAAAAATCGCTTTGGTCTACAAGTCCCAATACACTCGGTCCGATAATCAGCCCCGCGATAATCTCGCCGACCACCTGCGGCGCTTTCAGCTTGCGCGCGGCAATGCCGAACAGCTTCGCGGCGACAATAATGATACACAGGCTTTTAAAAATTGCATATGGCTGCATAGGTTTATTCGCTTCCCTTTTTCATTTTCCTGCCACATTATACACGCCGAAAAGCGCATTTGCAAACGATAAAAAAGAAACCTCTGTTTTACACAAACAGAGGTTTTTGTGCGATTCGGTTTTGTGAAAAAAAGCGAAAAAAGTCATACCAAATAGTTGACGCCGATAATAATCACACCCAAGACGGTAAGCACGGCGCCCGTAATGCGGTTGAGCGTTTTCGCAGAAGCTTTGTTGGCAAATTTTGCGGCAATCTGCGCCCAGAGGAATGTAAAGACCACACACAGTATCAACACCAATACGTTCGGCGCGCCGCCAATCATAAAGTGAGAAACCGAGCCTGTCAGCGCTGTAAACGCCATAATAAATACACTTGTGCCGACGGCGGTTTTCAGTTCATAGCCGAGTACGCTTGTTAAAATCAGGAGCATCATCATGCCGCCGCCCGCGCCGACAAACCCGCAGATGAAGCCAATCAAAACACCGCACAGCACCGACTGCACCGCACGCTTTTTCGCCGACACCGCCTGCATGTTTTCTTTGGTCGTCATAACGGGCTTAATTAAAAATTTCAATCCCAAAAGCAGTGTCATAAAATTGGAAAAACCGCCCATTGTATTGCTCGGTACAAGCTTTGCCGCATAACTGCCGACCACGGTAAACACAAGCACTGTGAGCATCATAATCAATCCGTTTTTGACATCCAGATTTTTATTTTTTTTGTAAGTGTACGCAGACACCGCGCTCGCCAGCACATCGCTTGCCAAGGCGATACCGACTGCCGAATACGGCTCCATTTTCAGGCAGGTAATTAAAAGAGGACTGATGACCGCCGCGGCAGAAAGCCCCGCAAAGCCCGTGCCGAGGCCGGCTCCGCATCCCGCTAAAAAGCAAACCAATACGGTTATAAAAATCTCCATACGTATCACCCTATTTCAGTATACGAACACTTGCCTACGCAGTTACAGGACGCACGGGAATCCCTTTTTTTGAAAGATAGGCTTTTAAATCCGCAATCGGAATTTCATTGAAATGAAACAGAGATGCGGCAAGCACGGCGTCTGCCTGCCCCACGGTAAACGCATCGTAAAAATGGTTCAGCGCACCCGCACCGCCCGAAGCAATCACGGGCACGTCCACCCGTTCGGAAACGGCTTTTGTAAGCGCCAAATCGTACCCCTGCTTTTCCCCGTCGCAGTCCATACTCGTCAACAGAATTTCGCCCGCGCCGCGGCGAACCGCTTCCTCCGCCCACGCGAGTGCGTCAATGCCCGTAGGCAGTCTGCCGCCGTTTAAATAGACTTCCCAGCCGCCCTGCGCGGTACGCTTTGCGTCAATAGCGCACACCACGCACTGACTGCCAAATTTATAGGCGGCGTCGTTGATTAAGTCGGGATTGCGCACCGCCGCGGAATTGACGGATATTTTATCCGCCCCCGCACGCAGAAGTTCCTTAAAATCGTCGGTGGTACGAATCCCGCCGCCGACGGTAAAAGGAATAAAAATGGAATCCGCCACACGCGAAACAATATCGAGCATTGTTCCCCTGCCCTCGTGCGTGGCGGTGATGTCCAACAGCACCAGCTCGTCCGCGCCTTTTTTATCGTAGGCAACCGCACATTCCACAGGGTCGCCCGCATCGCGCAGATTGACAAAGCTTACGCCTTTTACGACACGTCCGTTTTTGACATCTAAGCAAGGAATAATCCGTTTTGCGTACATCAGCGCACCCCTTTCTGCATTTCGGCGAAGTTCTTTAAAATCTGCAAGCCGACTGCGCCGCTTTTTTCGGGATGAAACTGTGTGGCGTACAGATTTTTTGACACGTCTGCCGCTGAAGCATCAAAGCGAATCCCATATTCTGCGGTCGCCGCCACGTTTTCGCGGTGCTTTGCCGCCAAATAGTAGGAATGGACAAAATACACATACGCACCGTTCGGCACGCCGCGGTACAGCGGGCAGTCGGGCGTAATATCCAAAGAATTCCAGCCGATTTGCGGAATTTTTAAACCGATTTCTTTCGGGAAACGGCGCACATCGCCCTCAAACACGGAAAGCCCTTGAACGCCTTCGCTTTCTTCACTTTTCCCGAACAGCATTTGCAGTCCCAGACAAATCCCTAAAAACGGCGTATCTGAAAGGGCGGCGGCTTTTACGGTATCAAGAAGCCCTGAACGGTAAAGACAGTCCATCGCGTCGCCGAACGAACCGACGCCGGGCAAAATCACGGCATCCGCCGCCTCGATTTCCGTTTTGGAAGCCGTGATGAAATTTTCTGCGCCGATGTAATCCAACGCTTTGTGCACGCTTTGCAGATTGCCTGCACCGTAATCAATTATTGCAATCATTATATACTCCCTAAGTCTGAATATAGTGGATATTTTAGCACAAGAAAGCAGGGTTTACAACAGCATTTCCGTGATTTCGCAAATTAATCATTCTGAGACGAAGCCGAAGAATCTCACATGGCACAGGGTAAATTTGATTTTCGCGTAGGGACGGACGTCCTCGTCCGTCCGTTAATTTTCATCTAATTTCGGCGGGGGCAAGCCCCCGCCCTACCGAGAATCAAATTCACCCTATCATTATTGTTTGAATCCGCCCCTACGGGTTTATGTATCGTTTGATTTGTTATAAGATGCAAAGCAAAAGAAACCACATTCAGCGGAGAACGTGGTTTCTTGTATTTGGTTACGGGTTCTGTGAATCGGAACCGCTTTCCGCCGTTTCTTCGGGCGGAATATCCGCAGATGCGGTATCGTCTGTTTCCGATGTATCCGCATGCGGCACTTCGGCGGAAATTTCTTCCGAGGATTCGCCGTCTGCCGTTTCGGACGCTTCGGTCTTCGGCGGTTCGGGACGTTTTACAGGCGGCAATTCTTTGCCGTCCATCAACATGTTAAATTCTTCCGCGTCAATCTTTTCGCGCTCGACCAATGCGGCGGCAACCGCATGCAGTTTATCGAGGTGCGCGCGCAGAATTTCTTCCGTGCGCTTATATGCCGCCAAAACGATGCTTTCTACTTCCGCGTCAATCGTGGATGCGACGGATTCGGAATAATTGCGGACGTGGTTATAATCTTTCCCGATAAAGACCTCGTCATTATCTTTACCGAAGGCAATCGGTCCGAGTTTTTCGCTCATACCGTATTTCGTAACCATTTTACGCGCGATCTCGGATGCACGTTCAATATCGTTCGAGGCGCCAGTGGAGATATCGTCGAAAATAATTTTTTCCGCGACTCTGCCGCCCAAAAGCCCGACAATATCGTCCAGCATTCGGGAGCGCATCCTATGCATTTCGTCTTTTTCGGGCTGATACATCGTAAATCCGCCCGCCATGCCGCGCGGCACAATGGAAATGTGCGTAACGGGGTCTTTATGCTCCAAATAGTACGAGGAAACCGCGTGACCCGCTTCATGGTAAGCGGTAATTTTCTTGTCGCGTTCGGTGATGCGGTGCGATTTTTTCTCTGTACCGACAAGCACTTTCATGGTTGCTTCTTCGATTTCGGACATGGTGATAGCTTTTTTCTTCCGACGCGCGGCAAGAAGCGCCGCCTCATTCAAAAGATTTTCAAGGTCTGCACCTGTGAAGCCGACGGTTGCACCCGCGATATAGGAAAGGTCTACATCGGGCGCTAAGGGCTTGCCTTTGGCATGCACCTTTAAAATATCCTCACGCCCGCGAATATCGGGATAATTCACGGTAACCTGACGGTCAAAACGACCCGGACGCAACAGTGCAGGGTCTAAAATATCGGGGCGGTTGGTTGCGGCAATGACAATGACGCCTTCGTTTGCGCCGAAGCCGTCCATTTCCACAAGCAGTTGGTTCAGCGTTTGCTCGCGTTCATCATGGCCGCCGCCCATGCCTGCGCCTCTGTGGCGACCGACCGCGTCAATTTCATCGATGAAAATAATAGACGGGGAATTCTTTTTTGCCTGGTCAAACAAATCACGGACACGCGACGCACCGACGCCGACATACATTTCTACGAAGTCCGAACCCGAAATGGAGAAAAACGGCACATCGGCTTCACCCGCAACGGCGCGCGCCAACAAGGTTTTACCTGTACCGGGCGGGCCGACAAGCAATACACCCTTCGGAATTCTCGCACCCAAAGCACTAAACGCCTGCGGGTCTTTTAAGAACTCGACAATTTCTTCCAATTCCTCTTTTTCTTCGTCTGCACCCGCAACATCTTTAAAGGTGGTTTTGCGGTTCTCATCGCCGCCTTTTTTGATGCGGGCCTTGCCGAAGGACAGCGCACGGTTGTTTTCATTCTGCATGGACTGGTTCATTTTGCGGAACATAATAAACATGATTATGCCGAGTAAAACCATTAAGCCCACGGTCGGCAAAAGACTGACCCACCACGAATTCGGCGAACCCGATTTATAATCTGCCTGAATCTGCGCATCGGGATGTTCACGGTTGTATTCCATGACCTTGTCGTGCACGTCCTCAACGAACAGATTGACATTCGGCACGGTATATTCGTATTTGGTTTCGTCCCCCGCGACCTTGTATTCCAACACGCCGCTGGTCAGGTTCAGCAAATATTCCGTAACCTCATGGTTTTCAAATTTCTGCACCATTTGGTAATAGTCCGTTTTGGTTTTGGTCGCCTGCCCTGCGGTCATATAAACCACAATGCACAGTACAAATGCAAGCGGAATGACCACATAGGGTACAACGGCTCTCCAATCTATTTTTTTCAAAGGCTTTCACTCCTTATGTAGCTTTGAGACAGTTAAAATTATTCTCCGCTGTATACAGACGGTTTTAAGATGCCGACATACGGCAAATTCCTGTATCTTTCAGCGTAATCAAGTCCGTAACCGACCACAAACGCATCGGGAATTTCTGCGCCGACATAGTCGGCTTTTATATCGGCGGTGCGGCGGTCAGGCTTGTCTAAAAGCGTGCAGATGCGTACACTTTTGGGTTTTCTCGCAAGCAACAGTTCTTTTAAATAGCTCAAGGTTTTGCCGCTGTCCAAAATATCCTCTACAATTAAGAGGTCTGCGCCCTCTATCACGTTGGTATCCAAATCCTTAATAATTTTTACAACGCCCGAAGAAGTTGTCCCCGCGCCGTAGCTGGATACAGACATAAAATCAATGTAACACGGAATGTCAATGGCGCGCATTAAGTCGCCCATAAAAACAACCGAGCCTTTTAAAACGCTTACCAAAATCAGCGGATTCTTGCTGTCACGGTAATCGGCGCAAATCTCACTGCCGATACGCGCGACGATTTTCTGCAAATCCGTTTCGCTGAACAAAACCCGCTCGATATCGGCGGACATAGAATCGGTCTTACACATTAGTATTGCCCCCACAAGTTAAAGTTAGCACAAAAAATGTATCCGTTTTGTCGGTCGGCAAGACATTTGCCGATGCACCGACGCCGCCAATCCACAAAATTTCACCGTTTTCGCCCGCAAGCAACGGCACGGCGTTTCGGGATTCGGGCGGAATCTTTTCTTCATTCATCCACTTTTTTAACGATTTGCTGACCGCGCGCTTCGGAAATGTAAATCGGTCGCCTGCGCGGCGGCTCCGAAGCGTGAGCGTGCCTACTATTTTAGCACAATCGACTGCATTCGCCAATAGGTCTTTGTGAAGATTTTGTAAATCTTTTCGCGTGTATTTTTGAATTTTTACAACCCCTGCGGGCGTATCTTTTGCCGTCGGCATACAGTCCGAATGTAAAGTATATGCCCATTCGGGAGTCTCTTTGGGATTCGGAAATTCCAAGTACCCGTTCCGCACGCGCACGGCAATCCCCGTCGGCAGAGAAACACTGCCGTTTTTAAAAAGAAGCGCATACACGGATTCCAAATGCGCCGCAGTACACATATCGCCGATTTTTTCTGCCAATACTGCCTGCAACGCACGGCAGGCAATCGCTTTCGGCGCGATTTTCAAGGGCGCTGTCGGCACACGGTTTTGGCTTTTAAAATCCTTTATAAGCACATTTGCCTGCTGTTCCAACACGGCATTTTCATCACGCAGACGTGCGGTCATTCCCGACACGCCCGACAGAAGCGACGGATTGAGCGATTTTAACACGGGCATGACCTCTAACCGAATACGGTTACGGCTGTAATCCGCAGAGAAATTGGTTTCATCGGTCACATAATCTAAATTGTTTTCGGTGCAGTACTGTTCAACCTGCGTACGGGTAACAGAAATCAGCGGACGTATAATATTTCCGCGCACAGGCGGAATACCGCAAAGCCCCCGAAGGCCCGTACCGCGGGTTAAATTCAGCAATACGGTTTCGGCGTTGTCGTCCGCTGTGTGCGCGGTGGCGATTTTCCCGCGGTCCCCTGCTGTGCGCCCAAAAGCTTCATACCGCAGTCTGCGCCCGCATTCTTCCGTGCTTTCATGCGTTTGGCGGCAGATGTTCGGCACATCTGCATGCACCACGGTAATCGGAATTTGCAGACGCGCGCAACAGGTGCGGCAAAACTGTTCGTCACTGTCCGCCGCCGCTCCGCGGATGCCGTGATGCACATGCACCGCCTGCAAAGTCACGGACAGTTCCGTTTGTAAAGCGCAAAGTATATGCAAAAGGCAGACCGAGTCCGCTCCGCCCGAAAACCCGACGGTCACACAGTCGCCTTGTCGGAGCATACCGTAGGTTCGCAGTGTTTCCAAAACCGCGCTACGCATCATGATACAGCTCCGGTGTAGAGAACATGGTATAACTGCCGTTCCAATGCAAATCGACATCGCCCGTACCGCCGTGACGGTTTTTGGCAACAATCACCTGTGCTTTATTTTCGTCGGTTACCACGGTTTCATTCTTTTCTTCGTCATAATAGGATTCACGGTACAGCATCAGAACAATATCCGCATCCTGCTCGATAGAACCCGATTCGCGCAAATCGGAAAGCTGCGGCTTATGCGATTTGCCGCGCCCTTCGGTGGAACGCGAAAGCTGTGAACAGGTAATGACGGGGATTTTTAAATCCTTCGCCATCAGCTTTAAGCTTCTGGTAATTTCAGAAACCTCCTGCACACGGCTGTCGGTACGCTTTGTCCCCTGCATCAACTGCAAATAGTCGATAATGACACAGTCCACATCGCGCATTTTACGCACACGCGCTTTCATTTCGGGCACGGTGATGTTGGCAGTATCGTCAAAATACAGCTCTGCCGTGCTTAAAGAGACCGTTGCCTGCGCAATGCGCGACCAATCGTCATCGGACAGCTCGCCCGTGCGCATCTTTTGGCTTTCGACACGTGCTTCGGTGGAAAGAATACGCTGTGCCAACTGTTCCTTGCCCATTTCGAGCGAGAAAAAGACTACCTTTTTCTTCGCCTGCACCGCGACATTGCGCGCGATATTTAAGGCAAAGCTTGTCTTACCCATGGCGGGGCGCGCACCGACTAAAATCAAGTCGGACTTATTTAAGCCCGTCATATATTTGTCAAGCAGAGAAAAGCCTGTCGGAATGCCCTTGTATTCCGCCGCAAGCGCGGGATCGGACAGCTTTTGGAGGTTTTCGTAAACCTCGTTGGTGATAATCTCGGAAAGTCTGGTCGGCTCATTTTCTTTTGTGCCCTGACGGATATTATAAATCTTCTGCTCCGCCGCATCCATAATGGTATCGGCGGACAGCTCCTCATCGGATGCATTTTTGAGCATTTCCGTTGCCGCGTCCATGAGTGTGCGCAGATAATATTTTTCTTTAATAATCTTCGCGTAGGATTCGACATTCGCCACGCTCGGCACGGACTGTGCCAGCTGTGCCAAATAGTTTCTGCCGCTTGCCTCGTCGTACTCGCCGCTTTTCCGCAGTTCTTCCGCAACAATCAGCGCGTCCACCTTTTGATTCAACAGCTTTAAATTCGCAATAATCGAATAAATCGCCTTATGCTGCGGTATGTAAAAGCTGTCAGACGAACGAATAATGCCCGAAACACGGTCAAAACACGCCGAATCAATCAAAATCGACCCGAGCACCGCCTGCTCCGCATCCATACTGTACGGTTCTTGAATTTTGTCAAACAGAAGACTGTCCATTCAGACTCTCCTAACTTTTGTCCGTAATTACTCGCTGACCTCCACGGTAAGCGTGGCGGAAATCCCTGTATACAGCTTGATTTCCGCAGAATATGTGCCGAAATTTTTAATGTCCGCAACGGACAGCTTGCGTTTATCTACCGCTACGCCCAACTGTTTGGTAATCGCTTCGGCAACATCCTTTGCCGTAACCGAACCGAACAGTCTGCCGTTCTGCCCCGCTTTGGCGGTCAGGCGGACGGTTTTGCCCTGCAGCTTGCTTTGCGCATCCTTCGCATTCGCAATATCCACGTCAATTTTATGCTGTTTGGACGCTTCGCTGTTTTTGTACTCGGTCAAAGTCTGTGCATTCGCCTCTACCGCAAGTCCTTTCGGAAACAGGAAATTGCGTGCGTAGCCGTCGGATGCTTTCACCTTATCGCCCGCCTTGCCGAGTCCTTTTACGTCCTTTTTCAAAATAACTTCCATACTATAACCTCCGTTTAAAAAGTCGGTTTATTGATTTTCATAATAACTGTCAATCGCATCTTTGAGCATCTGCTCCGCCGTATGCAGGTCTGTATCGGGTAACTGCACCGCCGCCATTGTCTGATGCCCGCCGCCGCCGAGCGTTTCCATAATCAGCTGTACATTCACCTTACCCATGGAACGCGCGGAAATGTTGGCAGTACCGCCTGTCTCAAACAGCACAAAGGACGCCGCCACATCACTGACCGTCAAAAGCTCGTCTGCCGCCTGTGCTGAGATGATGCGAATATCCTTTGCCTTGACATCTGCCACAGACACTGCACAGTTGCGGTAGCTTTGTGCATTCAGAACCACCTGCCCGCGCAGTTTTTTATTTTCCATACTGCTGTTGAAAAAGCCTTTGACCGTCACAGTATCCGCCCCGCGTGCACGCAGGTAAGCCGCCGCCTCAAAGGTGCGCACGCCCGTGCGCAAGGCGAATTCCTTAGTGTCCAGCATAATGCCCGCCAACAGTGCGTTTGCCTGCACCGCGCCGAGAATCGGCTTTCTTTGCATATACTGCAACAGTTCTGTAACCATTTCGCAGGCAGAGGATGCATGCGGCTCATGGTAAAAGATAACGGCATTCTGAATATAATCCGCCGTTTTTCTGTGGTGGTCTATAACGACCACAGACGGCGCTTTTTCATAAATTTCGGGTTCTTCCGTGAAACTCGCTTTATGGGTATCGACCACAAATAAAAGCGTTTTCTCGGTTACGGTATGGCGTGCAATATCCGGATGCACAAATAAATCCGAATCAGACTGCGCTTTTATATACGCAATCAGCGGTGTGGCAAGACTTGCTTTTTCATAAGTTACGATTTTTGCCGACTTGCCGAACGCACTTGCCGCCGCACAAACGCCGACCGCCGCACCGATACAGTCGAGGTCGGAGAATTTGTGTCCCATCACAAGCACATTGTCACATCCGCGGATAAGCTCTGCAATTGCAGAAGCCACCACACGCGTACGCACCTTCGTCCGCTTTTCAACGCCTTTGGAAACACCGCCGAAAAAGCGGTAGGTGTCGTCTGCATTTTTCATCGCGGTCTGGTCGCCGCCGCGCCCGAGCGCCATATCCAGCGCCTGCCGCGCCTCGCTTTCCGCATCTCCCAGAGTTTCGCCGCGTCCGATACCGACGGACAGCGTGATACCGACTGGCGCGCCGTGATATGTATACGAGCGCACCTGCTCCATCACATTAAATTTTTTGGCAATCATTTTTTGCAGTTCCGCTTCGCGCATTACGGCAATCGCTCTGCCGCTGGAAAGCGTGCGGAACACGCAGTTGTATTCCGAGAACCAGTTTTCGGTAATCCGCCCGATGTCGCTGATAATCTCGGCGTATTCGCTTTCTTTATAGGAACGGTAAATTTCGTCGGCACTGTCGGTTGCCACAATCGCAACCACAGGCTTCGACTGTGCATACGCCTTCGCCGTCTTTTTGAGCGCGGTATCCTCTGCAAAAATCAGCACGTAGGATTGTTTTCCCGAACAGTCAATGTGACTGAAATACACGGTAAACTCCTTATCGCCGACCGCGGCGGAGAAAACAGTCTGTTCCCGAATCTCGCGCAGACCCTTACCACCCGTAAACTGGCAGATACTGCCGTTTTGCGGAGACAGCAGAGAAAGCAGTTCATTTTGGAATTTCTGATTGTACCACACAATACGGTCTGCACTGTCAAACACAACGACAGACAGCGGAAAATTGTTCAGAGAGGAATTCTCTTCTGCCGTAAGCCCCTGACTTAATGCGCGAACCGTATTGCGAATCACCTTGAAGTCATGTCTTGCCGTCAAAACCGCTGCCGCCGCCAAAAGCAGCCAAACGCACAGTTCCGCAAGCGCCGCATAAGGATTCCACACTGCGGTTACGGCGCAGAACACGCCCGCAAACAGCAGTGTCAGAAACGACAGCGGATATGTGCGAATCAACAGTTTCAAACTCAAGGCTTACACCTCCATAATAATCGGTAACACCATTGGATTGCGTTTCGTTCTGTTATAGGTTAGATGCGATATTTCGTCACGAAGTCGGTTGCGTATCGTGCCGAAATCGCGCACATGCTCATACATGCAGTCCGACAGCACGCTTTCACAAAGCCGTCGGGACTCCTCCATCAGCTGTTCGGACTCGCGCACATACACAAACCCACGTGTCACCACGTCAGGACCTGCAACAACCGTGCCCGTTTCTTTTTCTATCGTCACACCGATGATGATGATTCCGTCCTCCGCAAGGCGTTTTCTGTCCCGCAGAACAACAGACCCGACGTCGCCGACGCCGCTGCCGTCCACAAAGACCATACCTGCGGGCACTTCGCCCGAAATACGGATACGGTCATTGGTAATTTCCACCTCTTTGCCGTTGTCGGCAAGCAGGATGTTCCCCTCGGGAATGCCCATGGTGCGCGCCAAAGCCGCATGCTTTTGCAGGTGCTTTTGCTCGCCGTGTACGGGCAGGAAGTATTTCGGTTTCACAAGGCTCATCATAATTTTCAGTTCTTCCTGACAGGCATGCCCCGAAACGTGGACGTCGTACATTTTTTCATGTACAACCTCTGCACCCTGTTTCAACAACTCGTCAACCACCTTGCCGACCATTTTTTCATTGCCGGGGATGGGCGTTGCGGAAATAATTACATAATCGTTCGGTCCGATTTCCACACGGCGGTGCTCTGAAAACGCCATGCGGTACAGTGCCGACATCGGTTCGCCCTGACTGCCTGTGGTAATCACCACCAGCTTTTCGGGGGGATAGCGGTTGATGCTGTCAATGCCGACCAAAACACCTTCGGGCACACGAATATAGCCAAGCTCCGCCGCAATGGAGACGACATTTTCAAGGCTTCTGCCCGAAAGCGCCACTTTGCGTCCGAGCGACTCCGCCACATCGATAATCTGCTGTACGCGGTGAATGTTGGATGCGAACGTTGCCACAATCAAACGGCGGTTGCCCGCCTTGCGGAACTGCAAGTCAAAGGTGGCCCCGACTTTGCGCTCACTCTCGGTAAAACCGGGCTTTACCGCATTGGTCGAATCGGACAAAAGGCACAAAACGCCCTGCTCGCCGAGTGCGGCAAGCCGCGCGAGGTCAATCACACCGCCGTCTATGGGCGTTGTGTCGATTTTAAAGTCGCCCGTCTGTATAACCACGCCCGCAGGAGTATTGATTGCCAATGCGACTGCATCGGGAATGGAATGATTGACGTGGATAA
The DNA here is from genome assembly GCA_900540295.1 of uncultured Oscillospiraceae bacterium. Taxonomy (GTDB): domain Bacteria; phylum Bacillota; class Clostridia; order Oscillospirales; family Acutalibacteraceae; genus Fimenecus. Next base: position 17,202 of record UQFM01000031.1, read on the forward strand.
ATTCGGTTTCAAAACAGCCGAGCTTGACCTTGTCGCCGGGCTTTATCACATTCAGTTTGCATTTATCCAAAATTTTATGCTCGCGCAGTTTACCTTCAATCAAACCGATGGTAAGCCTTGTCGAATAAACGGGAATGTTTAACGATTTCAGCAAAAACGCCAAACCGCCGATATGGTCCTCATGCCCGTGGGTAATTAAAATCCCTTTGATTTTGTCCGCGTTTTCAAGGACATAAGAAAAATCGGGGATTACGAGGTCAACGCCGAGCATCTCGGGGTCGGGAAAAGCAAGACCGCAATCCACAAGCAACATATCCCCGTTACACTCGTACAGGGTCATATTTTTGCCGACTTCGTTAAGACCGCCCAAGAAAGCGATTTTCAGCGGTGCAGCGGGCTTTTTGCGTTTGCCCTTTTGCACAGACTGCCGTTTATTTGCCGTTTTCTGTGTGTTTTTCAGCGCATTGTAATACTTTTTCTGCTGCATCCCTTCGGGGGAATTGCTAAGCCCCTGCATAATCGCTTTTTTGCCGCTTTGCTTCTTTGGCTGTGTATTGGTTTTAGACACAGACTTACCACTGCCCGCCCCGCCTGCCGTGCGCGTTTTGGCGCCGTTCTTGGGTGCGGACTTGCGCGGCATTTCTTTATTTTGATTTGCCATTCAAGTTCTCCTTAAATAAAATTTTATTATGTAGAACCTGCCCTCAAAGCACAAAAGACAGGTTGAATATCGAAAGATATACATATAGATTTTAATATAATACTATTAAAACAGGTTTGTGTCAATGCCTCCGCAGTTTTTCTTCTATATCTCCGCAAAGCTCACATGCCGTTTCATAGCTTGCCGATTCCGCAAAAATCTGCAATTTTCTGCCCGATTTCTGCGGTATCAGCAAAACGCGTCCGTTTTCGGTTTCCACTAAAACGCCTTCTTTTTGGGGCACGGCGTTCGGCGAATGCAATACAGACAGCAATTCCGTCGGTGAAAATTTTATCGGAACGGTACGCCGCCGCACAAAAAACTGCGGCACGCCGCCCAAAAGTGCAGACAGCGTTTTTCCGCTTCGCTGTAACAGCCCCAAAAGACGGATGCTCAAAAACAGCGCGTCACGCACATACAGCTGTTCGAGCGCAAGCGTGCGGGCGTCGCGGTCACTGTCGTCCGCAGGCGTGCGCAAATAGCGGATAGCACGCCGTCCGTGCGCCGCCGCCATATGACTGAGTACATACGGTGCATCAAACGAGACCGCCACATCCCTGCCGTCCGCAAATTCCGCCTGACAGCAAATCGCCAGCAGTTTATCGTGCGGAATCCAGCCACAGTCCCGATGAAATGCAGACACCTGCGTACCGTTATAGTTGATCTTAAGCGTAATCTCATCACCGCTTTGCGCTTCCAGACGGTAGAGACAGTCCTCTAACAGCATATTGATTTTTTCGTTCGGACACCGCACGCTTACGGACTGTCCTTTTAAGGATGTGCCCGCTTCCCGCGCCAATTCGCGCAGGTACATGGATTCCAAGCTTTCCATATCGGAAATTTCTTTCGCCCCGTCAGGCGCAATACGGTGAAAATCCCCACCCCGAAAACGGGCTTCGATTTCACGCTGTATACTGCGCGGCAACGGCAGTCCGCCCGCACAAAACAGCTGTAAACGCAGTTTTCCGCCGTGTTCGGAAATATAGATACCGCTTTGCAGGGAGCAAAACGCCGTGTAAAAATACAGCTGCGGCAAAAGGCATTCGCCGAAATTCCAAACACTGCTGCCCTGCACCGCCATAGCACCTGATAAAATATGATAAGCCGCGCGCGCCGTGCGCGTGTTGTCGGCGGCGATTCCGACCTTTTTCCCAAACGCACTCGAAGCGATACTGCGTCCTAACAAGGATAACCGAACGGGGTCAAGTTCTACCCCCGAAAGCCCGAAAATGCCGTTGTCCGCAAACAATTCGAATTTGGGAACACCGTATTTCAGATTGCCCGAAACACGTGCGCCGTTATCGATATATTTTTTCGGCCAAACCGAAACCTGCGGACCGACACACGCATGACTGCCGACCACGCACTCCGCACCGACAGCGCTTTCTTCAAACACCTGTGCACCGTATTTCAACACCGCATTTTCGCAAATAACCGCCTGATTTACAACCGCGCAGTCATAAACGGCGGTATTCTGAAGCAATATACTTTCGGATATTTTTGCGTTTTTTCCGATATAACTGCCGTCGCCGACTACCGTATTCGGACCGATTACCGCACCCGCACCGATGACAACATCTTTGCCGATGCAAACGGGCGGCACGATTTGATACTGTCCTTCAGGCAATTCCCCGTCGGCATACACCCCGCTTGCCACCGCAGGCAGGGACAGACGCACCTTGCCCGCCAGCATATCTGCCTGACAAGTTCGGTAGGCAGTCAAATCGCCAATGTCGCACCAATAC
>UQFM01000032.1 GCA_900540295.1 uncultured Oscillospiraceae bacterium
ATACTGATCGGTCTCGTGGGCTCGGAGATGTGTATAAGAGACAGGGCGATTCGTGAATCGCCCCTACGGGTTTGCGGAAAATTATTATTTGGTGCTAAGCCCTTATTTTCTTCTTTTGGCGAACTGCGCCAAAAGAGAGAACCGTTTGTCGCCGTACCGCCGTATATTCGCGGCAACGGCGCGCCCGAACACGGATTGATACAGTCCGTGCAAATCATCAAAGGTCACCTCGCCCGAAAAGGTCAGAACTTCCATTTCCACACCGAATTCCACGGCGCGAAACGGCATACACGAAAGTCCGTTCCGCAGATAAAACGCCTTGCGCTTTTCGCGCTGTTCTCTGTTCGGCACGTCTGTTTCTTTCGTGCTTTCAATCTCCAAAAATACGGTTTTTCCCGCATACCGTTCCCGCAGCAGCCGCAAAGCCGCCGAACCGACCCCTTGCCCGCGCATTGCTTCGCTGACGGCAAGGTAATCCACCAAGACGAGAGAGCCACACTGCACAGTGATTGCCTCACCCGCAAATGCGCCGTCCGCCGATTCTATTGTGAGGATTTCAGCTCTGCCTTTCGTGCGCGTGCGCAAAATCATAGAGAACGGCTTGCGCTCCGCAGGCGGGAACGCAAGCATATACAGCGCCTCGACCTGCTCCAACTGCAGGGCGGTATCCGCCGACACCAAACGGTAGTCCTTTGCCTGCATTATTTATCCAACCAACCTTTTTTAAACATCAAATGCGCCGCAAGCATAGAAATCACCACGCCGATAGGGATAAGCACGCCCGTGGCAAGCGAACCCTGAAACAGCAGAATCAGTACAATTGCCGAAACAGGCACCACCGCAATTTTCCAGTGCTTGACAAAATAGCTGATGCCCAAAGCGCCGAACAGCGCAGGCACGACCTGCTGAAATGCAGGCGCAAATACGGAATTTTCATCGGTCAGGTACGGCAAAACAGGACTAAATACCACGACGCCCACTGCGATAATCACCGTGGTCACAATTGAAGAGGTTGCAATGGCAATTGTGGAAACCACCTCACCCGCTTCGCTGTTGGCACGCACGCCTGCATTTTCCATCGCGTTGAGTCCGCAGGGCAATTTCAAATTGGTGATATTGCCTGTTACAAAGCCGAGATATGTACCGCCCGCGCCGAGCAGGGGCGTGTAGGTAATCACTTCAATAATTGCAGACGGATAAAACAGCATTGCCACAGGCAGTAAGCCTTTGAGCACATAACTGCCCTGCGGCCACACGCCGAGATGCACGCAAATGGATATGGGCAGCATAATAAACAGCAGAAGCGCCGCAATATCCCAAAGAATGCCGTAAAAATGCACACTGTTTTCATAGGTTCTGTTTTTCATTTTTCTGCACACTCCTTTTCCGTCAGCCGCGCCACTCGAATACGGCAATATTCTGCGGCAGAACCTGCGCCAACAGCATCACCACAAGCATCGCAAGAATCATACTGAACGGCATGGCAAACGATTGCAGCCATTTCAGTTCGAACTTGTCGGCAATTTTCTGCAAAATGAACATAAACAGCATAGAGGAGAGCAGTGCGGCAAGTGACATCACGCCCGCACCGTCGCCGACAATTTGGGCATTGCCTTTTCCTGCAATCGCTCTGCCGATGAATGCGGAAATGAGACCGATAAAGGCGGCGGCAGACATCACGTCCGCCCATTTGCCGTTTTTCTCAACCGCTTTGCTCATCCCTTTTTGAATCTTTTTAAGCATAAACGGCACCAAAATCAAGGGCAAAATACTGCCTAAGGTCATCACCCACGCGACGGTTGCAAACACCGTCGGGTCGGTCACTTCCTGTGACAGTCCGCCTGCGCCCCCGAAGGCTTCGATTGCCGCTTCGGCGGCGGGTACTTCGTAATTGATTGCACCGATAACCGTCAGGCGAATCCACGGCAGTACAATCCCCAATGCGCCCGAAAGCGTCAGCACCGTGGCAAGAATCGCAAATGCGGGTGCAACGGTGAACAGCGCCGAAGATGTCACCGTCTTTTTCAGGGACTCCGCCGAAATGCCGAGTGCTTTCCCGCGCCGCCAAGCGCGCACCAAAAAGAACACAGACTGTGCAATGACAAACAGCACAACAACCGCGCCCAAAGCATACATAAAACCGTCGGATTTAAAATCCATGTTTCTCTCCCCTTTTGTAGAATTCTTTGAAAAAAGCACAAGACACGGCGATTTGTATTTGCGCCGTGCCTTTGTGAATAATATATCATATATAGAAGAAAAAGGCAAGACGGTTTTGCTGTAATCTGTAGGGGCAGTGCCAACCGTAGGGGCGTGCATCCGGCTCTCCGCGAAATTCCGCATCAACTCCGTAGGGGCGAACTGCGTTCGCCCGCGGACGGACAAGGATGTCCGTCCCTACGCGTACATCAAATTCACCCTGTATCATATGCGATTCTTCGCTAACGCGCAGAAATGATAAAATTTCGCAACCTTTGTAGGTGCAAGGTCTCGCCTACCGAAGCGCAATGGATTTTCAACTTTTTTATGTCCATTTTGTGAACTTTATAAAAAGGGGTTGATTTTTTCTAAAATTTGGATAAAATATATATTAGCACTCGAGAACAGAGAGTGCTAAAAATTCATCTATTATTCTTTCGGGAGGCATTTATATGACAATCAAACCCCTTGCCGACAGAGTTGTTTTAAAATCTGTCGAAGTTGAAGAAACCACCAAAAGCGGCATCATTCTTGCTGCGGCGGCACAGGAAAAGCCCCAGGTTTATGAGGTTGTTGCAGTCGGCCCCGGCGGCAACGTAGACGGCAAAGATGTAACCATGTTCGTAAACGTCGGCGACAAAGTCATCGCAGGCAAATATGCAGGCACAGAAGTCAAAATGGACAGCGTAGACTACACCATCGTCCGTCAGTCCGACATTCTGGCAGTTGTAGAATAATTATTTCGGGAGGCTACTTATTATGGCAAAACAGATTATTTACGGCGAAGAAGCGCGCAAGGCACTGCAAGCCGGTATTGACAAACTGAGCGACACCGTTAAAATCACACTCGGCCCGAAAGGCAGAAACGTGGTTCTCGATAAAAAATACGGCGCACCGCTGATTACCAACGACGGCGTAACCATCGCAAAAGAAGTCGAGCTGGAAGATGCATTTGAAAACATGGGCGCACAGCTTGTCAAAGAGGTCGCGACCAAGACCAATGACATCGCAGGCGACGGCACCACCACCGCAACCCTGCTTGCGCAGGCACTCGTCCGCGAGGGTATGAAGAATGTTGCGGCAGGCGCAAACCCGATGGTTGTCAAAAAAGGTATGCAGATGGCGGTTGACGCAGTCGTTGCCGCACTCAAGGCAGAAGCAAAGCCTGTCAAGACCAGTGACGACATCGCACGTATCGCGACCATTTCCGCCGCAGATGAATTTGTCGGCAAGCTGATTGCGGATGCGATGGAAAAGGTCACCGCAGACGGCGTTATCACCATTGAAGAATCCAAAACCAGCGAAACCTACAGTGATGTTGTAGAGGGTATGCAGTTCGACCGCGGGTACATCTCCCCCTATATGGTAACCGACACCGACAAAATGGAAGCCGTAATCGACGACGCATTCATTTTGATTACCGATAAGAAGATTTCCAACATTCAGGAAATTCTGCCCCTGCTTGAGAAAATCGTCAACGCAGGTCAGAAGCTGGTCATCATCGCGGAGGATGTCGAAGGCGAAGCGCTTTCCACCATTCTCGTCAATAAACTGCGCGGCACGTTTACCTGTGTTTGCGTAAAGGCGCCCGGCTTCGGTGACAGAAGAAAAGAAATGCTGCAGGACATCGCCATTCTCACAGGCGGCGAAGTCATCACCTCCGACCTTGGTCTGGAACTGAAAGACGCAGACCTGCCCCAGCTCGGCCGCGCAAAGCAGGTTAAGGTTTCCAAAGAGAACACCACCATTGTGGACGGTGCAGGCGACAGCGACGCCATCAAAGGCCGCGTAGCACAGATTAAGAGCCAAATCGAAACCACAACCTCTGACTTTGACCGCGAAAAATTGCAGGAAAGACTTGCAAAACTCGCAGGCGGTGTGGCGGTTATCCGCGTAGGCGCGGCAACCGAGACCGAAATGAAAGAAAAGAAACTGCGCATTGAGGACGCACTTGCGGCAACCAAGGCGGCTGTGGAAGAAGGCTCTGTTGCAGGCGGCGGCGTGGCGCTGTTGGGTACGATTCCCGAAGTAGAGAAGCTCCTTGACACCGAGGATGCAGACCTGAAAACAGGTATCCGCATTGTGCTCAAAGCCATTGAAGAACCCGTTCGCCAAATTGCAAAGAATGCGGGTCTCGAAGGCTCCGTGATTGTCAACGACATTCTCAACGCAAAAAAAGCGGGCTACGGTTTCAACTTCGCAACCGAAGAGTATGTCGATATGTTTGAGGCGGGCATCCTTGACCCTGCAAAGGTCACCCGTTCCGCACTGCAGAACGCGGCGTCTGTTGCGGCAATGGTGCTGACAACGGAATCCCTTGTGACCGACATCCCCGACCCCAAAGCAGACGCGGCTGCGGCGGCAGCCATGGCGGCACAGGGCGGCGGCATGTATTAAGCATAACAAAAGGGGTCACATACCGTTCCGCATTGGATAGTATGTATAAGCCCTGAACACGTTTATAAAAATCCCTGTAGAATGCATACTGTATTCTGCAGGGATTTTCGCTTTTCAGATTGATTATATCCGCAACTTTTGTTACAATAAAATAAATATATTGCAAGAAATACAGTATAATTTATACCGTAAAAGCAGGTGATTGTTACGGCAAAGGGACTTTCAAAAACCAACGCCATGCGGATTTTGGACAATGCAAAAGTCACATATCAAATGTACACATACGATGCGGGCGATAAAATCGACGGCGTCAGCGTTGCCGAAAAAATCGGTGCAGAGGCGGCAAAAGTTTTTAAAACCTTGGTAACACAGGGAAAATCCGGTGCATATTACGTATTTGTTGTTCCCGTAACTGCGGAACTGCATCTCAAAGCGGCGGCTGCCGTTGTCGGTGAAAAAAGTGTGGATATGATTCACGTCAAAGATATCAACCGCATAACAGGATATATCCGCGGCGGATGCAGTCCCATCGGGATGAAGAAGCAATACCGCACAGTCATAGACGCATCCGCAGAAGCTTTCGGTTCCATCATCGTCAGCGGCGGTAAAATCGGTTTTCAAATTGAACTTGCCCCGCAGGATTTATGCCGCACGGCAAATGCAGAATTTGCAGAAATCACCGTGTAATATAAATTCGATAAATATACTATATGAAAAATATCTTTTTGCGAAACGACTAAAAAATAAAGGCTTGTCAATCGACAAGCCTTTATTTGGCAGCGGTATAAGGATTCGAACCTCAACATACGGAGTCAGAGTCCGCTGTGCTACCGTTACACAATACCGCTATTTGAATTTTGCAAGTGGTATTATACAATGCGCACCGCCTGTTGTCAAGTCTTTTTTCAGAGAAAAACAGAAATCCTCGAAAAAGTCTTTTCGGCAAACACCCTGTGTATATTTCGGAAATCCTGCAAAGCGGTATAAGAATAGATTGCACGCCGCAAAAAAATATGGTACACTGAATATATCTATTATACAGAAGGTGAACATATGGAACACACACCGTATTCTGCAATGCATACGCCGATGCTGACAGAGCTGTATGAGTTTTCCATGGCGGACGGCTACTTCTCCAACGGTATGGAAAACACTGTGGCATGCTTTGATTTGTTTTTCCGCCGCGTGCCTGACAACGGCGGTTTTGCCGTTATGGCAGGCTTACGGCAAGTGATTGACTATCTGTCTGACATGCATTTTACCGCCGAGGATTTGGCGTTTTTGCGCACGCAGGGCATTTCCGAACCTTTTTTACAATATCTGAAAGACTTTCAATTTACCTGTGATGTATGGGCAATTCCCGAGGGCACGCCGATTTTCCCGAACGAACCGATTGTCAAGGTGCGCGGTCCGATTGTGCAGGCGCAAATGATTGAAACCATGCTTCTGCTTTGTGTAAACAGCCAAAGCCTGATTGCAACCAAAGCGAATCGGTTGGTGCGTGCGGCACGCGGCACGGCAGTCGCCGAATTCGGTACACGGCGCGCGCAGGGCTGTGACGAAGCGGTATTCGGTGCGCGTGCGGCATATATCGGCGGCTGTGTTTCGACTTCGGGCGTAATTCCCGTGCGCGATTTTCAAATTCCCGCCGTGCAAACCATGATTCACAGTTGGGTACAGATGTTCGACTCCGAATATGAAGCGTTCTGCGCCTATGCACGCCGTTACCCCGACCGATGCAGTTTTGTGGTCGATACCTACGATACCTTGCGTTCGGGCGTACCGAATGCGATTCGTGCCTTTAACGATGTACTCACGCCGTTGGGTCAGCGTCCGCACAGTGTACGGATTGACTCGGGCGACATCACCTATCTTTCCAAACGCGTGCGCAAAATGCTGGATGAAGCGGGGTATCCCGACTGCGAAATTTTGGCGTCGAACGCTTTGGATGAGCACCTGATTAACGATATGGTGTCGCAGGGGGCAAAGGTGGACTGCTTCCTCGTCGGCGAACGGCTGATTACCTCTGCTTCCGCACCGCTGTTCGGCGGCGTATATAAGCTTTGCGCAGTGGAAAAAGACGGTCGCATTATTCCGAAAATCAACCTTTCCGAAAATGTACGTAAAATCACGATTCCGTCCTCAAAGCTTGTGTACCGCCTGTTCGATATGGATTCGGGCAAAGCGATTGCCGATGTGCTGACCACCGACAGCGAAGAGATTGACGATTCAAAGCCGTATGAGCTGTTCGACCCCGACTTCACCTGGAAACGCAAGGAAATTGAAAATTTTGTTGCACGCCCCCTGCTTGTGAAAATCTTTGACAAGGGCACGTGTGTGTATGCCTCCCCCACGCTCCCCGAAATTCGGGAATACTGCGCGGAACAGATTGACACGCTGTGGGACGAAGTCAAACGGTTTGAAAATCCGCACAAATACTATGTGGATTTATCCGAAAAGCTCTGGGAAATCCGCAAGCTTTTAATTGAAGAATATAAAGGAGTCCGCAAATGAATATTTGGCATGACATCAGCCCCGAACGCATTACCCGTTCCTCTTTTGACGCGGTTATTGAAATCAGCAAGGGCAGTAAAATGAAATATGAGTTGGATAAGGAAACCGGTATGCTGTATTTGGACCGCGTACTGTATACCTCTACGCATTACCCGACCAACTACGGTTTTATCCCGCGCACCTATGCGCTCGACAACGACCCCTTGGACGTATTGGTGCTTTGCTCCGAGAAAATTGAGCCAATGGCGCTGGTAAAGTGCTATCCCATCGGCGTTATTACCATGCTGGACAGCGGCGCACCCGATGATAAAATTATTGCCATCCCCGCCGGCGACCCGACCTATAACGGATATTCCGACATCTCCCAACTGCCGAAGCACGTGTTCGATGAAATGATTCATTTCTTCTCGGTATATAAAACGCTCGAAAACAAAAATACCGTCATTGATGAGGTGAAAGGCGTACTTGCGGCTGTGGAAGTGGTGGAAGACGCGATTGAACGGTATAAAAAGACTTTCGCAGGCAAGTAACACAGAAAACAGAAAAGAGACAGGATTATGAATAATAAAGCAGTGAAAGTGTTTTTGTCGGTCACTTTGGCGCTGGTTGTGGTATTCGGCGCAGTTGCCATAGGCATGACCGTCAAAAACGGACGTTCCGTCATCGAAGTCAACGCACCCGCACCGTTTGCGGAGCGATTCGGTAAAAAGGATAAAACAGAAGATGAACCGCCTGCCTCTGCCGCGCCGTCCGATGCATCGGAAACGCCGAGCGCACCGCAACAGCAGACATCACTTCGGATGCTGTCTGTCGGGGACAATCTGATTCACGACGGCATTTATGAGCAGGCACAGAAACGCGCGAAAAACGGCGGCTATGATTTTTCGTTTTGCTATGCGCGCGTCAAATCCACCGTGGAAGCGGCAGACATCGCTACCATCAATCAGGAAACCATCGTAGCCAAAAGCTATCCGCCGTCGGGCTATCCGCTGTTTAACTCGCCGCAGGAGCTGGGCGCGGCGGTCAAGGACACGGGCTTTGACGTGGTCGCCCTTGCCAACAACCACATGCTGGACAAAACCGCCAAAGGACTTACGGAAGCGATTGATTTTTGGGACGCCGCAGAGGGCATCACCCGCACGGGCGCATACAAGGACAAGGCGGATTTAGACCGTGTGGAATACATTGAAAAGAACGGCATCAAAATCGGGCTTGTCGGCATTACACAGTATCTGAACGGGTTGTCGCTCCCGAAAGACAGTCCTCTGCAAATTATTTTAACAAGCGACGAAGCAACCATTGAGCGTAAAATCAAAGCGGCAAAAGCGGAATGTGACGTTGTGCTGGTCAACGCGCACTGGGGCACGGAATACACTACACAGCCCACACAGGACCAAAAAAATCTCGCCAAAAAAATGGCTTCCTGGGGCGCAAACGTAATCATCGGGCACCACCCGCACGTTTTACAGCCCATGGAATGGATTGACAACGCGGACGGTTCCCGCACGCTCGTTGCCTATTCACTCGGCAATTTCATTTCCCAGCAGAACACTGCCGCGCGCGTCATCGGCGGGATGCTCCATTACACGCTCACAAAAGGTGCGGACGATAAAATCACCGTTTCTGAGGTGCGGTTTGAACCGACGGTCACACACTATGTTTCAGGCAGTCACGATGTACAGATTTATCCGCTGTCGCAGTACAGCGATGCGCTCGCAAAAAAACAGGCGGGGCGCATCAAACAACCCGATTTCAGCGTAGCATATATTGAGAATTTTGTAAAAGACGTAATTCCCGCAGAATTTTTACAAAACTAAAACAAAATCCAACCTGCAAACCCCCGACAGATTCTTCGGAAATCTGTCGGGGGTTTTTGTATGAATCTTTCCCCACACGGCAATACTGATTTTGAGGACAAAATTTGCCGTGCGAGGGATAAATATGCAATACAACAAGGTCGAAATTTGCGGTGTAAACACCGCAAAACTGAAGGTACTCAAAGAAGCGGAAAAAATCGAGCTTTTAAAGCAAATGCAGGCGGGCGACAGGACGGCACGCGACAAATTGGTGAACGGCAACCTGCGTTTGGTGCTGTCGGTGATTCAGCGTTTTACGAACCGCGGCGAGAATTTAGACGATTTATTTCAGGTCGGCACCATCGGGCTTATGAAAGCCATAGATAATTTTGACATATCGCAAAACGTCCGCTTTTCGACCTATGCCGTGCCGATGATTATCGGCGAAGTACGCCGTTACCTGCGCGACAACAACACCCTGCGTGTCAGCCGTTCCATGCGGGACACCGCTTACCACGCCATGCAGGCAAAGGAGCATTTGCAGTCAAAGCTCAACCGCGACCCGACGATTGAAGAAATCGCCGCGCATTTGGAATTGCCCGTCTGCGATGTGGTTATTGCGCTGGAAGCCATCGTCGAGCCTGTTTCCTTATATGAACCCGTTTACTCTGACGGCGGCGATACCATTTATGTGATGGACCAGGTCGGCGGCTCGGAAAGCGACAGCGACTGGATAGACGAAATTGTGATTAAAGAAACCATCCGCGGACTCTCCCCCCGTGAAAAACGGATTCTTTCCCTGCGGTTTATGCAGGGAAAAACACAGACCGAGGTTGCCGAGGAAATCGGCATTTCCCAAGCACAGGTTTCGCGTTTGGAAAAATGTGCGATTCATAAAATCAAAGGGCGGGAGAAATAAAAAAAGGACAGCCGAAAGGGCTGTCGTACGGGTCCGCATATATCACGGGGATACACAATCCCGTAGGGACGTGCCATTCGCTTTGTGCCATGTGCGATTCTTCGCTGTCGCGCAGAATGACAGGTTCGTGCAGACCTGTAAGGGTGCTTCACGAATCGCCTGCCGTTTCGTTCCCGCCCGCCGAGGTTTGCGGCAAAACGTCCGACTCTGTGATTGCTTTTTTATCTGCCGCTCGGCTATGCACTGTGTTGCATATACTGTCCTGCACCTGCGCCTCGCACATACGAAATTCCGCCAACAAGACTCTTTCTTCGTCTGTTAAATCCCGCATATTCATTTTTAACCCACCTTATGAAAGATTCAGGCAACCTCTATAAAACATCAATCTGTGATTTATTATAACATCTTTCTGTCGAAAAGGCAAGAAAAAGCGAAAACCGTATTCTGCCGCATACCGTCAGCGCTGCCCACTGATTTTCCGCTTGACAAACCGAAAAAAAACGCATATAATACTAAACAAATAAATATCGCCTACAAAAGACTGTGAAGGAAATAAGACAGGCAGGCTGCTTTCAGAGAGCTGTCGGCTACCTTGAATCATTTAAAAGTTTACAATTAGAGGCAAGTATTTTTTTGTCTGCCAAGGCGCGTGATGCAGACGGGCTGTCGCCCGTCAAAGAGCGCAACGCAGTCAGGCGAAAAAAGACGAAGCGTATACTGTAAAGTTTTAAGTGTTACAAGGTGGCATGGTGCAAGACAGTACAAAATGCTTGTGTATAACTCATTCCGGAGTTGCCCGATTGAAATCATAGGTCGGGACGGTTGACCCCGTTATTCGGTCAGACCTTGTTAGAGGTCGCAAGAGGGCGGCGTTCCTGTTTCCGAATGTCCGCTGAATTAGGGTGGTACCGCGTGGATTTTTCCTCGCCCCTATTTTGCTGAAGTCGGCAAAATTCGGGCGATTTTTTATTGTAAAATTCAAAGCTGAGGAAAGTCGAACACAATATGTCGAAAACTTGTTTTTGCGGCGGCTTTTCACTTTTTCACCGTTGTCGGGCGTCAGCCCGACTGCCGTCTTAAAAGCAAAAATCCATCCGCAATTCCTGCGTTTTCGATGCTTCGCAGTTTAAAATAGACATATTTTTGATGAAACAAGACACAAAATCGGTGGCATACTGCCGTGTGCCGAGATTTTTAACGCAGTTTCAGCGGAAATAAGGCATTTTAAACCATATCGGGTTCGACTGTCCTCAGCTTAAGACAAGGAGAAAATGACGATGAAAACAAACAAGTACTTTCCGTTTACGCCCGTGAACATCCCCGACCGCACGTGGCCATCAAAAACGATTGAAAAAGCGCCCGTGTGGTGTTCCGTCGATTTGCGCGACGGCAATCAGGCGCTTATCGACCCGATGAATCTTGAAGAAAAGCTCGAGATGTTCAAAACGCTTGTGGACATCGGCGTAAAAGAAATTGAAGTCGGCTTTCCGTCCGCGTCCGAAACGGAATATGAAATTCTGCGCACACTGATTGAGGGCGGCTATATTCCCGATGACGTTACCGTGCAGGTATTGGTGCAGAGCCGCGAGCATCTGATTAAAAAGACCTTTGAAGCGGTCAAGGGCGCAAAAAATGTGATTATTCACTTTTACAATTCCACCTCGACCTTACAGCGCAAGGTCGTGTTCAAAAAGGATATGGACGGCATTACGGATATCGCCGTCACAGGTGCGAGACTTATCAAAAAGCTGTCCGATGAACTGATGGAAACCTCGGATATCCGCATCCGTTACGAGTATTCCCCCGAAAGCTACACGGGCACAGAGCCTGATTTTGCGGTGGAAATCTGCCAGCGCGTTTTGGAAGAGCTCGGCGCAACACCCGAAAATCCCGTTATTCTGAATCTGCCGTCTACCGTAGAGGGCAGTACGCCGAACGGCTATGCCGACCAAATCGAATATTTCTGCCGTCACTTAAAAGGACGCGACAGCGCAATCATCAGCCTGCACCCCCACAATGACCGCGGCACGGCGGTTGCGGCGGCAGAGCTGGGACTGCTTGCGGGCGCAGACAGAATTGAGGGTACGCTCTTCGGCAACGGCGAGCGCACGGGCAATGTGGATATTGTCACGCTTGCCTTAAATATGTACACACAGAATGTGGACAGCGAACTCGACTTTTCCAACATCAACAAAATCAAAGATGTTTACGAGCGCACCACCAAAATGCATGTCGGTCCGCGCCATCCGTATGCGGGCGAATTGGTCTTTACCGCATTTTCGGGGTCGCATCAGGACGCAATCAACAAGGGCAAAGCCTATATGGAAGAAACCCATTCTGACCGCTGGGAAGTCCCGTATCTGCCTATCGACCCCGCCGACGTCGGCCGCGAATATGAGCCGATTATCCGCATCAACAGCCAGTCGGGCAAAGGCGGCGCGGCATTCGTTATGCAGGAATTCGGCTTTAAAATGCCCAAGGCCATGCATCCCGAATTCGGTGCAGTGGTACAGGCGGCTTGCGAAAAGAAGGGCAAGGAATTGAAAAGCCAAGAGGTATTCGACCTCTTTATTGAGGAATACCGCAATGTGTGCGGCCCTTACAAGCTGTTGAATCACAAATTCAGCGAGGAAAAAGAAGAAAACGAAGATCTTACGAAAGTACATTTTTCGGGCGAAATCAAATACAAGGACAATACGCCTGTCCGCATTGAGGGCACGGGCAACGGTCCTATCGGCGCATTCTGCCAGGCGATGAACACCATCGGGCTTCAAGACTATCCGTTTATTGATTACAGCGAGCATGCTATTGCGGCAGGCAGTGATTCCAAAGCGGTCAGCTACATTCACATTAAGAACCCCGAGGGCAAGGATGTATTCGGCATCGGCATTTCGCACAACATCAACTATGCATCCTTAAAAGGCATTTTGTGTGCAATCAACCGCTGTCAACCCGACTGCGAACGCGCAGAACAACCCCCGATTTTTACGAAATAAGGGGGCGCATACGTATGAACATCCAATGGGATGCCGAAAAGTATGCACAGGATTTTTCTTTTGTTCCAAAGCACGGTGCAGACCTGATTGGTATGTTGGATAAGGAAACCGTACACACGGTTTTGGATTTGGGCTGCGGCGGCGGTGTGCTGACCAAACAGCTTTCCGAAGCAGGATTTTCCGTGCTCGGTATGGATGCGTCTGAAACACAGCTGGCACTTGCCGAGAAAACATATCCCGACATTGCCTTTCGCGCGGGTGATGCAACAGATTTTTCGTTGCAGACGCCTGTGGACGCCGTATTTTCCAATGCGGTTCTGCACTGGATTCCGCGTGGCAAACATCCGCAGCTGCTCAGTTGTGTCTATCGCGCATTACTGCCGCACGGACAGTTTGTTTTCGAATGCGGCGGATACGGCAATGCAGATGCAATTCACAGTGCACTGCGGCAGGCATTCGGGAAGCGGCATTTGGACTATCGGTTTGCATTTTATTTCCCGACCGTCGGCGAATATACACCGTTGTTGGAGCAAGCGGGGTTTAAAGTGGTTTCGGCAGAATTGTTTGACCGTCCGACGCCCTTAAAAGGAGAAAACGGATTGGAAGACTGGATTCGGATGTTTCTGAAAGAACCGTTTCAATCCCTTTCTGCGGCGCAGACCGATGAAATCATTGCCGAAGCGGTAGAAAGTCTGCGTCCGACACTGTATTGCAACGGCGTATGGATTGCCGATTATGTACGGTTGCGGTGCAAGGCAATTAAAGCCCCGTAAAAAAGGGACAGTCCCTTTTTTACGGATTGGAGGAAATATGCCTCGTTACATACGAAATTTATCTGAGAGCAACACCTACCATATTGTTCTAAAGGGTATGAACGCACAAGACATTTTCTTGGATGCGCAAGACCATTTGAATTTTTTGCAAATTCTGAAAAAATCTTGCACAGCTTACAACGCGTCCCTTTACGCGTATTGCTTAATGCGCAATCACGTGCATTTGCTTGTACACTTTTCGGAAAATAATATGGCACAAATGTTCAAGTCCTTTGGAGCATCCTTTGTATTCCGATACAATACGAAATATAATCGGGTCGGCGGGCTGTTTAACGGGCGGTATTACAGCAAAGCGGTTGAAGATGATACCTATTTGCTGACGGTTTTGAAATACATACATTACAATCCCGTAAAAGCAGGGCTGTGCAACAATCCGGCAGATTGGGAATGGTCGAGCTATCGGGAATATTTTGCAGACACCGCTCAATTTGCTGATACGGATTTTATTAAGCAAATGCTCACTGAAAAGCAATTTTTAGAATTGCATCAAATTGTACAGCAAGATGTTTTCGACCGTTTGGTGATTGACCAAAGTGTATGGAAGGTCAGTGATCAAGAATTGAAAAACATTATAGGCGTGCTTCGGGACTCTTACAGCACGGATGCGCTTGCAATACAATTCAAACGCGCAAAAATCCCTGCGTACCGAATCGCGAAATTGCTTGGCATCCCGCGTGACGGTGTATACAAAATTCCGTAAAAAGGGGACAGTCCCCTTTTTACGGTCAATATGAATAAAAAATCTATACAAAAGGAGCATTTCCGATGAGAGAGCATAAAATTGTGGTTTTAAAAGGCGACGGCATCGGTCCCGAAATTGTGGACGAGGCGTTAAAGGTCTTAGATGCGGCAGGTGAAAAATTCGGCTTTCAGATGCAGTACGACGAGCGTCTGATGGGCGGCGCGGCGATTGACGCGGTGGGCGTTCCGTTGCCCGAAGAAACCGTAACTGCCTGCAAGGCGGCGGACTGCGTATTTTTGGGCGCGGTCGGCGGTCCGAAATGGGATACACAGCCGGGAAATAACCGTCCCGAAGCAGGACTTCTGGGCATTCGCGGCGCGCTGGGGCTGTATGCAAACCTGCGTCCCGCCACCATTTTTGAACCGCTGAAGAGTGCATCGCCTATCAAAGACAGCATCATCGGCGACAGTCTGGATATTATGGTCGTACGTGAGCTGACGGGCGGTATTTACTTCGGCGAGCGCGGCACTTCCACAGAAAACGGCGTAGAGGTCGCGTATGATACCGAAAAATATTCCGTTCCCGAAATTCAGAGAATCGCGCGCACGGCATTTGAGATGGCAATGAAACGGAACAAAAAGCTGACCAGTGTCGATAAGGCGAATGTTTTGGATTCTTCCCGACTTTGGAGAAAAACCGTTATTGAAATGTCGAAAGAGTACCCCGAAGTCGAGCTTTCGCATATGTATGTGGACAACTGCGCAATGCAGTTGGTGCGCAATCCGAAGCAGTTTGACGTGATTGTCACCTCAAACATTTTCGGCGATATTCTTTCCGACGAGGCTTCGATGATTTCGGGCTCTATCGGTATGCTGGCTTCCGCATCGCTTGCCGAGGGCAAATTCGGTCTTTATGAACCGATTCACGGCTCCGCGCCCGATATTGCAGGGCAGGGCATCGCCAACCCCTTAGCCACCATTCTTTCGGCGGCAATGATGCTCCGCTACTCTTTGGATGAACCCGAAGCGGCAGACGCGATAGAAGCGGCAGTCAACAAAGCGCTCGGTACCGCACGCACACCCGATATTTTTGAGGACGGCTTCAAAAAGGTTTCCACCTCGGAAATGGGCGATATTGTCGCGGCGAATCTGTAAGATACAATTTATAAAGGCAACAAGAAAAACCATCTCGGTGCGATTTACCGAGATGGTTTTTTATATGCATATGGAAATGTTTTTTAAGACCGTAAGACGTGCCCCCAGCGCCCGCGAGGTCTGATAAAATTTCACGGAACAACACAGAGGTTGTTCCCTACTGTTTACCAAATTTACTTTGTGCCATGTGAGATTCTTCGCCTACGCTCAGAATGACAGACAATTGGATTCTTCTAAATAGTTACATACTCTCCGGTGCGGAAATTTTGAAGGCGGTCAAAAGATTGACCATGACACTGCGCACGGCGAGGCAGAGATTCAGACGCGCCTGCATCAGCGCCTCATCCTCTACGGCAATTTTGCACGCATTGTAATACTTATGGAATAATGTGGCAAGATTGGTGGCGTAGCGCGTGATTTTGGCGGGGTCGTAGTTGTTAGCCGCCAAAATAATTTCATCGGTCAGTGCGGCGAGGTGGCGAATCAGTTCGTGTTCCTCAGGCGCGGTCAGACGCTCCAATTCCGCAGTCGTACAGGCACGCGGTGTAACGCCGTCCGCCTGCAGTTTTTTGAGAATACTGCAAATACGCGCGTTGGCATACTGACAGTAATACACGGGATTCTGCGAATCCTCGCTGACGGCAAGCCCCAAATCAAAATCAATCGTGGAACCCGGCTCACGCACATTGAAGAAAAACCGTGCGGAATCAATCGGCACTTCGTCCAAAAGGTCAACAAGCGTGACGGCATTGCCCGTCCGTTTGGAAACCTTGACGGGCTTTCCGTCTTTCATCAGGTTCACCAACTGCATCAGCACAATATCCAAACGTCTGCCGTCCAAACCGATGGCGTCCAGCGCGCCCTGCATACGGGCAACATGCCCGTGGTGGTCTGCGCCCCAAACGTCAATTGCCTTTTTGAAGCCGCGTGTTTCCAGCTTGTTTCTGTGGTAGGCAATGTCCGCCGCAAAATAGGTCGGATTGCCGTTTTGACGAATCAGCACATCGTCCTTTAACTCTAACTTATCAATCTGCTCCTGCGTTTTGCCTTGTGCCAACAGCTTTTCGGTCTGCACCTCGATATTTTTGTACCACAGCGCGCCGTCCTTTTCGTAGGTCTTGCCGTTGGCGGTCAAAATATCAATCACTTCCTGAATCGCACCCTTGTGCAATTCGCTTTCATGGAACCAAACGTCATACTGAATGCGGTATTTGCCGAGCGCCTCGCGAAGCCCCGCAATATTTTTCGGCAGTGCAAATGCGACCAGTGCCGCACGGCGCTCCGACTCGGATTTTTCTAAATAGCTTTCGCCGTATTCCGCCGCAAACTCCTTGGCACGTTCCAAAATATCCGCGCCGTGGTAGCTGTCCTCAGGCAGTTCCACCGCGTCCTCGCCTTTAAAAATCTGCTGATAGCGAATATCCAGCGACAAACCGAATTTGTCAATCTGATTGCCCGCGTCATTGATGTAAAACTCGCGCGTCACATCATAGCCCGCCATTTCCAGCACCGCCGCCAAACAGTCGCCGAGTGCGCCGCCGCGTGCGTTGCCGATGTGCATCGGTCCTGTGGGGTTCGCGGACACAAACTCTACATTGACCTTTTCGCCTTTGCCGTAATCGCTTTTGCCGTAATCCGCGCCCTTTTCGAGGACGTCCGCCAAAATATCGGCATAAAACGTATCGTTCAGGCGGAAATTGATAAAGCCCGCCCCCGCCACAGAGCATTCCGAAAAATAGCTGTCGCCGAGGTCGATATATTTTTGAATGGTTTGCGCAATTTTCACAGGCGCGGTGCGGAACACCTTCGCCCCCACGAACGCCGCGTTGACGGAATAGTCGCCGTTGGCTCTGTCCTGCGGAATTTCCACGTTGAAAGGCGGCATTTGGGCGGCAGGCAGTTCCCCTGCGGCAGTCGCTTTGCCGATGGCTTCGAGCACCAGCGTGTGCAGTGCATTTTCGGTTTCTTTTACAAGCTTAGACATTTCTGTATTTTCTCCTTGCCTTTATTTCGGTGAAACGGTTAACGTCATACGGTTGTCAATCGGCGCTTGGCTCTGAAAATCGGTAGAATAGCAAAACCGAAGCCGCCCGCCGTCCGCGCGCAAAGCATTTTCCACACTTTTGGTATACAAGCCCATGGTCAGCGTGCCGTAAGGCGTCCCGTACACAAAACTGCCGCGTTTGCCCGCCTCGAAGAGCATTTCACTGCCGAAATTGCCGCTTCGCGTAACCGAGACGGTATCCTGCCCTGTCACGCGCACGGTGGTGTCACAGCGGTTCGTTTCCTCGTCATATTCCGTATAGGTCAGTAAAAATCCGTCTTCGGTTTGAGACAGTTCCCCGACAACATCCATTTCAATCGTTTCGCTTTGCCCGTCCATCGTCTGCTGATTGCAGATATGAATGAATGCATCCATCTTTTTTGCCATTTGTCTTATTTCTCCTGTGCGAGTTTTAAAAGCCTGTCTAACAGCTTCGGATACGGCACGCCGCTTTGCTCCATCAGCTTCGGATACATGCTGATGGAAGTAAAGCCCGGCAGGGTATTTATTTCGTTAAACAGCACGCGTCCCGTATTCTTTTCTATAAAGAAATCCACGCGGGAAAGCCCGCGGCAGCCCATTGCGGTAAAAATCAGCACTGCCATTGCACGCACGGTATTCTGCGTTTCGTCGGAAATTTTCGCAGGGATTTGCAGTTCGCTTTCGCCGCTTAAATATTTCGCTTCATAGGTATAGAATTCCTCACTCGGGACGATACCGCCGACAACGGATGCCATCGGATTCTCATTGCCGAGCACAGCGCATTCTATTTCCAACGCGTCAATTGCCTCTTCCAGCACGACCTTGTCGTCCTCTCGGAACGCAATCTCCATCGCCGCGTCGAAATCCGCCTCGGTTTTCACCTTCGAAATGCCGACGGACGACCCCGCGTTGGCAGGCTTGACGAACAGCGGTAAGCCGAGCTTTTCAATCGCGTCTTTTTTAAATTCATACCCATGCCGCACGTAATCATGTTTTGTAATGCTACGCCATTTTGCCTGCGGGATTTTCACCGAATCCGCCACAAGATTGGTGACAGCTTTGTCCATGCACATCGCGCTCGAACGGGTATCGCACCCGACATACGGAATGCCCGCAATTTCCAAAAGCCCCTGCACCGTGCCGTCCTCGCCGTTTTTGCCGTGCAAAACGGGGAATGCCGCATCAATCGGAATCAATTCCGTTCCCGCCCCGCGAAATACCAAAAGCCCGCGGTCGCGTCGGTCTGCCGAAATCATGGCTTTCACCAAAGCCTCGGACTGCGCAGTCCACGCATCGCCCTCCAAGCGTGTCGGGTCACCCTCATACAAAAGCCACTCGCCGTTTTTGGTGATACCGAGCATATATACATTATAGCTGTCACGCGGTATGTTTGCAATCACAGACGCCGCCGATACACAGGAAACATCGTGCTCGCTCGACACACCGCCGAATAAAACCAGTATGTTTTTCATTGGATTTTCACCCCGTATTTCCGAAGATTCCGACGCAGAACGCCAAAATATACATACTGTCTCTTATACACATCTGACGCTGCC
>UQFM01000033.1 GCA_900540295.1 uncultured Oscillospiraceae bacterium
CCGCCAGAAGAACAACCCCTGCCTCATCGGCGAGCCGGGCGTCGGCAAAACGGCAATCGCCGAAGGGCTGGCGCTGAAAATTGTTTCGGGCGAAGTGCCTGAAATGCTGAAGGATAAACGAATTGTTTCCCTTGATTTGACGGGCATGGTTGCGGGCACAAAATACCGCGGCGACTTTGAGGACCGCATTAAAAAGGTGATTGAAGAGGTCAAAGCGGCGGACGATATGATTTTGTTTATCGACGAGGTGCATACCCTCATCGGTGCGGGCAGTGCCGAGGGTGCGGTAGATGCGGCGAATATTTTAAAGCCCTCTTTGGCACGCGGCGAACTGCAGGTCATCGGCGCAACAACGATTGACGAATACAGAAAGCACATTGAAAAGGATGCGGCGCTGGAACGGCGTTTTCAGCCGATTACCGTCGGGGAACCGTCCGAAGAAGAAGCGGTGGAAATTCTCAAGGGCATCCGCGACAAATATGAAGCGCACCACAAGGTAAAAATTACTGATGCGGCGATTTTGGCGGCGGTGAAGCTGTCGGCGCGGTATATCGGTGACCGTTATCTGCCTGATAAGGCGATTGACTTGATTGACGAAGCGGCTTCAAGAGTGCGGTTACAAACCTTTACGGCGCCGCCCGAAATCAAAGATTTGGAAGAACGCCAAAAGCAGCTGGCGGCGGAAAAACAGTCCGCGGTGGGGGCGCAGGATTTTGAACGTGCGGCGCAGCTTCGCGACGAAGAGAAAAAGCTTTCGGCGGAATTGGAAAATAAAAAACAGGAATGGCTGCATGCGACGGGACACAGTCACGATGAGGTTGGCGAGTCCGAAATCGCAGAGATTGTGGCGTCCTGGACGGGGATACCCATTACCCAGCTTACAACGCAGGAGAGTGAACGCCTTTTGCATATGGAAGAAGAACTGCACGAGCGCTTGGTCGGGCAGGAAGAAGCCGTCAAAGCGGTTTCCCGCGCGATTCGCCGCGGCAGAGTGGGACTGAAAGACCCGAAAAAGCCGATTGGTTCGTTCATCTTTTTAGGACCTACGGGCGTCGGCAAAACCGAGCTTTGCAAGGCACTTGCCGCCGCGATGTTCGGGGACGAAAACGCGATGATACGTCTCGATATGTCCGAATACATGGAAAAGCACACCGTGTCACGTTTAGTCGGTTCGCCGCCCGGCTATGTCGGCTACGATGAAGGCGGACAACTGACGGAAAAGGTCAGAAGAAAGCCGTATTCCGTCATTCTGTTCGATGAAATTGAAAAGGCGCATCCCGATGTGTTCAATATGCTTTTGCAGATTTTGGACGACGGTATTCTGACCGACAGCCAAGGACGGCGCGTGGATTTCAAAAACTGTGTTATTATTATGACTTCAAACGTCGGTGCAAAGCTGATTACAGCGAAACAGGCGGCGTTCGGGTTTGCCGATACTTCCGAGGAACGCGAACGCAACGACGAAAAAATCAAGGACGCGGTCATGGGTGAACTGCGCGGCACATTCCGTCCCGAATTTTTAAACCGTGTGGATGACATCATTGTGTTTAAACGGCTGACCAAGGACGAAATCCGCGAAATTGCCAAGCGGCTGTTGGAAGACCTGCGCAAACGCACGGCTTCTCTGGATGTTCAGGTGGCATTTTCCGAGAAGGCGGCAGATAAAATTGCCGATGCAGGTTTCGACGAGGTCTACGGCGCACGTCCCTTGAAACGCGCCATTCAAAGCAAAATCGAGGATGCGCTTTCCGAAGCGATGCTCAAAGGTGAAGTCACGGCGGGGAACGCATATGTCTGCACCTTTGACGAACAGGCGGACGCATTCGTGTTTCAGACGCATACGTCTGCGGAATCCGAATAAACCCGTAGAGGCGTGCATCGCGCGCCCGCCGAAGTCCGATGTAATTTTGCGGAACGCGTCATCGGTTGTTCCCTACACTGTCAAATTTACCCTGTACCGTGTGAGATTCTTCGCCTGCGGCTCAGAATGACAAAATTTCCCTTGACAAATCCTTTAAAATCCCTATAATAAATACTGCAAGCGAACGAATGTTCGAGAACAAACATCTATGTATGGCAACTTGCCGTACATAGGTGTTGTTTTCATTTTTGCCGAAATTTTCAAAATTCCCGATTTCGGCAAACAGAAAGGAGAATGCTATGCAGGTTTCAGAACCCGATGCGCCGATTGTCCTGCTGGAGGGCGAATACCTCTATCTGAACAATCGGCTCGAACCCATGTCTGCCGCAGATCTGGACGGCGGGGCGGCGGCACGCTTTGTGGTACAGCGCAAAGAGGATACGTTGCGCCGTTTGGTGCAGTGCGTCCTGCAAACGGAGTTGAGCGCCGAAGAACGCCGTATTGCAGAACTGTTGCTTTTACAGGGCGAGAGCGTATCCGCCGCCGCGCGCAGCTGCGGGATTACGCGCGGACGAGCACAAACGTTATCCGAAAAAGCGGATAGCAAGCTGCGTGCGTACTTAAAGTATCCGTTTTTGATGGATTTCAGCTTAGTGAATCCCGCAAAGCCGTTTTTAGAAACGGTCAAACAGTACGGAGGTGTACAATGAAACAAAATATTTTAGAGATTACCGTTCCCGAGATACCCGAATCCGAAACGCCCCAAGCACAGGCGGGCGCGATGTACGAGCATAACGCAACCGCACTGTGCTTTTTACTGCCTGAAAGCCTGTGTCTTCCCGAATATCGGTATTATGCGGAGTTTGTTACCGTGTCGGGTACAGCGCGAACCGAATATTTGGAGGCGGATGCAAACCGTCGGATTCTTTTGCCGCTGCCGCTGGAGATTACATCCCAAATGACGGCGCTTTGCGTGTTGCAGGCGGTGAAAATCAACGCGGCGGGTAAAACCGAGCAAAAAATCACGGCGAAAACCGTGCGTCTGTATTTTTCACCGTTGCAAAATACAGATAAAATGCTGGACGCCGACCATGCTTTTTCCGTAAATACTTTGTTGGAGGCAATTCGGCAAAACACCTTTAAGGGCGACAAAGGGGATAAAGGCGACGCGTATATTCTGACACAAAGCGACAAATCGGAAATTGCGGCAAAGGTGGACGAGGCATTTTACGGATTGCCTTTGCAAAAACATATGACCGTGCGCGGACAGCAGACGCTGTCGGGTGCGACAGACGGGGCGGCGGTCTCAAATCTGTGCGTCCGACCGACAGCACCGACTATGGAGGGGATTTACAGTATACAGGTTGCCGTTGGTAAAAATATGCTGTCCGATGTGCTGAACAGTGCCCTGTATTCGGCTTTTTCGCCTGTGGAGGGGAATTACACGGCAATTCCGTTATGCCTGAAGCCCAAAACCGAATATATTTTGGCAAAGCTGACTGCGGGTTTAACGGAATACAGTCATTCCTATTTAAAGTTTGATACGCGTACGGTTTGGTTTTGCCATAAAAGCAATCTGAATTTAAATACAAAATACAGCGTGTTTACCGTGCCCGCGAGCGGACAGTGTGCGATTTATACAACATATATTTATTTGTCGCAAAACGCTTATCAGCAGGTGCTGGATACGGACTGGAACGGGCTTGCGGTTATGGAAAAAAACAATTCCGTTCTTCTGCAAAAAACTTTCTCGGAACCGCTGTATGCTGTCAGCACGGAAATCGGAGACAGCTATGATTTTGTAAGCGGCACACTGCTTCGCCGTACGGCGAAAGCACAGCTGTCCGACGCACAGCTGAATTCTGCCGCAACAATTCAAATCGGGGCTTCGGTATACCGATACAAGCTGACTCTGCCGTCGGAGGCTGTCCGCCGTGTACAGGGCTGTTCGGACGGCTGCTGTGCGGCATTGCCGACGTTGCCTGCGGATATTACAGACGGCGCCGCATGGGAAGCGTATAAGGCGGAATCGGGTGCAGACGGCGGCATTTGGTTCGGGGCGTATGATGACGGAATCTATGTAATATCCGAGCGAAATCCCACGGACTTTACCGCTTGGCTGGAGGAGACACCGTTGGAGATTTTGTATGCGGCGGCAGAGCGTGCGGAATCGGGAACGGGGACGGCGGTTGTACTGCCGTGCGGCGAAAAGCAAATCTGCGTTTCACCGAATACCCTTTGCGCCGATATACGGTTTAACGCCAATATTTCAGCGGTTGTAAATGATTTTGAGTCAAGACTTCAGCAGTTGGAGAATAACATATAGCAGGGAGGAATTCACATGAATAAATTGTTTAACGGTATCGACGTGTCCAAGTGGCAGGGCGATATCGACTGGCAGAAGGTGAAAGCCGCAGGGGTGCAGTTTGCCATGCTGCGCGACGGCTTCGGCAGATATGCAGGGCAGGCGGATGAAACCTTTGAGAAAAACTATCAAAATGCGAAAGCGGCGGGCGTGCTTGTCGGCGCTTATCATTACAGCTATGCAAAAAATGCACAGCAGGCGAAGGCGGAGGCGGACTACTGTCTGTCGCTTTTAAAGGGGAAGGTATTCGATTTCCCGATTTGCTACGATGTGGAGGATGAAACGCAGAAGTCGCTTTCCAAGGATGAAATTTCCGATATTGTAACCGCATTCTGCGAAACGCTGGAAAATGCAGGGTACTATGTCAGCGTATACATGAATCTGTCATGGCTGAACACGAAACTGCGCGACGGTATTTTCCAAAAGTACGATATTTGGCTGGCGCATTGGGCAAAGGAGACCACCTTCGGAAGAAATTACGGGATTTGGCAATATGCCTCGGACGGCACGGTGGATGGCATTAAAGGACGTGTGGATATGGACTATGCATACAAAAATTATCCCTCCATCATGGCTTCCAAGGGCTTAAACGGCTATCCGAAAAACGGCGGGGAAAATCCCGTGCCGCCCGCGGAATTTCCTGCAAAGATGATGGTGACACTGCACGATACGCCGCTGTATGTTTCCGCAACCGCCAAAACTGCCGCCGCACGAAAATCGGGTACGTTTTATATTTATGACGGCAAGGAGATGCACGGTCGGTACCGCATTACGGTTTCCGCAGAACGCGCAGGCAAACGTCCGATTGCCGAAAATGTTACGGGCTACGTCAACAAATCTGATTTGAGGTGAGGGGCTTGCCCGAAAAGGACTTGTATGAACACAGAATTGCAAAATTAGAGGACGATGTAAAGCATTTATATTCTAAGGTGAACAGCTTCGCTGTCGCAAATGCGGAAATGAACACAAAACTCGACAGCGTATTGGTTACCTTAGGCGAGCTGAAAGAAAGCATTCAGGCAGTCAGCGCCCGCCCTGCAAAATTGTGGGATAAGCTTTTGTTTGCCGCGCTCTCGGCGGTAGGCACAGGGCTTGGCGCGGCGCTTTTACTGCTTCTCAAGAACGGAGGATAGCATGGAAATTGTAGAATACATTTTGGATAAGG
The DNA here is from genome assembly GCA_900540295.1 of uncultured Oscillospiraceae bacterium. Lineage (GTDB taxonomy): Bacteria > Bacillota > Clostridia > Oscillospirales > Acutalibacteraceae > Fimenecus. The sequence continues at coordinate 5,392 of UQFM01000033.1, forward strand.
CACTGATTTTGATTCCTGTACTCAATATCATCGGCATGCTTTTGAAAAATATTGAAAAAATACCCGATAAGTATATTCCGCTGATATTGCTCGGCTTCGGTGTGCTCGGGGCGGTTGCGCTTGCAGGCGTATCTGCGGACTCTGTGATTCAGGGTGTGCTGGTTACAGGCGTCGCGGTGTACGGCAACCAAGTTGTCAAACAGCTGAAAAAGGAATCCTAAACGAATAAGGCTCGGCACGCCGCGCAGTGAATCGGACGGACTTTCAAAAAGTCTGTCCGATTTTTCATGCGTCCGAAAATGAAAAAGCCGTTCAAGAAAAGAGCGCGAAGTATGTCAAAGATATGCAATTTTACCAAAAAACAATTCTTACAATTTGTATATGCTATGTTCATTATTATTGACTTTTTACGGCGGAAAAAGTATAATTGTATGCATATAAGTATGTGTTTTGGTTGGAAAGGGGAAGAAGCCTTGTACACATATGTAAAACGTTTTTTAGATATTTTAGCCGCTTTATCGGCACTGGTAGTTTTTTCACCGCTTTTAGCTGTTACGGCGCTTCTGGTTCGCGTGACTTCGGAGGGGCCTGTCATCTTTAAGCAGAAACGCATCGGCAAAGACGGTAAGGTGTTTGATATTTATAAGTTCCGTTCCATGTGTGTCGGTGCGGAGCAGACGGGCACAGGGGTCTACTCGGGCAAGGGCGACATGCGTGTGACCAAGATCGGCAAGGTACTGCGTGCCACAAGTATTGACGAACTGCCGCAGCTTGTCAATATACTGAAGGGGGAAATGAGTTTCGTCGGTCCCCGCCCGCCGCTGACCTATCACCCGTGGAATTACGAGGACTATTCCGAGGAACAGCTGCGCATGTTTGAGGTGCGTCCCGGGATTACCGGCTGGGCGCAGGTGCACGGTAGAAAAGATGTGGAATGGAACCGCCGCATTGTACTGAATGTTTGGTATGTGGACCACATGTCCTTTTGGTTAGATTTAAAAATTATGTTCCTGACATTTTACAAGGTCTTAAAAAATGCCGACAATGAAAATGTCGGCGCGACTGTGCAACAGAAAAGCACAGAAAAGGAAACTGAAAAAGAGAGTGTGTAGTAACCGATGGCTTTAAAACTGATGTATCTGACCAGTTCGCCGGAAGTTGCCGCAATCGCGGAAAAAAACGGCGTAGATCGGATATTTTTGGATTTGGAACTGCGCGGCAAGGAACTGCGGCAGGCAAATATGGATACCGTCATATCACATAACAGTTTTCAGGATGTGCGCCCTTTGCGCGAGGCTTTACAGAAAGCGGAACTTTTGGTGCGTATCAATTCTGTGTATGAAGGGACACAGGAAGAGGTAGACCGTGTGATTCGGGACGGCGCGGATATTGTAATGCTGCCGTATTTTAAAACAGTCAATGAAGTAGAGACGTTTATACACGCTGTGGACGGCCGTGCAAAAACCTGTCTGCTTTGTGAAACGCCCGAAGCGGCAGAGCATATTGAAGAAATTTTATCGGTGTCGGGGATTGACGAGGTGCATATCGGCATTAATGATTTGCATCTCGGGTATCATCGGCATTTCATGTTTGAGTTGGTGGCAGACGGCACGGTGGAAAAGCTTTGCACGGCTTTCCGACGCCACGGTCTGCTTTACGGTTTCGGCGGGGTGGCGCGTGTCGGCGAAGGCGCATTGCCTGCGGAGTATGTACTCGGCGAGCATTACCGTCTCGGTTCACAAATGGTTATTTTATCCCGTGCGTTTTGCAATGCCGATAAAATTACGGATTTAGAAGAGATGGACGCGCGTTTCAAAAGCGGCATTGCGGATATTCGTCGGTGCGAAGCAGAGCTTGCAACGGCAGATGCGGCATTTTTAGCGGAAAATCACAGGCTTGTACAGGAAAAGGTTGCCGAGATTGTAAAAGAAATGCAGACAGCAAAGTGCTGACCCCTATTTTTAGTTTAATGACGGGAGAGAAATTTTTATGATTTTCTTTGTCACCGTACTTCGGGCATTGGCCGCCATGATTATCACAAACGCCCATTATGTCGGTGTGTATCCGACGGACTTGATTGCAAACGGCGGGCTTTTGGGTGATGTTATCTTTTTTGCCGTATCGGGTTTTTGTCTCGCCAATCCGAAACTCGGATTTTTTCGCTGGTACGGTAAACGCATCTCACGCATTTATCCGCAGGTGTGGCTGATTACCCTTTTATATGCGCTGATCGGTATTTTTTCTTTTGCGGAGTCGGGCGTATTCGGGTTACTGGTTTATCCGACCAATTATCATTTTGTCGCATCCATAATGGCGCTGTATATACCGTTTTATTTTGTATCCAAGTACCTTCTGACGCGCGAAACAGACGGGCGGCGCTGGCTGTGGATTTTGTTTGCCGCTGTGCTGGCGGCGCAGTTGGCGGTATATATTTTTGCGGTGGATAAAACCGTCTATACGGTGGATACCGTCCGAAAACCGTTTATTCGGTTTTTGTTTGCAGTCGCGATGCTGATCGGTGTATATTTTCGGATGTATCTTCCGAAATACCGCAATAAAAACCGCGTTATAAATTGGATTGTATTGGTTTGTCTGCTGCCCGTATATTTCGTCAGCAAAATTGCCTTTTCAAAATATGCGGCGTTCAGCAATTTTCAGATTTTGAATCAATACATTTTGCTTCTGCTTTTGTGGTTCGTATTTCGGTGCTTTGCGGGTATTGACGGCCGTTTGGAACACCTGCCGCAGTGGGTAAAGAAGATTATAGGGTTTATTTCGGAAATCACACTGGAAATATATATCGTGCAAATCGGTATTATTCCTTTCTTTGCAAAGCTTGTACCGTTTCCGCTGAATTGGATTGTTTTAACCTCGGTAATTGTCGGCGGTGCATTTTTACTGCATTTTGTGACCAAGCAGTTGGTAAACGGCTCTGTATATTTGATACAGAAGGTCAGAAAGCAGATTCGGTAAAAAATTCGGAAAGGTAAGATACCGTGCACAGGCGCAGGTTTTATAAAAGCTGCTTTGTGTGAAAACCGTATCATGTGGTGATGAAAATGAATCTGCTTTTAACGGGTGCGTTTGCATACACCGAAGCGCAGAAAGAACAGTTAAAATCCCTCGGCGCAGAGATTACCTTTGTGCAGGACGAGCGTGAACAGCTCACAATCGATGTGTCACAGTTTGACGCGGTGGTGTGCAACGGTCTGTTTTTGCAAAACGATATTACGGCATTCAAAAGTCTTCGTTTTATTCAGGCGACCAGTGCGGGGCTGGACCGCATGCCGCTGGAGTATATAAAAGAAAACGGGATTGTATTGCGCAATGCACGCGGTGTGTACAGCGTGCCGATGGCTGAATTTGCCGTCAGCGGCGTACTCTCTTTGTATAAACACACAGTGCGGTTTTTGAAGAATCAGGAAACGCACGCATGGGTAAAGGACAGAGGGGTGCGTGAGCTTGCGGGCGATACGGTGCTGATTGTCGGCTGCGGGTCGGTTGGTACGGAATGTGCAAAGCGTTTCAAAGCATTTGATATGCGCGTTTTGGCGGCGGATATTTGCCGCCCGACGGCGGACTGCTACGACGGTTACTTCCCGATGGATGCGCTTTCCGAAGCGCTTTCGGCGGCGGATGTTGTGGTCTTGACCCTGCCGCTGACAGAAGAAACACGCGGCATGTTTGGCAAGACTTTGTTCGCCCGATGCAAATCGGATGCCATCTTAGTGAATTTGGCGCGCGGCGCAGTGGTCTGCGAAGCGGATTTAGCCGATGCTTTGCAAAGCGGTCTGCTCGGCGGTGCGGTGCTGGATGTATTTGAAATCGAACCTCTGCCGCAGGACAGTCCTTTGTGGGAAATGGAAAATGTGCTCGTCACACCGCACAACTCTTTTGTATCCCCGAAAAACAGCGAACGGCTGTTTCAGTGCATTTATGAGAACTTGAAAGCTTTTTCGGAGTGTAACGGATGAACGGAAAAACGATATTAATTTTAGTAAATAAACAGACCACGGTCATCAACTTTCGTTTAGAAGTCGTTGCCGCTTTGGTGAAGTCCGGGTACAGTGTACATGTCTCTGTGCCCGAGGGCGACAGACTCGGGGAAATTGAAGCCGTCGGTGCAAATGTTATCAAAACCGATGTGGCGCGGCACGGTACGAATCCGCTGGAGGACTTTCGGCTGATGCTCCAATACCGAAAGCTGATTCGGGAAATCCGTCCCGATTTGGTACTGACCTATACCATTAAGCCGAACATTTACGGCGGTATGGCAAGCGCACTTTGCGGCGTGCCGTATATTGCAAATATCACGGGACTCGGTACGGCGGTGGAAAACGGCGGACTGATGCAGAAATTAACGCTGTTCCTTTACAAATTGGGTCTGCGCAAAGCCAAAAAGGTCTTTTTTCAAAATACCGAAAACCGCCGCTTTTTTGAAACGCATAAAATTGCATGCGGCAAGCACGATTCCCTGCCCGGGTCGGGTGTAAATCTTACGAAATTTCAGCTTCTTCCATATCCGCAGGGCGATACGGTAGAATTTGGCTTTGTCTCCCGCATTATGAAAGAGAAAGGTATTGTGCAATATATAGATACCGCCAAAGCCATTCGCGAAAAATACCCGAACACGCGTTTTCACGTGGTCGGTTTCGGCGAGCCGGAATACGAGGAACAGATGCGTCGGTTGGACACAGAGGGCGTGCTTGTGTTCCACGGGCTGTCGAACGATGTGCGCAAAGAAATTCAGAATTTTCACTGCGTGATTCATCCGACCTTTTATCCCGAAGGCATGTCCAATGTACTTTTGGAGAGCGCCGCAAGCGGCAGACCGATTATTTCCACCGACCGTTTCGGCTGTCGGGAAGCGATTGACGACGGCGTAAACGGCTTTATTGTGCGTGAGCGCGACAGTGCGGATTTAATCGAGAAAACCGAAAGATTTTTACAGCTCACCCCCCAAGAACGGGAAGAAATGGGCAAGCGCGGGCGCGAAAAGATGGAGCGGGAGTTTGACCGCAATATCGTCGTGCAGAAATATTTGGACGCCGCCGCAGAATATACGGTATAAGAACGGCGCAAAAGGAGAAACAACGAATGACTGACGTAAAAGGACGCAAAATACTTGTAACGGGTGCGGCAGGGTTTATCGGCGCGAATTTGGCAGAACGCCTTTTAAACGAGGGCGCGCAGGTGGTCGGTATTGACAATATGAATGATTATTATGATGTCCGCCTGAAAGAGGAACGTCTGTCGAAGCTTCGCGGATTTGAGAATTTCCGCTTTGTGCGCGGGGATATTGCAGATAAGGTGCAAATTGACGCACTGTTCCATGAAGAATCATTTTCCGTGGTTGTCAATTTGGCGGCGCAGGCGGGCGTGCGGTTTTCGATTCAGAACCCCGATGCGTATGTGCAGTCCAATCTGATTGGCTTTTATAATATCTTGGAAGCCTGCCGTCATTACCCCGTGGAGCATTTGGTGTATGCGTCCAGCTCTTCGGTGTACGGCTCCAACAAAAAAGTACCGTATTCTACGGACGATAAGGTGGACAACCCCGTAAGCCTTTACGCGGCAACCAAAAAGTCCAATGAGCTGATGGCGCACGCGTACAGCAAGCTGTATAATATTCCGTCCACGGGCTTGCGCTTTTTTACGGTATACGGTCCGTGCGGCAGACCCGATATGGCATATTTCGGGTTTACCGATAAACTGCTGGCGGGCAAGACGATTGAGATTTTCAACTACGGCAACTGCAAGCGCGACTTTACCTATGTGGATGATATTGTTGAGGGCGTGTATCGTGTGATGCTCGCGCCCCCCGAGAAGAAAAACGGTGAGGACGGGCTTCCCGTGCCGCCGTACCGCGTGTATAACATCGGCAACAGCCATCCCGAAAATCTATTGGAGTTTGTCGATATTTTACAGCAGGAGCTGGTGCGCGCAGGCGTACTGCCTGAGGATTACGATTTTGAAGCACATAAAAAGCTGGTGCCGATGCAGCCGGGTGATGTGCCTGTAACCTATGCGGACACAACCCCCTTAGAGCGCGACTTCGGGTTCCGTCCGAATACATCCCTGCGCGAGGGTCTGCGCCGCTTTGCCGAGTGGTATAAAGCGTTTTATATGGCAGAATAAATTTCATAATACAGTTGTAGGGGTCGGCATCCTTGACGACCCGCGGGCGCGCAATGCGCGCCCCTACAAAAATCGCGCAATAAAAAATGAAATGGGGAAGAAAAATGAAAATTGCTGTGGCAGGTATCGGTTATGTCGGGCTTTCCAATGCGGTACTGCTGTCGCAGTACCACGATGTAACGGCTCTGGATATCGTGCCTGAACGTGCGGAACTGCTGAATAAAAAGATTTCCCCGATTGTCGATAAAGAAATATCCGTATATTTACAGAAAAAAGCCTTGCGTCTTACGGCAACCACAGACAACCGCGAAGCGTTCCGAGATGCGGACTTTGTCATTATCGCCACGCCGACGAATTACGACCCCGAAAAAAGTTATTTTGACACATCCTCTGTGGAATCGGTTATCGAAGCGGTTTTGGAAATCAACCCGTCGGCAATTATGGTGATTAAATCCACCGTGCCCGTGGGATACACCAAATCGATTTGTGAAAAATATAACTGTGAAAATATATTTTTCTCACCTGAATTTTTGCGCGAGGGCAAAGCGCTGTATGACAACCTGCATCCCAGCCGCATTATTGCGGGTGTGGCGGGGGATTCCCCGAAAATGCGGGAAGCCGCCGAAACCTTTATTTCCTTGCTCCGCGATGCGGCAGAGGATGAAAACGTCCCCACGCTTTTGATGCAGTCCACCGAAGCGGAAGCGGTCAAGCTGTTTGCCAATACCTATTTGGCGCTACGTGTGGCATATTTTAATGAATTAGACACTTACGCCGAAATGCGCGGACTTCGCACACAGTCCATTATTGAGGGCGTCGGGTTGGACCCGCGTATCGGCACGCATTATAACAATCCGTCTTTCGGCTACGGCGGGTACTGTCTGCCGAAGGATACCAAACAACTGCTTGCAAATTACAACGATATTCCGAACAATATTATTTCTGCGATTGTGGACGCCAACCGCACGCGCAAGGATTTTATTGCAGACCGCATTATTGAAAAGCATCCGAATGTGGTCGGCGTGTACCGACTGACCATGAAGTCAGACAGCGACAATTTCCGTCAGTCTGCCATTCAGGGCGTCATGAAACGCATTAAGGCAAAAGGCATTGAAGTGGTGGTTTACGAACCGGCGCTTCAGGAAGAACGGTTTTACAACAGCCGCGTGATTCGCGATTTAGACGAATTTAAAGCGATAAGCGATGTGATTCTTGCCAACCGTTACCATGCGGATATTGCGGATGTGCTGGAGAAGGTTTACACAAGAGATTTGTTTTTCAGAGATTAAACCATAAGCCGAGGAGAGTGGAACCCAATATGGTTTAAAACGGTATATTGTATTCGACTCCCCTCAGCTTAAATAGTGGATGTGTGAAAAAGATGAATGAGAAAACCGCATACTGCCCATACCGCATATGCCCCTTAGGCGCGCACAGCGACCATCAGTTCGGTAAAATCACGGGCTTTGCCATTGACAAGGGTGTACGAATTTTCTATACTGTTTGCGCAGAACCTTCGGTGCGCATGCGCTCCCGAAACTTTCCGAACGCAGTGGAATTTCCGCTGAACAGCCCCATGCAGAAGGCAGGGGATTGGGCGGATTACATACGCGGCGCGGCATTGGCGCTGTCTGAAAAATATACCTTGACGCACGGCATTGACGGGGAGATTGCAGGGGAACTGCCCATTGGCGGGCTGTCCTCTTCGGCGGCAGTCATCATCGCGTTTTTATCGGCGCTTTGCGACGCAAACGAAATCGCCTTGGAAAAAAGCGAAATGATTCGGATTGCACAGCTTGCGGAAAATGCGTTTGTCGGTGTGAAATGCGGTACGCTCGACCAGTCGTGCGAGGTGTACAGCCGAAAAGACCATTTGCTGTATCTTGACACCTTAGACGGCTCTTTTGTGCGCATTCCGCAAAATCAGAATATGCCGCCTTACGAAATCGCTGTATTTTTCAGCGGACTTTCCCGTACGTTGGTCGGCAGTAAATTTAATATGCGTGTGGATGAAATGAAATCCGCCGCATACGCCCTAATGGCATATGCGGGCATGGAATACGGTAAATTTGAAGAAGCGAGACTGCGGCATGTGCCGTATGAGGTCTATGCACAATATAAGGACCGTCTGCCTTTGCCGTTTCAAAAACGTGCCGAGCATTTTTACACGGAATTCCGCCGTGTGGAACAAGGCGCAAAAGCGTGGAAAAACGGCGACCTTGCCGCGTTCGGTCAGCTGATTTTTGAAAGCGGTCGGTCCTCAATTGAAAATTATGAAACGGGCTCGCCTGAGCTCATTAAACTGTATGAGATTATGAGCGAGACGGACGGCATCTACGGCGGACGTTTCAGCGGCGCAGGCTTTAAGGGCTGTTCCATGGCGCTTATAGACCCCAAAAAGCGAGAGGCAATCGCCGAAACCGTGCGCGAACGGTATTTGCAGGCGTTCCCGCATCTGCGTGAGAGCTTTTCCGTCCATTTCTGCAAAAGCGCCGACGGCGCGAAGTTTTGATTTTATAAAGGGAGCGTAAATTTATGGCACAAAGCGGCAGAGAAAGATTTGCCAAAGCGAAACCGATTTTAAATGTGCTTGCTAAATTTTATCGGCTGTTTCCAATGGGCATACGCAAAAAACTGTTTTTACATTACAGAAATAAAAAAGGTACATTAGGTATAGTATTGCGGTATGTGCTTCTTTCCTCTATCGCAAAAGACTGCGGAGATAATGTAGGCGTGCGGGAGGATTGTTATATTTTAAGTCCGCAGGGATTAACTGTCGGCCATAATGTCAGCATTCATCCGATGTGTTATATAGACGCAACGGGGGAGGTCGAAATCGGCGACGATGTGTCTATTGCGCACGATGTGACGATTCTGTCAACAAGCCACAGGTTTGATTCTCCCGATATACCGATTAAATACAGTGGAATGGACAATCAAAAAACCGTAATCAGCAATAATGTTTGGATTGGGGCTAAGGCTGTTATTTTATGCGGGAATACAATCGGAAGCGGTTCTGTAATTGCGGCGGGTGCTGTGGTAACCCATGATGTACCGCCGAATACCGTTGTGGCGGGAGTACCTGCTGTTCCGATTAAGACGAGGTAATACATGAGAATTTTAGCAATATCCAGAGCCCCTTGGCGAAATGACAACAGTATCGGCAATACATTTACAAATCTGTTTCAGGATTTTACAGATGCGGAAATTTACAGTTTGTGTATGCGCGAACAGCCGCCGCAAAACAATATTGCTTTGCGTAATTTCTGTATTTCCGAAGGGCAGTTGTTGCGGAATTTACTGCATAAAACACCTGTGGGTACGGAAAATACTGCAATAGATGACAGTGCCAATGAAACCGAAAAAAATATATATGACAAAGCCAAAAAGAATAATTCAGTAGGGCTTTCTTTGGCGCGTGAGCTACTGTGGAGTGTCGGTAAGTGGAAAAATGAAAACTTGAAAGCCTACATTAAAGAAGTTAATCCGGATATCATTTTCTTTCCGGTTTTCAACTGCTTTTATCCGCATAAGATTTTGAAATATATCAAATCTTTAACCGATGCTCCCGTCATTTTATTTCATGCGGATGATAATTATACGCTCAGACAGTTTTCTCTGTCTCCCATGTATTGGCTGTATCGCTTTATGCTTCGGAAATGGGTACGCAGTTCTGTTCGGCTGTCTGCTTTAAATTATGTTATTTCCGATGTACAAAAGCAGGACTATGAAAAGGCGTTCCGTAAGGAATGCAAAGTTTTAACAAAATCGGCAGATTTTGCTACATCTCCTGCTTATAAAACAGATTATAATTCGCCTTTACAGCTTGTGTTTACAGGGAATATCGGATTGAACCGCTGGAAGTCTTTGGCGATTATTGCGAAGGCACTGCAAATTTTAAATGCGGACGGTTTGCAAGCACAGCTTCGTATTTATACAGGTACGCCGTTAAGTGAAAAAATGAAATCTGCATTGCAAATTGAGGATACGTCATTTATTATGGGCAGTGTGCCTGCAAGCGAGATTCCGGAGATTCAGCGCGAAGCGGACATGCTTGTACACGTTGAAGCATTCGATTTGCACAATCGGTTATATGTAAGACAGTCTTTTTCGACGAAATTGGTCGATTATTTTAAAACAGCACGTCCGATTTTGGCGGTCGGACCCTTTGAGGTGGCGTCTATGGCACATCTGATACAGAATGACTGTGCCTTGACCGCAGAGACTGCGGAAGAATTGGCCGAAAAGCTGACGGCTGTGATTACCGTGCCCGAAAATCTGGATGTTTTGGCACAGCAGGCATATCTTTGCGGGAAAAATCATCATGACAAAGCAAAGATAAATAAAATGCTGCGCGAGGATTTTGCAGAATTGATAAACAAGTCGGATGCGTAATATACACTTTTTGACAAAGGATGCGAACCTAACATGAAGATTGTTATACTTGCAGGTGACGGCGGTGCGCTGTTTAACGTGCCTTTTCCGAATTTACAGCGTATGCATTGAAAAATCTGATTAAAAACCCGAAATCGCGCACGGGTATACAACGAAAAATACTGTAAAAAGTTTTTTGATTTGTAGTTTTATAAAGAATACAGTTTGGAAGCGGTGAAAACAGATATGAAGGTTATGCAAATCAACTGTGTATATGGACGCGGTAGTACAGGGAAAATTGTTGCGGACATTCATAGGGAGCTTTTAAACAACGGCATGCAGTCCATTGTATGTTATGGACGGGGAGCGCGTACTTCAGAAGAAAATATTTACAAGGTTTCTTCTGAATTCGGTGCAAAAATTCATTCTGCTTTATCCAGACTTTTCGGTGTGGAGTTTTCGCATTCATCCATTGCTACAGCACAGCTGATTCAGCGGATTGCGCGCGAAAAACCGGATGTGGTGCATTTGCACTGCCTAAACGGTCATTTTGTTCATGTATATAAACTGTTGGACTATTTAAAAAAGCAGAATATTAAGACGGTTCTTACTTTACATGCCGAAATTATGCACACTGCGGGCTGTAGCCATGCCTTGGAATGTGAAAAATGGAAGGTGCAGTGTCATGACTGTGACAAAATCAAAGGGAAAATATCCCGATTTTATCGGGATGATGCGGTACATACATATCGGTTGATGCAGTCAGCATTTAAGGGCTTTAAAAATTTGACAGTAGTCGGCGTGTCGGAATGGCTGACAGCACGTGCAAAGCAATCTCCCGTTTTTGATGCACCGAAGTTCTGCACTATACGCAACGGTATCAATATTGCTGTCTTTCACAGAACAGACAGTGCGGATTTAAAAAGTCGTTTAAAAATTCCTGCGGACAAAAAAATCATTCTGCATGTAACGCCGGATTTTCTGTCTGTGATAAAAGGCGGGCAGTATGTGTTGGAGCTTGCTCGGAAAATGCCTGAGTATCAGTTTATTATCGTAGGATTTAACGGGGACAAATCCATTTTGCCTGAAAATATTATTGCAATTGCGCATACCAATAACGCGCAGGAATTGGCAAAATATTATTCTATGGCAGATTGTCTGATTTGCACCAGCCTCAGAGAATCCTTTCCGACTGTGTGCCTTGAGGCGGCGGCCTGCGGGTGTAACATTGTTGGCTTCCGAACCGGCGGTTTGCCAGAAACCATCCCGGAGGATATGGGCACTACTGTGGAATGCTATGATATAGACGCGATGTGTGAGGCAGTGCGGCAATGGTCTGCGTGCAAAGTTTCGGATGCACGCATTCAGGAAGTAAATCAGATGTTATCGGCGAAGGAAATGTATAATCACTACATGCATGTTTATGAGAATGTGTAAAACAGTTCAACGGGGCAACTGAACCCGAGGGGCGCATTTCCAACCGTTTTACCCTTATGCCCTATATTCGGGTTTGAATAAATTCGGTTTTGCACGCATACGAAAACAGGAGTTGTACAGACCAAATGTTATTTTATATATTGGGTTTTTTAATTTTTATTTTAACAATCTTTGCAAATCTAAAGCCGCAGCAACGTCGTTTGCCCGCGGGAAAATCACCTTGGGCCGCTGAGAAAATCGGAATTCTGTTGACTGCGGCGGCTTTGGGTCTGATTTTGATTTTACAGAGTGCAGATTCAAACGGGGACTTGACGCGATATAACACCTCATACGATAAAATGGCACTTCGCGAGTTTTCCTATTTCCAAAATAACTGGAACCGAATGAAGGATCCGCTTTACTATTTTTGCGCATTTATCTTTTCACAGCTGGGATTCAGTTTTTTTGCATGGAAGGCGTTGATTTCCGTTGTTTTTATAATAGCGGTTTACAAACTGATTCTCGGCTATTCCGCAAACGTCTCTATCAGCTATATCGCGTTGATTACGCTCGGTCTGTTCGGCTTTTCGCTCAGCGGACTGCGGCAGATGATTGCATTTTCGGTTATTCTTTTTGCCTATCCGTATTTGCGTGAGCACAAGCTGATTAAATTTATGCTGATGGTTTTGATTGCGGGGGCGTTCCACAGCACGGCTTGGATTTGTATTTTTATGTATCCGATTTATCGGTTTAAGGCGAACACGCGCAATGTTTTGCTTTTACTGGGTATATCTATACCCGTGCTTCTGAATATCGACAGATTGATGCGGCTGTATCTTTCTCTAACCGGTACGGCGGATATTTATGAGGATTATTTGAAGCAGGACGGCGGTCTTTCCGCAATGGGACTTGTCATTTGGGGCAGTATTTGGCTGTTCTGTACCGTGTTTTTGTATCGGCGGAAGAGCAATGCCTTAGACCCCCGCCTGTGTAACTTGCTTTTGGTTTCGTTTGTGCTTCGAATTGTTTCGGTAACGGCATATGCGAACTTTTTCCGAATTGCTATGTATTTCTCGGTGTTCAACTGTTTGGTTGTGGCGGATGCATGCGCCTGTAAAGAGGAAAGCACTTTTATGGTGCGCTTAAAAACTTTGGGGGTATCTGTTGCACTGCTTCTGTACTATTTTGTAGCGCCGAATGCAAATATCCTCACATACACGGTCTAAATATTTATGCTTTGCTTCAGGTGATGAAATTTTGAATAAAAGAAATAAAAACCTATTGAAGAATTCCATAATTTTTATGATCGGGAACTTTTCTTCAAAGCTTCTGATATTCTTTTTACTGCCCCTGTATACCAATTACTTAGACCCTGCGGAATACGGTCAGGTAGACATTTATATCAATATTTTGTCTATGCTGTATTGCTTTGTATCCCTACAGGCAATCGAAGTGGTGTACCGATTTATTCAGGACGCCAAAACCGAAGCGGAAAAAGGGGAAGTGATTACCAATTCCTTTATGATTGCCGTATTCGGTATGCTGCTGTTTTCTGTCGGTATGGGCATTTTCGGTGCAGTTACGCATTTTCAATATACATTGGTATTTATTTTATATGTTGTCTGCAACATAATGGCTGTCTCTTATACACATCTCCGAGCCCACGAGACCGATCAGTATCTCG
>UQFM01000034.1 GCA_900540295.1 uncultured Oscillospiraceae bacterium
TTCTTTCTTTGGTTAATGGCTTTGTGGTGATTTCATTATACCATTTTTTGAAGTTACTTCTCTTTTTTATTGGGTCATATCATTTTAGCACATACATTTTTTCAAAACGCTGAAATATTTACTGAAATCTCTTTTTGCAAACAAAACGAATATAAAAGCGTTTCCGAAACGGGTATACCGAAAATTTCTTCGGCGGCGTGTTTGTATACGGCAAGCTGATTTTTGTAACGTTCGGAAAGCTCCGCCTCTGTACGGACACGGTCCGTCTTGTAGTCTACAACAGTCAGTCTGCCGTTTTCGAGAAATGCGCAGTCGATAATCCCCTGCACCAGAACCTTCTCGTCTGCAAACTGTGCGTCCAGTCCCTGCTGTACAGTGTTTGCAGGAAAAAACACTGTGAATTTCTGCTCGCGGTATACCGCATCGGCATGCCGCATGCGGAAAAACAGCGGAGAACGGAAAAAAGCATTCAGCTTTTCGCGGTCCAGTGCCTCCGCCTCTTCTGCGGTGAACTGATGTTCGGCGGTAAGACGTTCGATTTCTGCTTCTAAATTCTCTGCGGCAAACTGAAAATCACAGATTTCCGCAAAACGGTGTGTCAGTGTACCGCGCATGGCGGGTGTTAAACCGCCCTTTCCTAAAAATGCGGGACGCGCCGAGGCAAAAAACGCCAACGCCGTATCCGAACCGTTCAGCGCAGAAGCGGATACTTTTGACGGACATGCGGACAGCGGTAAACGGTCATAGCGGTACTGTACCCTAGATTCGATTTCCGAAAGCAGTTGTGCATTCGGCAGAGCCTGCACAGCCGCCGCAGGCTCCGAAACGGCAACAGGTTCTGTATTCGGGAACACCACCTTTAAAGAAAAACCGCCGACTGTGGACTGCCGTAAACCAATACCTGCCGACTCCCGAAGCGTCTCCGCCTGCGGGTGATGCATACACGCCGCAATCAGCCAGTCGAGACAGCTTTGCGCTTTTTGTGTGAACATCGGCGGTACATTTGTTTCTCCCAAAACCGCCTGCGCGGCAGTTTGTATAATAGATTCTGTTTTGCGCTGTGCATTCCCGCCGCCGACCAAAATCAGTTTTTCGCGCGCACGCGTCAGTGCAACGTACAGAACGCGCAGTTCCTCTGCCTGCGCCGCTTCGCCGATGGCAAGTTTTGCGGCAACATACGGTACGGAATCAAAGGTACGGCGGTTTTCGCCGTCATAAATGCGCAATCCGAGCTTCATTTCGGGGTGAATGAGCATTTTTTTCATTTGGTCGCGTCGGTTAAACGGAGTACCGCATTTTGCAAGAATCACAACGGGAAATTCCAAGCCTTTGCTCTTGTGTACCGTCATAATCCGCACTACATCGGCATATTCCGAAACCCCCGACGCCGCTTCGACATTGGACGCATTTTCGCGCAACTTGGCAAGATACCGTAAAAATCCCGAAAGACTGTTTTTACCGGCTTCGGTATATTCCTCGGCAAAAGTCTGCAAAAGCAACAGGTTGAGCTTTCGGTTTTCACCGCCCGCCATAGACCCCGCTATTGCGGGATAAGCTGTTTTTTCGTAAACCGTTCTGAGAAGCTCCGCAGGCGTTTGCACGGTACTCAAACGGCGTAATTCACTGTAATCCGATAAGAACGCACGGCATTTTTCGGAACCGTGTACGCGCAGTTTACGAAACAGCGTTTCCTCGTGAGACCCCATTTGAATTTCCGCCAGTTCGTCAGGCGTAAAGCCCCAAATCGGAGAAAGCAGACAGGCGCAAAGCGGTACGTCCAAAAGCGGGTTATTGAGAATTTCCAAAAGCGAGGTCATTACTTCAATTTCGCGCATGGCGAAAAAGCCGCCCTTTTTCTGATAAAAAGCAGGGATTCCGACTGCTTCCAGTGCGGCGCGGTATTCCTCTCCGCCTGTGGAAGAACGCATCAAAATACAAAAATCGCCGTAACGCACAGGGCGTTTTTCGCCGTTTTTCGCGGTAATCGGCATTTTAAAGTCCACCGCCTGCCGAATCACTTCGGCAATATGACGGCATTCAAACGCACGGCTCCCCTCTGTACTGTCGGACGGCAGTATATGCAGTTCCACCGCGGTATCTTCTGCCGCATTGTAGGGCGCGGCGGGATTTAAGCGTTCCGTTGCACGGTAATCCACACCGCCGAACTGCGGCGTCATTAACTGCCCGAATATATAATTGATACCGTCCGCTACGTTTTTTCGGGAACGGAAATTACGGTCTAAGGTAATACGCGCAGGAAAATGCGTGCCGTCATAATCAAAATACGCCGCGCGCCGCCGTAAAAAGATTTCAGGCATTGCCATACGGAAGCCGTAAATGCTTTGCTTCACATCCCCAACCGTAAACAAATTCGCTTCATTGTCGGAAACAGCGGAAAACAGCATGTCCTGCGCTTCGTTAGTATCCTGATACTCATCCAACAAAATTTCATCGTAGCGGCCGCGTAATTCTTCGGCAACCGCGGTGCGGTGCACCGCGCCGCTTGCATCGCATGTGACCAGCAGACGCAGTGCCAAATGCGCTATGTCATTAAAATCATATAGATTTTGTGCTTTTTTCTCTGCAAACAAACGCGCCGAAAATTCTGAAACGGTATTGCAAAGCAAGTCAATCACAGGCTGTAAATATTCCATATCGGCACGGTGCTGTACTTCCGTTGCGGGAAACAACGCGGAAATCTCCTGCAAAGTCTTTTTTGCTTTATTGCGCATTGCCGTGACATTGGCTTTTACGTCGCTGTCGCTGTATTCGCGCGGCGCGGCTTTCAGACGTGCGGGCACATAACTTTCTGCGCAAGCGATAGATGCATCCCACCGTTTTGCCTGAACGGCGGCAAGAAGCGTTTCATTGCAGGCGATGTCGGAAGCTATGGCGGGTTCGTATGCCGCAAGCAACGGCGGTTCCGCACCGAGCAGGTCTAACGCCTTTCGCAAAACGCGGAGATTGTCCTGCACACGCACTTCTGCGGTCTCCAATATTTTTTTCCCGAAAACGGTTTCCGAAACCGAAACCGTTGGGGAATACATTGGCGCAATTTCCGAAAGCCAGCGTTCGGGGAAGGGATATGCCTGTGCATAACCGTACAATTCCAAAATTGTATCCTTTAACGCACGGTCGGACGAACCGAGCACAAACAAATCGGAAAGACGGGAAAAAGCTTCTCCGCGCTGTATATAAAGGTCTTCCACGCAGGCGGACAGCACCTCTTCTTCCAGTGCTCGGTGTTCGCTGTCGTCTGCAAGACGGAAATCGGGCGCAATATCCAATTCGTGAAAATATTGCTTGACGAGCGTATTGCAAAAGCTGTCCATGGTGCAAATCTGCGCCGAGGGCAACAGCATCTGCTGACGCAAAAGATAGGCGTTTTCAGGGTCTTCCGCCAAACGGTTTCCCAAAGCCGCGCCGATACGCTCCCGCATTTCCGCCGCCGCCGCTTTCGTAAATGTAACCACCAGCAAACGGCCCAAGGACACAGGATTTTCTTTGTCGCACACCATGCGAATCACACGCTCTACCAAAACGGCGGTTTTGCCTGAGCCTGCCGCCGCGGAAACCAATACTGCCCCGCCGCGCGCTTCTATCGCCTGTTTCTGTTCGGCGGTCCAAGTCCGTGCGCTCATTCGTCCTGCCCCCCTTTCTCTGTTTGCAGTTGCTTTTTCACGGCGTCAAACCGCCCCAAGTTGACGATTTGACGCGTTGCGTCCCCGTTTTCATATCCGCATACGGCGGCATAATCGCAGTATGTGCATGCCATGTTTTGATTGCCGCTGTGTGCGGGCAAAACGGGAATCACGCCCCCGTGCAAAAGCGTACCTAAATCGGTTAGATTGCCGTCCACTTTTTCTTTCAGTGCGGAAAACTCCTGCGCGGTTAACAGGTTGCCTGTAAACGCACCGTTTTTGCCTGCCGTAACCGGTATGAAGTTCCCCGAAACGGTAGAATCCATCCCGAGAATGGCATCTGTATTGTCAAGCACAACACCGTGCATACGGCTGTTGCGAAGTCTTGCTTCGGAAATATCCTGCGGCTGTGCATTGCGCGGCAGTTTATCCTCTATCGATTTTGCGGGCAGATACAGCACACCCGCAGGTACGATTTCACCGAACCGCTCCGTACCGTTTTCGCAAATGGCATATAAATAGATAAGCATTTGCATGTTGAGCCCCGAAAACACCTCGGAAAGATTGAACGCCTTGCCGCCTGATTTATAGTCGATGACACGCAGATAGGTTTTGCCGTCCTTCTGCATCGTGTCCACACGGTCCACAGAGCCGATAATGCGCACACTGCCCCCGTCGGGAAGCGGCAAACGGTAAGGGGCAATCTCGCCGTCGGGGGCAACAGACAGTTCAAAGGCGACGGGTACAAACGCGCTGACGGAAAACTCCGAAATCAGTCGTTTGAGCACATCGAATACGGACACCTGCAAACGCTCCAAAAGATAGGAAAAACGCGCGTCTTTCCCCTCTGCACCGCCCATGTTTTCCTGTATATATCTTGCTGTAACCTCTGCGATTTTTTCCCGCAGGGTATTGTCGGACATCTGCGCAAGCGTATCGCGGTCATTTTCAGACAGCAGCATTTCCAAACAGTAGTGAATTACCGTACCGCTTTGCGCGACATCCAATTCGGCTTTTTTTAGAGGTTTCAGGCGCAGTCCGAATTTGCAGAAATAGGAAAACGGACATTTGTAATACGCTTCGGTTTTTGAAGCGGACAGTAAAATATTTTCGCCGAACAGGCGTTTTGCGGTTTCGGGATTTCGGAACGCGGTTTCCCCGCCGTTTACCGCCTGTTCCAATGCGGCAAGCCGTGCGCAGTAATCCGATTTCTGGGAGAAATAAGATTTCAAGGTCTCAGAAAGCACGGTGTTTTCCCCGTAAACCGATGCCAGCGCTTCAAATGCGGAGTCGGCGCTTTCCACACGGGATTCGGCGGAGAGTGTGTTGGAATCTTCTACTGCAATTTCGGGAAACATGGCGCGTATTTCCGAAACGACGGGTGATTCTGCCATCGCACCGCCTTTATAATCGGACATTGCCCATGAAAGGCACACGCGTTCCCGCGCAAGGGTCAGGGCATAATAGACGAAAAAGCGTTCGTCGACTGCCTTGACCTCGGCGGTCTCGGTCAGTTCAAGACCCAAAGTATGCAAGGCTTTTCGGTCTGTATCATTCAGCACCCCGTCCGTCGGCGGATTTTCGGGAAACACGCCGTCGTTCATGCCGAGCAAAAAAACCGCGCGCGGCGGTGCGATACGCACACGGTCCGCTGTGCCGAAGCACACGGTATCCAAGCCTTCGGGAATCTGCCCGAGGTCGGTATTTTCCAATAAAACGGAAAACAGTTCGCGATACCGCGCGGCAGAAACCGTGCGTTCAGCCACAGCGCCCGAGAGGTCGTCCAAAATCCCCATTAAAGATTCCCAGACGGCGTCCTGCTGTGCGGCGGCTTCCGTGTACCCCGCAGAGGCTAAATTCTCTGCGAGTGTGCGCAGGGCGGTATCCACACCGCTACGGCGTAAAAAATGATATAAAGACTCTGATTTTTGTGTACCGCTCTGCTCCGAAAACACCTTGCGCAGAGCAAGCATCGGTTCCGCGGCACGGCGGCGCAGACCGTTCAGCATTTCGAGCTTTTGTTCATCGCGCGTTTGCATAGCCGTGCCGAGGCCGTTCGGATTCTCCGTAAAATCCGTTCGCCACGCGGTACGGTCAATGCCCCACACGGTAACATAATTTTCAAGCTCGGCGGTCTCCTCGTCACTAAGACCGAACAGCCCTGTTTTCAAACAGCGCAACAGGGATTCCGTTGTGATACCGTCGGCCAGAATATCTAAAAGTGAGGACATAAACAGCATCAAAGGCTGTGTGGCAACGGGACGGCGTTTATCCTCAAAAAACGGGATTTCATATTTGTGAAACACTGCGGCAAGCGCGCTGTCGTAGGTGTTTTTGCGCCGCTGCAGCACGGCGATTTCAGAGGCACGGTACCCTTCGGTGCGCAGTAATCGGCGAATCGCGCGGGCGGTCAAATCGCATTCCTCCGTGCGGTTAGAAGCGCTTGTCAGCTTAATTTCGGTTTGTGTACCCGTAAATTTCGGCTTGCGACAGTTGTATAAATTTTCTTCTAAAAACGCGAGAGATTCGGGCTTTTGCCCTTTCGGTGCATGCAAAACAATCGGGTTTGCCACAGGCACGTTCGCTTTTGCCGCAACCGCCTTGAGTTTCGTATATTCATCGTCTATATTGTCAAACACACAGGCATTCTGTACATTTTTCACGGCTTCGGTACACAAGGTGATATAGACGTCCTTACAGCGCGGCAACAGTGCGGCAATGACATTGCGTTCCTGTTTCGTGAAACCCGCAAAGGTATCAAACACTACGGTTTTCCCGTCAAAATAATCGGAAGCAAAAATTTCTTCCGTAAGCAAAGTTAAAAGGTCGGTATCGTCCGAAAAGCGCACGGCAACAGCGGCATTGTACATTTGTGTGATAAGAGAAAGCTCCGTCAGCTTTTCTTTGAGAATGCCGTTCGGGAGTGCCTCCCCCGCCGACGTCAATGCCTCGGGCGATACGGCGCACTGCTTCAGTTCCGTAGAAAAGGTAACCAAACTGCCAAGCAGTGCGGCACGGTTTTTATATTTTTGATAGATTTCGAGCTTGTCCTCCAGAGCTTCCAAAGAAAGACTCATGAGCACGGCGCGCATGCCGTCGGTGATTTGCGGTTTGGACAGCTTACCCGCCGCCGACAGCACGGTATGCGCCAATCGCGTAAAGCTTAAAATCTCTAAATGCAGCATGTTTTTTGCGCCGACGCGTTTCAGCATTTCACGTTCCGTCTCAAAAGAAAACTGCTCGGGCACAACCAAAATCAAGCCCGTTTCCCCTGCGCAGAGACGTTCCGACAGCATTTGCCGAACATATTCGGTTTTTCCGCTCCCGTTTCTGCCGAGAATAAAACGAAGCATGCTTATTACTCCTTACTTTCCGTTATTTTATCTGATACAGCCCCGATGCATGTGCAGGCAATGTACAGCCAAATGCGCCTGCGCTTTTCTGTATATCCGCCTGTGCCCATAAATCGCGGATACAGGTGCTGTCTGCCAAGCCTTCGACTTCAGTGTGCAATTTGACCGTATGCGTTTCATCGGATATATTGAACACAGCAAAAAAGGTTTCGCCGTTTTCGCCCTGCGAAGTCCATAAACGGAAATTCACATCCGCAATCGGCACGGGATGCGGATTTTTACCGTGCTGATTGACATAAATCACCTCTTCATTTTGCAGAAGCGCGTTTGTCTGCGCATCGTTTTCGCGAAGCTCCCCGCCGAGCATCAAGGGGGAACGGAAAACCGACCACAGTGTCAGCATGGTTTTCTGCTCGTCTAAGGTAAAATTGGTATAGCGGTTTTGGTCGCCGCAGCACGGTGCGTTTTTGCACAGCCGCCCGAGCGGGAGCATATCGCAGTCGGGATAACCGCCCCTGCCGACATAAGGATACCACGCTTCACAGCGTTCAAACATGGCGTACAGCTTGTCCCAGCGGTCCCAAAAATCCCCCGTCATACGCCACATATCGGCATGGTCGGAAAGATGCTGTGCCGCACTTATGGGCGCAGGACCGGGAGAAAGACTCAAGACCATATCCCGCCCGCAGTTGTTCAAAGCCTTACGAATCATTTCGATTTCCGCACGGGCGGAATACGGATTATCGGGCAGGAATTCCGTGTTGGCAATATCGTCTACCTTCACAAAATCCACACCCCATTCGGCGTACAAAGAAAACAGCGAATCGTAATACGCCTGTGCGCCGTCTTTTTGTGAGTCAACACCGTACATATCGGTATTCCAAGGGCAGACGGAATAGCTTTGCGCAATTTCGCGGGCGGTTTTATCCGTTCCCCAAAGCTTCGTGTTGCGATGGACAGCCTGACGCGGAATCCCGCGCATAATGTGAATCCCGAATTTTAAACCCATAGCGTGGATTTTATCGGCAATCGGACGGAAGCCTCTGCCGCCCGACGAGGACGGGAAGCGATTTTCGGCGGGTATCAGACGGGAAAATTCGTCCATACAAAGCTCTGTAAAGGGCGTATAATCGTTACCGTTGGCATTCGGCTCAGACCACTGAATATCACAGACAATGTATTCCCAACCGTATTTTTTTAAATGCTTTGCCATATATGCGGCATTACCGAGCAGTTGTTCCTCGTTCACCGCCGCACCGTAGCAGTCCCAGCTGTTCCAGCCCATCGGCGGAAACGGCAGTATACGTTTTTTCGACATACAATCACCTATACCGTGTAATTGTTTCCATTGTAGCATATTGCCGCCGGATTGACAACAAAATTGCATCGGCATACGAATGATATTTTTCTCATAAATTAAATTATTCTTACATTTTTACTGTTCGGTTGACGGACAGCGAAAAAATGTGTTACATTGATTTCGGTGATTATCATGCGAATACATAAAAAGAAAATACTGTGCCTTTTTCTATGCTTTTTTACAGCGGCAGTACTGATTGGCGGCACAGTCGCACTCGTTTGGATGCAAAGCGTTCAGCCCGAAATATCGGTTTGCCTCGACGCGGGGCACGGCGCACACGACAGCGGCGCGGTACACGGCGAACGTTTGGAAAAAGACGACAACCTGCGCCTTGCGCTTTCGGTGCGGGAAAAGCTGGAAGCAAAAGGCGTAAAGGTATATATGACGCGTGAAGATGACACCTTTCTAAGTCTTGACGAGCGATGCCGTGTGGCAAATAAAAAGAAATGCACCCTGTTTGTGGCGCTCCACCGCAACAGTGCCGAAAGCGGGAACGGCGTGGAAATGTGGATTCAGAACACGCCGACCGATACCGACTGGGCATTGGCGGAAAACATGCTGAACGCCCTTGCGGACACAGAAATTTCCAAAGCACGCGGGATAAAAACAGGCTATGCAAAAAATGCGGACGGAAACTATTATGTCAATGCCCACACCGACATGCCGAGCTGTCTTGCAGAGATTGGATTCATCACGAGTAACACGGACAACAAATTGTTTGATGAAAATCTGGATGCATATGCCGAAGCGTTGGCAAACGGCATTGAAAAGACCTTGCGGGATATGGGGAAACTTTCAGAGCACACACAAAAATAATAATATACGCAAAAAAGGCATCCCGAAGTCAGGATGCCTTTTTTAATACATATGTTTCCCGAGAATACGAATTTAAAATCAGTCTTCTTTAAAAATACCGTCAAACAGCGGAAGCTTAGACATCTTCATAACCGCGCTGAACAGTCTGCCGCCCTGTACGGGAAGCAATCTGCCGAAGTAGTTCATAAACGCCGCGTCCATACCGAACACCATCAGGCTGTGCTGTTTGGAAATGCCGTTCATAATCAAATTGACCATTCTGTCGCAGGAAGTGCTGACCATGTTGAGCATCTTCTGTGCTTTTTCATCGGAAGACCCCTGGTTGCGGAAGATATCCGTCTTTGTAAAGCCGGGGCAAACGATACCGACATAACACTTGCCGCGCAGTTCTTCACGCATGGATTCCGTTAAAGACTTCAGTGCCGCCTTGCTCGCAGAATACACGGAAGTACCCGCCAAAGACATCAGTGCCGCAGAGGAATCGATATTGATGATTGCGGGAGAAGAAGATTTCAAAAGCAGCGGCAGAAGCGCGTGCATGGAATAAACAGCTGAATAGAAGTTAATATTCATTGCCTTTTCAATCTCTTCAATCGAATAGTGCTGGAATTTGTCAAACTTCGGCAAAATGCCCGCATTGTTAATCAGCACATCGGGCTGAATATTATTTTCCTGCAAATATGCAAGATAATTGTCCCAATTTGCACGGTCGGAAACATCGAACAGCTGGTAAGAGAACTTGTCCGCATATTCGCCGAGTTCCGCAACCAACGCTTCCATTTTCTGCTGGCTTCTCGCAACGCCGAGTACCGTACAGCCGTGTTCCTTAATCAATTTTTCCGTAATGCCCTTGCCCATACCGCTGGAAGCACCTGTGACAATGACGGTTTTATTGTTCAGCCAATTTTGATCCATAACCGAAATTCTCCTTTATACATTTAACTTATGGTAAATATTTTAGCCTATTCCCCCAATTTTTGCAAGTCCTTTTTCAGATTTTCCGCAATTGCAAATTCTCATAAAAAATTACAGAAAAGAATTGCCAAAAAAGGTTATTCCTGTTAAACTGAAAACAGAAAAGGAGCGTTGTCATGGAATATATACTGTTATATGAAAAACGCAAAACGCTTTCCTTAAAAATTACAGAAGATTTATCTGTTCTGGTTAAAGCCCCCAAAGGAATGCCGCATGCCGAAATTGACCGTTTTGTGCATGCACATGCCGCATGGATTGCAAAAACAAAAGCAAGACTGCAAAAACGTACGGAAACAGAAAATGCACTTACAGATGCATATATCGCCGAATTACGCGCACGCGCCGCGGCGGAAATTCCCGAGCGTGTTGCACATTTCGCAAAAATCATGCACGTACAGCCGACAGGCATTAAAATCACCTCCGCCAAGACGCGTTTCGGTTCATGCAGCGGCAAAAACAGCCTGTGTTTTTCATGGCGGCTGATGCTGTACCCGCCCGAAGCCGTTGACTATGTTGTTGTGCATGAACTCGCACATATTCAAGAGAAAAATCACTCCCCCGCCTTTTACACCGTGGTTGCGGCTGTACTGCCCGATTATAAAGCACGCGAACAGCTTTTAAAACAACTTTGATAGAAGGATGCACTATGAAAAGAGCCAAACGAGCTTCCCGTCCGATACCTGCAAAATATCTGTTTACAGGGGCACTGCTTGCCGCATGTACGTCGTATTTCATTTATGTATTCAGAATCAACGCGGTATACATTGACAACACGGTTTTTCACGGCTTTTCGGCAATGCTGTTCGGCGGAAATATACTGACTGCCGCAATTCTGTTCTCGCTGTTTTTGTTGCAGGCATATCGGGTACAAAAAAACAGTGTACCCGTGTACACGCAAAAGCCGTTTCAGGTGTCTGCAAAAATCGGATTTCTTTTTATGGGCGTCTTTTTCCTGTATGTTGCTTTCACAATGATTTTTTCGGACTTTGAAATGCGCAAAAGACTGCTGACAGCAATTTCCGCTTCTCTGCCGTCCTTTGCCGCACTGCTTTGCATATTGCTGCTCGTTTGGGGATTGCCGCTGATTCAAAAGTCTGCTGTCAAGCGCGGAATCGCTTTGGGGTTAACCTGTATACTTGCCGCAAGCGCCGTCTTTACACTGTTCCCCTGCCATCCCTATAAATTTCTTGCAGACCCCATGGTAATTGACAACGGCAAAGACTATTCTGTTGTATTCGCCGCCAATGATACAGGAACGGGATTTGTAGAATACACATATCAAGGTAAAAGCTACAAAGCATTTGACGAAGCCGCAGGACGTCTCAAAAACAGCAGAATACACACGGTACGAATCCCCAAAGCGCACCTAAGCGGCAATACATACCGCGTCGGGTCTACACGCATCCTTGAGGAACGCAGTTACGGCGGCAGAAGCGGAAAATCCTTGCTTTCCAAAGACTACACGTTTACCGTTCCAAACGGCGAGACACAAACTTACCTTACCGTTTCCGACTGGCATATGCATTTGCAAAAAGCCTATGACGCCATCGCATACGCCGGCGATTACGGCGGTGTGATTCTGCTCGGTGACGCAGTCCCCGGATTAGAGACGGAAAAAGATATTGCAGAATATATTGTCGCCTTCGGCGGCAAAGTATCGCGCGGCGTAATGCCTGTTTTATATGTGCGCGGAAACCATGAAACACGCGGGCCGTATGCGGCGGCATTGCCTGCATATCTCGGAATGGACAGCTTCTTTTATACGGCAGATTACGGGGAGTACCGTTTCCTGCTCTTGGACAGTGGAGAAGATAAAAAAGACAGTCACCCCGAATACGGCGGTATGGTAAATTACGGAGCATACCGCGCCGAAATGGTGGAATGGCTGGAAAAATTAGAAAAAACCGAGAAAAAAAGCATCACCTTGGTACACGACAGCGATATTTGCATAGAAGAAGATTTACGCGAACATGCGCAGGCACAGCTGCAAAAACTCGGTGCCACGGAAATCATCAGCGGCCATTATCACATTTGTAAATTTGAACAGGAAAACGGTTTTAACATTTATACCGACGGCGGATTCAGAGACGGACAGTATATTGCCAGCAAGCTGACACTTTCAAAAGAAGCTTACCGTTTAACCGCTTGGAATCACAACGGCGAACAGGTATTTGAAAAAGAAATTTCCTGGTAATTCCCCTCTTGTTTTGAAACACGCCTTCATGCACACAAAACATATCGTCAAAATTTCCATAAATCATTTTATTTGAATTGTTTTTTTGACCGATTCGTAAATATGAACTAAATTTCATTGGAGATAATTTATAACAACGTAAAATTTCTCTAAAGGAGGAATTTTATGATGATTCAAACCGAATTCGGCAAATTTGTGTATGAAAAGCGTGTCGGAAAAGCTTGGTCACAGGCACAACTTGCAGAAAAAGCAGATGTGGATATACGGCATATCCACAATATCGAATACGGATTGGTGGAGTCAGGTATTCGCACCGTTGTAGTACTTGCCGATCTTCTGGATATTGACTTAAATACATTAAAAGCTTTTGCCGTGCATGACGAAAACTGCCGATACTTAAAAGCTTACGATGCAACGGGAACTATACATGTATAGGAGATGGTAAAAACCTTTTACAAATCCAAACAGGTGCTTCGAAAGGAGCACCTGTTTTACTGTAACAGCTTACAATCCAATGCTGATTTTGTATCGCCTCAAACAGACAAAAGCCGATAAAATACATAACACTATCACTTTTGTTTGTCTAAAATCTCAATATAATTATGATTCCCCTTGTTTTTCATCAAATACCACAAAAATGTTTGATTTACTAAAAAGAATATGTTACTATTTATTACGAGGAGCGGTATTTTAACATAATACAAATTAAAACGGGGGACACAAAAATGAAAAGTCTGAAGAAACAGGGCAATAAGATTATATCCGTAATTTTAGTGTTGCTTTTTGTGTTGCAAATGATGCCTTTACAGGCAGCGGCACACATATCTGCACAACAGATGACAGCAGATACAGAAGTATCGGAAACACCCGAAGCAAATGAACCGATTTCCCTGCTGTACGAGCTGCCCGACAAACGGGACGAATACACCAAAGTATATAAAAAGAGTGACAATACCTGCACGGCATACATTTCTTCTGTGCCGTTACACCAAAAGAAGAACGGTGTATGGACGGATATTGACAACACACTTTGTCCGCAGGAATCGGACGGTAAAGCAGTCTATACCAATACGGACAATCCGTTGCAAGTTACATTTCCGCAGACACTTTCCCATCTGGACGGGATTACAATGGAAAACAATGGGTACACGCTTTCCTTTACAGTAGAAAATATTCAGCAGAGCGACGCTGTGCTGACTTCCAACACTGCATCGGATTTTGCGGATTCCGATATACCCGATACTTTAAAAGTACAAAGTGAAACTGCCGTATATGCCGATGTTTTTCCGCAGACGGCGCTGGAATACAGTATCCACTCTAAATCCGTCAAAGAAAACATTATCATCGATAGCCCTGACGGGGTAAGAGCGGAATATACTTTTCGGTTACAGGCAGACGCCGTCCTTTCTGCACAGCTCTCGTCCGACGGAAGTGTACAATTCCTTTCCCCCGACGGACAGGAAGCTTTCTATCTGCCCGCACCGTTTATGAAGGATGCAAACAATACCGTATCGGATGCAATCGAGGTTTCTCTTACAGAGCTGAACGGCGAATATATTTTAACTTACCGTCCGGAGCAGGCATGGCTGAAACATGCAAAGCGCCAATATCCCGTAGTGCTTGACCCGATGGTGGTTTTAGAAGAAGACTGGTTTACACAAGCCGCCGTAACCAGTGAATCCCCCGATGAAAATTTCTGTAACAGCAGTTTGAATATAGTGGCAAACGGGCTTACCGTCAATGAAAACGGCGATGTTATCCCCGCTCAGCCTTATGCGGAAACCTATGTACAGCTGCATTTAGACAAAATTAAAGTTTTGACCGAAGATATTACCCCGATTGATGTACAATTTGTATTCGCAGGCGGCGGTACAAATTTGGCGGCATATGAAATTACACAGGCTTTGGATTTGCAGGAAGTCACTTACAACACCAAGCCCATGCGCGCCGCCGAACCCACAGATTATTATATCAACGATAGCTTTAATGACCTGCAGGCAGTGCATTTCAATATTACAAAGCTGTTCAACAGCTGGCTCGCGGGCGAAAAAGAAAACAACGGATTTGCAGTTTATGCGTATGATAATACAAAACCTGCTTCCGGGATTTTCTTTTCCCGCGGTTCCAAAATCGGAAACTCTTTTATAACCATGGATTTTGTGGAATCGTCAGGCTGCAACAATAACTTTGATTATCACACACAGGATATCGACCGCGCAGGCACATCTTATATCAACGATTTTTCACAGCGGCTGACAGTAAAACGCGATGACATTTCCATCAGCGGCAATGTTATGCCTGTCGGTATATCTTTTCTGTACAATCCTGCAATCTTCCTGAAAATAGATAAATATCTGCGCTTGTTCGCCGACGCCGAAGACGGTTCTGCCCCGTGCCCCGCAGTTTACGGCAACGGCTGGCTGACAAACTACAACCGTTTTCTGTATATAAATGAGTTGCTTAGTTTGGAATCCGCTGCGATTAGCTATGCAGATGAGAACGGCAGTATTGTGCATTTTGATATTACCGAAGCCGAGGACGGAACACTGACCGTAACGGATGCGGACGGCAAAGGCTACGCGCTGACAGGGTTTGAGGCAATCCCCGAAAACTGCGTAACCAACGGTATAGAATATTTGCGTTTGCAAACGCCGAACGGTACGGTGGAACAGTTTGATACACTCGGTCGTCTGATTAAAATTTACAAAGAAAAATACCCGGCGCAGTCCGTAAATATTTCCTATGCAGTCACAGCCGAGGCTGAAGATACAGGCAATATTTATGCCATTGATTCTATCACCGACGGTACAGGCAGAAAATACGATTTTGTCTACGATACAAACAGCGGACGGCTGAAAAACATTCGCTGTTATACGCCCGACGGAACAGAAATCAAGGCGGGCGGTTCCGCATCTGCGCTGAAAATGACCTATACATATGACGACAACGGCAATTTGACTCAAGTCGGGTTTCCTGACGGCGGCGCGGCATACTATGAATACAACGAACAAAACCGTTTAACAGCCGCCAACAGCCGAAACATGTACAAATTGGCATATACTTATGACAATTTCGGCAGAATATGCGGTGTTACGGAATTTGCACAGGATATCAGCAAGCTTACAGGCTTTCAAAAGGGAAACTCTATCACAATTACCGCAGACGGTCCGAAACAGGTTACCTTCAGCGATGAAAGCGGCGCTTATGAAACCGTGCAGTTTGATAAATACGGCAAAACGATGTTGGTTACGGATGCCCGCGGCAATTACACAGAGGCAGAGTCGGGCATACAGCGCACAGTCGGCGCAAATCTGCTGCAGAATCAGAGCTTTGAAAACGGTCTGACGGACTGGGAACAGGACGCGGGGAATACCGCCGTCACTTTAACAGACTCCGATGCACATTCGGGTACACATGCCGTGAAAATATCGGATACTTCGGATTCTTATGCGGGCATTTCGCAGAATGTCGCTGTTCCCGAAGGCGGCGTCTACACCTTCTCAGCATATATCAAAGCGCCGAACGGCTATGCGGCAACGGACCGCCTCACCATGACTGCAACGGCGACGGATGAAATCGGAGAAACGGAATTGGCGGTTGCCGTGCGTACCGTTGCGGCGGTTTCTGCGGAATATGCACGGTACAGCATTACGCTGACCGCACCCGAAAACACAAAATCCGTCTGGGTTTTCGTAGGCTTTGCAGGCAGCAGCGGGACGTTTTATATTGACAGTCTTCAGCTGGAACGCGGCAGCGGATTCGGTGCATATAACCTTTTGGCAAACAGTGATTTCTCCGCACAGAGCACACAAATGCTGTCGGATTGGTCAGGTGCGTCCGATTATACCTTAAGCACACAAACTGTAAACACTTTACCTTGTATAACAGCGTCTTACCCAGCCGCTGTCGATGCCGACTACACCCTGTCGCAAACTGTACCGCTGAACGGCAAAGCGGGTGACCTTGTAAACTTCGGCGGCTGGATGAAGGCAGATACCGTCTCTAACGAAACAGACTGCTTATTGGCACAGCTTATGCCGAACGAGACCAATTTCCTCGGTGACCGCTTTGCGGGCGTCACTTTGACCTACACCTACACGACCGAGGAAGACGGACAAACCGTAACCAAAACAGAAACCGAAAAGAAATCCATACAGGATTTTATTTCGGGGTGGCAATTTATCTCACACTCTGTTATACTGAAAGGGGACTGTACAGAAGTCACCTTCGCATTTACATACACAAAGCACTTTGCGGCAGTATCTGTTGCGAAGCCTTGCCTGTCTTTAGACACGCTTCCGACCTTTACAGAGGAAGAAGAACAGCCAAGCGGCGGTGAAACGGAAACACCCCCTGCCCCTGTCTTTTGCGTATGCGGTGAAACCTGCCGATACGGCGATGGCTGTCCCTGCGACTGTGCAGACGCCGAAAGCTGTAACTGCCCCGAATGCAAAGGCTGTGTTTGCGAAAGCTGTACGCGTTTCGCCTGCACCTGCCGCTGCGAAAGCGAAGAAGTCTGCGAATGTCCGCAGTGCAAAAAGCTGTTTGACATCACCTATGATGAATTCGGCAATCTGCTGTCTCTCTCGATTGCAGGATACAGCGCCGACCAACTGCTCACCATGCTCACAAAACGCACGTTCTCGGCAAGCGGCAACTATATGACTTCCACAACCGATGAAAACGGTGCAACCGTACAATATACCTACAACGAATCCAACGGTATGCTCACCCAAGAGACAGATGCGCGCGGCAATTCTACGGAATACAGCTACAACGCCATGGGTGCGCTGACACAGGTCAAAACGCCTGTTTCGGGTTTGCAGAAAGAGGCGCTCGGGCTGGTTCAGCCAAAAGCTATGGTGACAAACTATGCCTATCTCAACGACAGAGTGGTCACCATTCAGCACAACGACTTTGCTTACTATATCGACTATGACCAATGGAACAACGTGGACCGTTTGTACGCCAACGAACTGAACGCGGCGCTGGGACCTCTTGCAGACGGTTATGTCGCAAAATACACCTACGGTACAGGCGCAAACCACAGCCGATTGGAAAGCGTGTGCTACGGCAACGGCGGCACGGTGCATTACCGTTATGACGAAAACAACCGTATTGTCGGCATCAGCTATGACGGCGGTAAAACAGACCGATTCATTTACGGATACGATGCACTCGGCAATATAACGTTTGTACATGACGCGCAGTCTATGCGCACCGTTTTGTATAACGAAAGCTCTGTAGAAGTCTATTTCGGTTCGGATCTGATTTATTTCAGCGGTATTGATTCCGAGGGCAACCGCTTAGAATACAACGGCGGCGAATTTGTGCTTATCACGAAAGAAACGGAATCCGCACGCGACCCCGAAACAGGCATTACCGCGTCCAAAAAAGAATTTATTGCGGACAACGTGCGCGCGGAATTGCTGAA
>UQFM01000035.1 GCA_900540295.1 uncultured Oscillospiraceae bacterium
GAAATACTGCCGCGAAAATCGTGTTCGTACGTGTGTGCTATGGTTAACCATAACAAAAAGGATGATTTTATGAAAAAGCTTCGCAAAGTCGTTTGCATTTTGCTTTGCGCCTGTTTGCTCGCACCGCTTAGCGCGTGCGGCGTGAAGCGCGGCACGGTGGAAACGCTGTTTGACAAATCCGAAAAAATCTCCTATGCCACCACCTACAAAGCGCTTTCCGAAACAAATAATAAGACAAGTGCATGGCGCGAGGGCATGGTTTCGGGCAACGGCCTGCAAGGGGTCATCACCTCGGGCGCACCGTACAGCGACTCGCTGATTTTTCAGAATATGCATTTTATTCTGCCGAACAAAAATGCGCGCACCTGCCCCGATACGGCAAATGAATTGGAAACGGTAAAGCAAGCCATCGTCAAGGGTGAAGATATTGTAGATAACGCAAGCTATGACGATGTATACACCTATCACCCCGGCGGCGCACTGCGCATTGCGCAGAAAAAAGCGTTTACAAGAGATTATGTGCGCTACACAAACTATGAAACCGCCGAAGTCGGTGTTCGCTATACCGACAAAAACGGTACATGGGAACGCCTGACCTTTACTTCGCGTGCAGACGGTGTAACCGTGACGAAAATCGGTGCGTCCGACAGCGGCAATAAGGTGAATCTGACCCTTTCCTACGATAATCTTTCCGCCCTCGCCAATTACGGCAAAGGCAATGAAGTCGATTTGCAATATAAAAAGCTTGCCACCGAAAATGCCGATGCATTGGCACTCGTGGCACACTACCCCGATTATGAAAACAGCGAACTTCGAAACGGCGGCTACGCGACATATACATATGTCATGCAAGAGGGCGGTACGGCGACCCGCACTGCGGGCGATGCGGTAACGGACGCACAGTTTGTCGGCACGGACAATCCGCAGATTCAGATTGAAAACAGCGATGCGGTTTATCTGATTACCGTTTCCGACCGCACGGACGCTATGGGTGCGCTTACCGATTTCAAAGGGCAAAATACGTATGCGCTCATCGGTAATTTGCGTGAAAAAGCCATTGCCGCCGCCAAAAAATACACAAAGAACGGGCAGTTTGATTACAGCGCCGCGCTTGCGGCGCACACGGCGCTCCACACACCGCAGTTTAACGCGGTTTCGCTGACACTCGGAAACGGCGAAAGCGATAAATCCAATGAACAGCTTCTCCTGTCGCAACGCGGCAAAAACACGATGCACAGCGATTTGATACAGCGCGCGTATTATTCGGGGCGTTACGCCTACCTGTGCTGTTCGGGCGCGTCCACCAGCCGTCTGTACGGTATGTGGACCGGTGAATGGAATGCGGGCTGGGGAAGTAAATACACGATGGACGCCAACGTGAATTTGCAAACTTCTTCCTTAAATACAAGCAATATGCCGTATTCCGTGACAGGATATGTATACTTTTTGCTTCGGCAAATGCCCGACTGGGAAGAAAATGCGCTTGCCACCCACGGCTTTGCGGACGCCTTGCAAGCACCCGTGAATACGGACGGAGACAAGGCGGTCATTACCGAAACCTGCTATCCGTATCCGTTCCGCTATTGGAACGCAGGCACTTCCTGGATGCTCCTGCCGCTGTATGAATCTTATTTGAGCTACGGCGATATGGAAATCCCCTTAAGCGAGGAATTTGATTTAGAGGCGCTTCGCTCTGTACTTTCCGTCACAGCGGACAATTTAACCGATGCGCAAATTGCGGCAATTAGAGAGCGCGGCAGTCTGACGCTTTCTGAAGATATTCTCCTGCCGCTTTTGACCAAAGCCGCCAATTACTGGGCACAGCTGCTCACACCCGAATATTACACGGACAAGGACGGCAATATCCGTTATGAAGCGGGCAAAACAGCACTCGCGGACGGCGAAACCTATTGCATCCTGCCGAGCTACTCCCCCGAAAACAATCCGTCGAATTACCCGAGTCCGTCTGCCGCAAACACAGCGATTGACATTGCGGCATGCAGAAGCAACCTCGAAATGCTTTTGGATATACAGAAGAAAGCCGCGCCCGAAGCTGACACCGCTGTGTGGGAATCGCTTTTGCAAAAGCTTCCGCCGTATCTGTACGACGAAACAGGCGCACTGAAGGAATGGGCGTGCAATCAATTTGAGGAAAACAACGAACATCGCCATTTAAGCCATCTGTACGGCGTATGGCCGCTCGATGAAACACAAACGGATACCGTGCTCCGCGACGCATGTATACAGGCGATTGCCAACCGCACCAGCGAAAACGAGGCAAGCCACGCGCTTGTACACCGTGCGCTGATTGCCGCACGTTTAAAGGACAGCGCGAGTGTCACACGGGCACTGAAAACCTTGATGAATCATACAATTCACTACGATTCTCTGATGACCAACCACGACTATGACCGCCACAGCTGTTACTGCACGGACTTTGCGATTGGGTATCTCGGCATTATACACGAAAGTCTTTTATATTCAAACACGGGCAAAATTGAAATTCTGCCCGCCCTCCCCGACAGCGGCTTTGCAAGCGGTGAAATCAAGGGGCTTCGCACCCGTACCCGCGCGGTCGTGCAAAGTCTTTCGTGGGATACTGCCGCAAAAACCGCATCCGTGACTGTTTTGTCGGAAATTGACCAAACCCTGATCGTTTCCTGTGCGGTCACAGGCGAAACGCAAACGGTGCAGTTTGCCGCAGGTGAGGCAAAAACGGTGGAATTCGGTCTGTAAATTCCGGTTTTACATCTATACTTATTTTCTGTTCAGAGGCTGTAAAAAAGCAAAAGCTTTTTTACAGCCTCTTTTTTGCGCATACTGCGGACAGGAGTTGCATAGTTATGTGTAGAAACATATATACAAGCGAGGAGCGGTTGAAATGGACTTTTGCAAAAATACAAACGCACTGAGCTGTCGGCGCATGCTTTTTGAAGGCGCGGCTGAACAGCCCGTAGACAGCGACATCACCCTGCCCGAATATTTCCCCGATGTGGTGCGCGTGCTGAAATGCACGCTTACACCGCGCATAACAAGTGTACAGGGCTCTGCGGACCGCATTACCGCGGAAGGCTCGGCGCTTTTGCGCATTTTGTATCTGAGCGAGGAAAACTGCGTGCGCTGTTTTGAACAGAACATTCCGTTTTCCAAATATACGGAATGCAAGGCAACGGAAAACGCCTGTGTCAGTGCACGCGCCAAAACAGGATATGTCAACTGCCGCGTACAGTCTCCGCGGCGTATAGACATTCACGGCAGTATTTCGATTGCTTTTTCCATGTACTGCCGCGAAAGCGCACCGCTGATTTGCGACTGCACGGGCGGCGGTATTCAAATGCGCAAAAAAAAGATTGCATACAGCAATCTTTCGGGCTGTACCGAAAAGCTGTTTTCCATGCATGAAACACTGGAACTCGGCAATGCAAAGCCGTCCATTGCGCAAATCGTGAAGTGCGATGCCGCCGCGCTGATTGAAGATGTAAAGCTGGTGGCAGGCAAGGCGCTCGTAAAAGGCGAACTGATTGTGCGCACGCTGTACATTGCCGACAATGAGGATAACGACATTCAAAGCATGGAACACTCCATGCCCATCAGCCAAATCATTGAAATTGACGGCGCCGAAGAGGACTGCACTGCGGATGCGGCGCTGACGGTTTCCGCTTTGGAGATTGCCGCGAAAACCGACGCCACAGGCGCACTGCGGCTTTTGGATACAAGCGTCTGTCTGTGCGCACAGCTTTCTCTGTATACCGAATGTGAATCCGACGTCATTACAGATGCATACTCCACGCAGTATGAAATCGGCATACAAAAACGGAATGTGGAACTCAGAAGCATTTGTGACCGTTTTTCCGACACTTATCTTTGCCGCGGCACACCCGACACCGCGGGCAGCGGCATCGGACAGATTGTAGATATGACCTGTCAGGAGCTTCAGTATACCGCCGCGGTTGCAGACAGCACACTGACGGTGAACGGTACGGTGCAAATCGGTCTTTTATACCGTGACCGCGAAAACCAGTGGGGCTTTACAGACAGAAGCTTTGATTTCACCTATACGCGCGCGGTGGCGGCGTCGGGCGAGCCTCTTTCCTGCGAACCGCACATCACCGTCAGCGGTGTAAGCTTCCTGCTGGGCGCGGAAGATAAAGTGGACGCCCGCGTAGAGCTGGACATCAGCGGTGTGGTATTCTCATCAGAGACCGTACAGGTGCTTTCCGACATTCAAATTGATGAGGAAAACCGAAAACGGCAAAAGCATGCCGCCTTGACCATTTATTTCGCACAGGAAGGCGAAAGCGTTTGGGAGATTGCACGGCGGTATAACACCACTGCCGAAGCCATCACTGCGGAAAATAAGCTGACGGGTGACGCCGTAGAAACCAAATGCAAACTGCTGATTCCGAGAGTTTGAGGAGGAACATCAAAATGGAAAAACGAAGCATTTACAATGACATTGCCGAACGCACACAGGGCGATATATACGTCGGCGTCGTCGGTCCCGTACGCACGGGAAAATCCACCTTTATCAAACGCTTTATGGATACGCTCGTGCTCCCGAACATTGAAGAGGGCGCTATGCATGACCGCGCGGTAGACGAGATGCCGCAGTCCTCGGCGGGGCGCACCATCATGACCACCGAACCGAAATTCATTCCCGAAAATGCCGTGGAAGTGCGTTTGCCCGACAACGCATCTTTTTCCGTACGCATGATAGACTGCGTCGGCTACATCGTGCCGAGCTCGCTCGGCTATATTGAGGGCGACAAACCGCGCATGGTCAACACCCCGTGGTTCGACCATGAAATTCCGTTTGACACCGCCGCCGAAATCGGCACGCAAAAAGTCATTACGGAGCATTCCACCATCGGTTTGGTGGTAACCACGGACGGCAGTATTTCCGACATTCCGCGCGAAGAATATGAGGAAGCGGAAGCGCGTGTCATCCGCGAATTAAAGGCACTTGACAAACCGTTTGTGGTACTGCTCAACTGCACCTATCCGCAGTCGGACAGTGCCGGGCGGCTCGCGGAACAGCTGTGTGCGCAATACGAAGTCCCCGTACTGCCTGTGAACTGCCTGGAGCTTACGGAAAGTGACATTAAAGAGATTCTCACACAGGTGCTGTTTGAATTCCCGATTCGGGAAATTGCGGTAGACTTCCCCTCTTGGCTTGTGTCTCTGCCCGCCGAACATAAACTGCGTACCGCCGCCTATGCGGCAGTCAGCGCCGCTTCGGAGAAAATGAATCTCGTCCGCGACGTAGCAATTCTGACGGAAGAACTGAAAGGCTGTGAATACATTACGGACGCGAAAGTCAGCGCCATGCAGCTGGGGCAAGGCACGGCGTGGATTTCCGTCACGATGAACGGCGATTTGTTCTATCAGGTTCTGGCGGAAAAAACAGGCTTGGAAATTGACGGTGAGCAAAGTCTTGTAACGCAGATGTGCGCCCTTGCCGCCATGAAGAAAGAATACGAAAAGCTGAAATGCGCCCTTGATGAAGTCGAAGCCACAGGCTACGGCATTGTAATGCCTTCCATTGACGAGCTGACGCTTGACGAACCCGAAATTGTCAAGCAGGGCGGGCGGTACGGCGTTAAGCTTTCCGCCTCGGCGCCGTCCATCCACATGCTCAAAGCTAACATTCAAACCGAGGTAGCACCCATCGTCGGCAGTGAAAGTCAGTCCGAGGAATTGGTGAAATATTTGCTCAAGGAATTTGAAGAAGACCCGACAAAGATTTGGGATTCCAATATTTTCGGTAAATCCTTAAATGAGCTTGTCAACGAGGGCCTGCGCAATAAGCTGTTCCACATGCCGACCGATGCGCGTATGAAATTGCAGGAAACCTTGGAGCGCGTCATCAACGAGGGCTGTAACGGGTTAATTTGCATTATTTTGTAATTCTTTTCACAGAAACAAAACAGGACGGTTCGGTGAACCGTCCTGTGAGAGTGTCGAAAAAGTAGATTTTGCTCCCCTGACAAGGGGAGCAAAATTCATTTTTTAAAGTTCCGTATACCGTTCCACTTTCATTTTTAAACCGTACTTTTTACGCAAGGCGGCGATTTCCGACATCATTTCGGATTTGTGGTGCGCGTCAATCGCCTCTTGGTTTTTCCGGCGGTCAATGAGCAAAACGGATTCGCTGTCTTCCATCGGGAAAAAGTATGCATAGCGCTCGTTCCCCGCTTCGGCGCGGATTTTTTCCCCCAATCCCGAGGACACCATTTCCTCTGCGAATGCCCTTGCGCTCCCGTTTTGTCCTGTATACAAAATATTTACTGTAATACGCAAAAAATCATCCTTTTTCTTATCCGTTCACAAAATCAGAATAGAGAATGTCTGTTGTTGTCTGCCCTGTGCCGCGTACAGAAACGATTGCAACCATTAAGCCGAGGGACAGGTCATTCACAAAATGCAGACGAATGGATTCTACGCCATCGGCGGACAGTGTAACCGTCAGCAAAATATCCGAAACCTGACTTGTCATATCGCTTACAGTGACTGCCGTTCCTATCTGCGTTTGCATTTCCTTGCGTACCTCAGACGCAGTCGGAAAAGCCGCGGTCACCTTGGAAAGGGTCTGCGACCCGTTTTTCTGCGGATTCTTGCAGTCATGTAACCGAATGTATAAAACATTGCCCTCCTGACGGTAGTCGGCAATATCGGCTTCGGTCACGGTAAACGCCCGCAAATCATAGCGTCCGACAGGCGATTTGTCACCCGCACGCACCGTATAGCGCTGTTCGCCGACACCGAGAAAAGCACCGACAACCGAATTCACATCAGCCGATGGGTCAACACCTTGAATAACTCTGTTTAATACCTCTGTTGCGCCGCCTATATCCACATCTTTTGTAATATTACAGTTTCCTTGCACGGTGTAATTCCCTGCCGCCGCTTGTTTTGTATACGTCCGCAGTAATTCCGCCGCCTGTGCTTTCGTATAAGTCGGCGTGCCGAGCGTTTCCCGTTCCCCCGTTACCGTATTTACGAGCACAGTCCCGCGTGCACCGGACGCGGTCTGCAAAATCCAGCGCGCATCTGTCGCGGTTAATCTGCCGTCCGCGTTACAGTCAAGCACCTGCAAATCTGCGGTTCGGTAAGTCCGCACGCCCGATGCCGCCTGTAATGCCCAGCGCGCGTCCACGGCGGTAATTTTACCGTTGCCGTCAAAATCGCCGACCAAACAACAGTTCTCGGGCAGTGCTTCCGCGGCAAATACAGTTATCCCGCCGCTCGCCAACACACCCAGCACCATAACTGCGGTAAGCAGCCAAGCTATACTTTTTTTCATAAAATCGCCCTCCTTATACATCTTGCATTATTTATAGAGGTTTTCCTCAAAAAAAATTGTAACTTTTTTCCATTGCAATGTCAAGTGTCAGAACAGCACATATGCATATCTGCTTTGACATCTAAAAAGGATTGCTTTTACTCTGACTATTTTATATAATAAAAAAATAAAACGAAACGAAAAAGGTCGTGGGCGGAATATGAAAGAATGCCGATTGGAAAATTCCCCGATTGTGTACTACATCAGCGGCAAAGAACACAAAGAGTGGGTGCTGTTTTTGCACGCCGCTTTTGCAAATCACAATATGTTTCAGACAAATTGGGAGGGTCTGCAAGATAAATACAATATTTTAACCTTAGATATTATCGGGCACGGAAAATCCACAGATGCGAAAAAAGGCGACAGTATCAGTCAAATGTCTGTATGGATACACGAAATCCTCGAAAAAGAGAAAATTCAAAAAGCACATACGGTCGGTGTTTCGCTGGGCGCTGTGCTGGCGCAGAATTTTGCAGACTGTTATCCCGAATCCGTGCAAACCCTCGCCTGCTTCGGCGGTTATGATATACATAATTTCCCGAAACAAATGCAAAAAGAAAACAGTTCGGCGCAAATGCGGATGATGCTGAAAGCTATTATTTCTATCCCTTGGTTTGCAAAAGCGAATCAAAAAATCTCCGCTTACACCGCGCAGGCACAGGAACAGTTTTATGCCATGAATATGCAATTCCCGAAAAAATCATTTATGTATCTTGCGTCGTTAAGCAAGCTGATAAATGTACCGCAGTCTCATCCGCGTAAATACCCGTTGCTGATTGGCTGCGGAGCACACGATATTCCGGCGGAATTGACTGCCGCGGAGCTGTGGCATAAAAGTGAATCGGACAGTCAATTGATTATCTTTGAAAACGCAGGGCACTGCGTAAATATGGATGTTCCCCGACAATTTAATACCGCTTTGGAGAATTTTTGGACAAACGGCAAAAATCCCGCGGTTCCGTAAAGCAACAGCCTTTCAGATAAACCCTGAAAGGCTGTTGCTTTACCGTTAAGCTAAGGGGAGTCGAACCCGATATGGTTTAAAATACCCTATTTTAAACCGCGAAGCACCGAAAACGCAGAAGTTGCGGATGGATTTTTGTTTTTGCGCGGCAAAACAGCAGTCAATCCTTTCGGATTGACGAGGATTTTAACAAAGCAGAGACGGAAATACTGCCGCGAAAATCGTGTTTGGACGTATGTGCTATGGTTAAGCATTATATTTGCTTCGGTGCCGACACAGCGCCGCAAACGTTTCATCACTGATGTCGTGCTCGATTTTACACGCATCCGCCGCCGCAATTTCGGGCGGTACCTCCAAAGCAATCAAAAGCTCTGTCAATACCGTGTGGCGTGTATAAATCTTCTCGGCAATTTCCCGTCCTGTATCCGTAAGGCGGATGTGTCCGTCCGCATCCACCGTAAGAAATCCGCCGTTTTTTAACAGCCCGACTGCGCGACTGACACTCGGCTTGCTGAAATGCATATATTCTCCGACATCGACCGCGCGCACAGACGGCTTTTCTTTGGATAAAATTAAAATGGTTTCGAGATACATTTCCCCTGATTCCTGTAAATGCACCGCCAACACCTCCAAATTTCAAATACAGTATAGCATAAATTCTTGCACAAAGCAACGGCACGTGAAACAGGTTTTCCCCTGCAATCGGATTTAAAAATTTATTCTGCACAAAGTTCGCTTTCTTACAAATTTGTACAATATTCCCTCTTGGTTAGCTTGTGCTAACTTCTATTTTGCGCAAACCGACGAAAATGGAAAATTGCGTTAAAATATATTGACAGACTGAAAAAAACAGCGTATTCTATTATCAGTTAGCGGACGCTAACTTTACTTTTGAGAGCAAGTTAGCTTTTGCTAACCGACTGTGAAAGACAGAAAGGATGTTGTTTCAATGATGCCTTTAGTGCTTGCAAACAGCGGTGAAGAAAATATCATCCGCCGCGTCGGCGGAAATGCCGCGCTGAAAAAGCATTTGGAAAATCTCGGCTTTGTTGTCGGCGGCAATGTCACGGTAATTTCTGTGAACGACGGCAATTTGATTGTCAATGTGAAAGAATCCCGTATTGCGGTCAGCCGTGAAATGGCAAATAAAATTTTTATATAAAGGAGCAAAATCTATGAACACACTTAAAACAGTGCCCGTCGGCGAAACGTGCAAGGTCGTAAAGCTGCACGGCGAGGGCGCGGTCAAACGCCGTATTATGGATATGGGCATCACGAAGGGTACCGAGGTACACATACGCAAAATCGCGCCGCTCGGCGACCCTGTGGAAGTCACGGTGCGCGGCTATGAGCTGTCGCTTCGCAAGGCAGATGCGGAAATGATTGAAGTGGAAAATCTGTAATCTGTCTTTTTTATTTTTCACTATAAGTTAGCAACAGCTAACTAAAAATCAAATACAACGCGAAAGGAAGAAAGAAATGGAAATACGCATTGCGCTTGCAGGCAACCCGAACAGCGGTAAAACCACCTTGTTCAATGCCCTGACAGGCTCCAATCAATTTGTCGGCAACTGGCCCGGTGTAACCGTAGAGAAAAAAGAGGGCAAGCTCAAAAAACACAACGACGTCCGCATTGCCGATTTACCGGGCATTTACTCGCTCTCCCCTTACACCTTAGAAGAAGTGGTTGCAAGAAATTATCTTTTGGAAGAACGCCCCGACGCGATTTTAAATATCGTGGACGGCACAAATCTGGAGCGCAACCTCTATTTGACGACACAGCTGACGGAATTGGGCATTCCCGTGGTCGTTGCCGTGAATATGATAGATGTTGTCCGAAAAAACGGCGACAAAATCCATATCGCGGAGCTGTCCAAAGCGCTCGGTTGTAAGGTCGTGGAAATATCCGCCTTAAAGGGCACGGGCGTACAGGAAGCCGCCGAGGCTGCAATCGAAGCGGCAAAAGGTGCGGCAACCGTCCCCCAGCACAGCTTTTCGGGCGCAGTAGAACATGCGCTCGCACACATTGAGGAGGCCGCGGTACACGATATGCCTGCCGAACAGCAAAGATGGTATGCCGTGAAAATTTTTGAGCGTGACGAAAAGGTACTCGCCCGCCTGCATTTAGACAAAAATCTGCTTGCGCATATCGAAGAAGACATTGCCGATGCGGAAAAAGAGCTGGATGACGATGCCCAAAGCATTATCACCAACGAGCGCTACATATACATCGCCTCGATTCTCAAAGGCTGTTACAAAAAGAAGCGCGCGGGGCAAATGACCGTTTCGGATAAAATCGACCGCGTAGTCACCAACCGTATTTTGGCACTGCCGATTTTCGCAGTTGTGATGTTTATTGTTTATTTTGTGTCGGTTTCCACAGTCGGCGACTGGGCGACCAATTGGGCAAACGACGGCGTGTTCGGCGACGGCTGGCACTTGACGGGCGGCAGCGCTTATACAGAAGCGGTTGAAAATTACGAAACACCTGCCGCGATTATCGAGGCGTTTGAAGCAGCGGCAGAGGAAGCGGAACTCGACCCTGCGGAAGCCGCCGAATTAACCGCAACCGCATATTTGTATGACGAAGACGGCAACGTTACAGAACAAATTCCCGTAAACCTTTCCGTGTATACAGAAGCCGCCCAAGAGGCAGAACCCGCACCCGAGAACTTCGGCATTTGGGTACCGGGCATACCCGTTCTCATCGGCAACGGTTTAGAAAAAATCCACTGTGCCGAATGGCTGCAAAGCCTGATTTTAGACGGCATTGTCGGCGGTGTGGGTTCGGTGCTCGGCTTTGTGCCGCAAATGCTTGTGCTGTTCCTTTTCTTGGCTTTCTTAGAATCCTGCGGATATATGGCGCGTGTCGCGTTTGTGATGGACCGCATTTTCCGCAAATTCGG
Source organism: uncultured Oscillospiraceae bacterium (assembly GCA_900540295.1). GTDB lineage: Bacteria > Bacillota > Clostridia > Oscillospirales > Acutalibacteraceae > Fimenecus. The sequence continues at coordinate 11,213 of UQFM01000035.1, forward strand.
ACTTTCGGGAAAATCCTTTATCCCTATGCTAATCGGCACGGGCTGCGGCGTACCGGGCATTATGGCTTCGCGCACCATTGAAAATGAACGCGACCGCCGTATGACGATTATGACGACCACCTTCATTCCCTGCGGCGCAAAACTGCCCATCATCGCACTGATTGCGGGTGCGCTGTTCGGCGGCGCGTGGTGGGTCGCACCGAGCGCTTACTTTATCGGCATTGCCGCCATTATTCTTTCGGGTATTATGCTCAAAAAGACAAAGCTGTTTTCGGGCGACCCCGCACCGTTCGTGATGGAACTGCCCGCCTACCATTTGCCGACAGTCGGCAATGTCCTGCGTTCCATGTGGGAACGTGCATGGTCGTTTATCAAAAAAGCGGGTACAGTTATTTTGCTTTCCTCAATCATCCTGTGGTTCTTGCAGAGCTTCGGCACGGAAAACGGTTCGTTCGGTATGGTCGAGGATATTAACAATTCCGTTCTCGCGGCAATCGGCAGTGCAATTGCATGGATTTTCACGCCCTTGGGCTTCGGCAACTGGCAGAGCGCCGTGGCGACCGTTACAGGATTGATTGCCAAAGAAAATGTTGTCGGCACATTCGGCGTACTGTTCGGCGGCTTTGACGAGGTTGCGGAAAACGGCTGGCAAATTTGGGAAAATATGCGCACGGTCTTCTCTCCGCTCGCGGCATACGCTTTCTTGGTATTCAACCTGCTGTGCGCGCCGTGTTTTGCGGCAATGGGCGCTATCCGCCGCGAAATGCACAACGGCAAATGGACGGCGTTTGCAATCGGCTATCAATGTCTGTTTGCCTATGCGGTAAGCTTGGTCATCTATCAGCTCGGTCTGCTCTTTACGGGCGCAGGCAATGTGCTCGGTTCGATTGCCGCTTTCGGGATTGTCGCTTTTTTCCTCTTTATGCTTGCGCGCCCCGAAAAAGGCAAATCCCCTTTAAAAGAAATTAGGAGATGAATGAAATGCTTCTGTTTTTTGAAAATAACCTTGCAACGGTTTTGATTTCCCTAGTGCTCACAGCAGTTGTACTTTTGATTGTGCTTTCTATGCGAAAAAACAAAAAGAAAGGCCAATCCGCCTGCGGATGCGGATGCACGAACTGCCCGATGTCGGGCGAGTGCCGCAGTACAAAACAGTAAACCTGCACAGTACCTGTCGGATATACCGTAAGTATTCGATACAATCCCCCCTTAAACACAAAATAAATCGAATCGTCTTGACGAAACCGCTATATATCGTGTAAAATATATAGCGGTAAATTTTTGCAGTTTTGAAATTCTAAAAAAGGATGCAGGTAAGCAATGGCGAAAAAAGCGGCGTATACCGAAGAAAGCATATCCCAATTAAAGGGCGCGGACCGTGTCCGCAAACGTCCTGCCGTCATTTTCGGCTCGGACGGCATTGACGGCTGTCAGCACGCGGTGTTTGAGATTCTCTCAAACTCTATCGACGAAGCACGCGAAGGACACGGCGACAAAATTATTGTGACGCGGTACTTAGACAAATCCATCGAGGTGCAGGACTTCGGACGCGGTATCCCGATGGATTTCAATGAAAACGAACAGCGGTATAACTGGGAGCTGGTTTTCTGCGAGATGTACGCGGGCGGCAAGTACAATACCAACGACGGCGGCAGTTACGAGTATTCTTTGGGCCTCAACGGCTTGGGTCTTTGCTCCACGCAGTATGCCTCGGAATATATGGAAGCGGAAATCCACAAAAACGGTACGCGCTATGTGATGCGCTTTAAAGAGGGCAACCCCGACGGGGAATTACAGCGCGAGCCTTACAGCAAAAAGGATACAGGCTCGCGGATTCGCTGGAAACCCGATTTAAAGGTGTTCACCGATATTGATATTCCGCTGGAATACTATCAGGAAACGATTCGCCGCCAGTCCGTTGTCAACGAGGGCGTGCGGTTTATTCTGAAAGACCAAATCACCGCCAATACCTTTGACACTTACGAATACATTTATGAAAACGGCATCACAGACTATGTGAAAGAGTTTGTCGGCGAAGCGGAGACCCTTTCCGACGTACAGTTTTGGCAGACGGAGCGCAAGGGACGCGACCGTGCAGACAAGCCCGAATACAAGGTGAAAATCAACGCGGCGCTCTGTTTTTCCAATAAAAAACAGTTGAAAGAATATTATCACAATTCCAGCTTTTTAGAGCACGGCGGCGCGCCCGAAAAGGCGGTGCGCAGTGCGTTTGTTTCGCAGATTGACGCGTATTTAAAGGCAAACGGAAAATACTTAAAGACCGACAGCAAGGTGAATTTTCAGGATATTGAGGATTGCTTGGTGTTGGTTGTGTCCTCTTTCTCCACACAAACCTCTTACGAAAATCAGACCAAAAAAGCGATTACCAATAAATTTATTCAAGAGGCAATGACGGAGTTTTTCCGCCATCAGTTAGAGGTCTATTTCTTGGAAAATCCGCTGGACGGCGAAAAGGTCGCGAACCAAGTGCTTATCAATATGCGTTCGCGCATCAAGGCGGAAACCACAAGACTGAATATCAAAAAGACACTGCAAAGCGGCAACGACCTCTCCAACCGCGTGGAAAAATTTGTGGACTGCCGTTCCAAAGATGTAAACGAACGCGAGATTTTCATTGTAGAGGGCGATTCGGCGCTCGGCGCTTGTAAGCAGGCGCGGGATTCTGCATTCCAGGCGATTATCCCTGTGCGCGGTAAAATCCTCAACTGCTTAAAGGCGGAATATAACAAAATCTTCAAAAGCGAAATTATTACGGATTTGATTAAGGTGCTCGGCTGCGGCGTGGAAGTGACAGGCAAGGCGAGCAAAGAGCTTTCGTCCTTTAATCTCGACAATCTGCGTTGGAGCAAGGTCATTATTTGTACCGACGCCGACGTAGACGGTTTCCAGATTCGTACGCTGATTTTGACCATGATTTACCGCCTGATGCCAACGCTCATCCGCGAGGGCAAGGTGTATATCGCCGAATCCCCGCTGTATGAAATCAACACAAAAGACGAAACATGGTTCTGCTACACCGAAAAAGAAAAGCAAGAAGCACTTGCGGAAATCGGCGACCGAAAGTTCACGATTCAGCGTTCTAAGGGACTCGGCGAAAACGAGGCGGATATGATGTGGCTGACCACGATGAACCCGAAAACCCGCCGTTTGATTAAGGTTGAGCCTGACTACTCCCCCGAAGCGGTTGCCGATAAATTTGATTTGCTGTTAGGCGACAATTTGCAGGGACGCAAAGACCACATTGCCGAAAACGGGTATCTGTACCTCGATTTGACGGACGTGTCGTGATGCGCATACCCCGTAGGGGGCGATGTAAATTCCCCCAATAGGGGAAATGTCGCGAAGCGACAAAAGGGTAATGGCGAAGCCGTAACTCAGCGCCCCGCGAAGTCTGATGAAATTTCACGGAACAACACAGAGGTTGTTCCCTACGCAAGAATCAAATTTACATTGTGCCGTGTGAGATTCTTCGCTACGCTCAGAATGACAAATCAGAACAAACCGCGTAGGGGTCGGCGTCCTCGACGACCCGTGGAATCTGATGAAATTTTACGGAACACGTCATCGGTTGTTCCCTACACGTTTATCAAATCTACCCAGTGTTACGTGCGATTCTTCAAAACGGACAGCCGCAAGGGCTGTCCCTACGGGATTTGCGTTACATTCGGTTTGTGCCGTGTGAGATTCTTCGCTTCGCTCAGAATGACAAATACACGCGGAACAACAAATTTGCACAATTTTCACACTTTATCTACTGTAGAATGGGAGTCGTAAAAAATGCCCAGAAAACCGAAGAAAAAAGAAACCCATGAGGAAGAATTACAGCCGAACGCACATATTTTAGGCGCGGGCGAAGTGGTCGAGCAATTTATAACGGAAACGCTCGAAACCAACTATATGCCGTACGCGATGAGCGTCATCATGTCGCGTGCGATTCCCGAAATTGACGGCTTTAAACCCTCGCACAGAAAATTACTCTACACCATGTATAAAATGGGGCTGTTAAACGGTTCCACCATAAAATCCGCAAACATCGTCGGGCGCACCATGCAGTTGAATCCGCACGGTGACGCGACGATTTATGAAACCATGGTGCGTCTGTCGCGCGGCAACGAGGCGCTTTTATATCCGTATGTCCTGTCAAAAGGCAACTTCGGCAAGGCGTATTCGCGGAATATGCAGTATGCGGCTTCCCGTTATACCGAAGCAAAGTTAGAGCCGATTGCCGCCGAGCTGTTTGCCGATATTGACAAGGATACCGTCGATTTTGTGGACAACTACGACAACACCATGAAAGAACCGACGCTCTTCCCCGTGACTTTTCCGTCCGTACTCGTCAATGCGAATACAGGTATCGCCGTCGGTATGGCATCGTCGATTTGCTCGTTTAATTTAAAGGAGATTTGCGACGCAACGGTGGGGTTAATTAAAAATCCCGATTACGACATCAACGAGGCGGTCAAAGCGCCCGATTTTATCGGCGGCGGGCAGATTGTCTATAACGATGCGCAGATGCGCGACATCTTCCGCACAGGGCGCGGCAGTTTTAAGGTGCGCTCAAAATATACGTACGATAAATCAAACAACTGTATTGATATTACGGAAATCCCCCCAACCACAACCGCCGAGGCGATTATTGATAAAATCATTGAAAAGGTGAAAAGCGGCGCGGCGCGTGAAATTGCCGACGTCCGTGATGAAACCGATAAAAAGGGCTTGAAAATCACCGTAGATTTGAAACGCGGCACAGACCCCGAAAAGCTGATGCGCAAGCTGTTTAAATCCACGCCGCTGGAAGATTCCTTTGCCTGCAACTTTAATGTGCTGATTGCGGGCGTGCCGCGTGTTTTGGGCGTGCGCGATTTGCTTTTGGAATGGATTGCATTCCGTATGGAATGCGTCAGCCGCCGTGTCTTTTTCGATTTGACCAAGGCGAAGGACCGCTTGCACCTGTTAGAGGGCTTACAGAAGATTCTTCTCGATATTGACAAGGCGATTCGGATTATCCGTTCCACCGAAGAGGAATCCGAGGTTGTGCCGAATTTGATGATTGGCTTCGGCATTGACAAAATTCAGGCGGAATACGTTGCGGAAATCAAGTTGCGCCATTTGAACCGCGAATATATCCTCAAGCGCACAAAGGATATTGAAGACCTGCGCAAAAATATTGCGGATATGGAGGATATTCTTTCGAGCAAGGCGCGCATCAAAAAGATTATCGTAAAAGAATTGGAAACGGTGGTTGAGAAATACAACAAGCCCCGCCGTACCGAAATTATTTATGCCGCTGTCGAGGAAGAGGATGCGGAAATCGAGGAAATCCCTGATTATCCCGTGCATTTATTCTTCACCAAAGAGGGATATTTCAAAAAAATCACCCCGCAGTCTCTACGCATGAGCGGCGAACAAAAGCTCAAAGAGGGAGACAGCATTACACAGACGTTTGAAGCGACCAACAGCACCGATTTGCTGTTCTTTACCGACCGCTGTCAGGTTTATAAGGCGAAGGCGGCGGACTTTGACGATACCAAAGCAAGCGTTTTAGGCGACTTTGTTGCCTCTAAACTGCATATGGATGCAGGTGAATCCGCCGTCTATATGGCAGTAACAACCGATTATAAGGGCTATATGCTGTTCTTCTTTGAAAACGGCAAAATGGCAAAGGTAGACTTGTCCGCCTATGAAACGAAAACCAACCGCAAAAAGCTGATTAAAGCGTACTGCGACAAATTCCCGTTGGCGGCGATATACCAAATCACCGAAGACTGTGAATTGGTTGTGCAGTCTACCGCAGGACGGATTTTGCTGTTGAACACAGGTGCAATTACGCCGAAAACCACAAAAGATACGCAGGGCGTATCGGTGATGACCCTGAAAAAAGGTTACAGAGTCGCAAGCGTGCGTGCATACAAAGATGGTGAGTTCAAAAAGCCTGCGCGTTACCGTACCCGTTCGCTTCCTGCCGCAGGTGCACTGCTTTCTGCTGAGGATGCAGGTGAGCAGTTGACATTATAAATTCCGTAATCCTGTCATTCTGTCATTCTGAGCGCAGCGAAGAATCTCACACAGAACAGTAGGGACGGACGTCCCCGTCCGTCCGCGGGCGCGCAATGCACGCCCCTACGGTCAGTGGGTCATTTGACATACCGTAGGGACAGCCCTCGCGGCTGTCCGTTCTCGGG
>UQFM01000036.1 GCA_900540295.1 uncultured Oscillospiraceae bacterium
ATCTATAACCGAAAAAAATATGTGTTAAAAATTAGATTGTTTATAGAGAGAATATCCTATGAATTCTGACTTGCATCTGACTTGCATTTTGATTTTTTTAAGCATAAAAATAGGCAAAAATAAGACAATACCAAGAGAGGCGGAAACAAAGAAAAAGCCTTGAAACAACGCTGTTTCAAGGCTTTCGAATGGTTGCGGGGGTGGGACTTGAACCACACGACCTCCGGGTTATGAGCCCGACGAGCTACCAACTGCTCTACCCCGCGATATTCAGCACTCTCTCAAGTGCTTAAATATAATACTACACACTTTTTAATTTGTCAAGCATTTTTTTGTTTTTCTGTGCGGCAAAATGCGCAGATGCCAAAACATCTGCGCATTGTACATGGTTATGCAGTTTTTGCAAATACAGGGTTTTTCTGTTTACGCTTCTGCGTGCATCAATTCCTTCACTTTCATCAGGCGAATGGTGTTGCTGCGTTCGTTATCTTCCAACTTGGCAGTGATATATTTAATGGTTGCCTGCATTTGCGGGATCATAACGTATTCAAGTGCGTTGACGCGGCGGCGGGTGCGTTCCATTTCATCCGCGAGCATATCGCAGGTTTTTTCTACCGCCGCAAGCTCATAAAGCTTTGGCAAAAGCGCGTTCACAGAAAGATACGCATCATCCAGCTTTTCCGAAGTGAAGGCGAATCCGTAAGCAATATCACCGCCGTGCGACTCATTTGAGGCTTCTACATGCGGTACTTTCATGCTCATGATATTGCCTGCCGAAAATACGGGTGGTTCTGCTGCGGCGGAAATCATCAGTGCTTCTTCCAATGCGGCAGTGCCCATTTGGGCTTCGGCTAAGGACATTTCTCCCATTGCCTTGCCCAAAAGTTCTTCAATCTCGCGGCGGAGCGTGCGGTTGCGGCGAATATAAATCATAAACTGCCGCGCCATTTCGTCCTGCTTGTCTTTTAAAAGCTTGTGCCCGCGTTGGGCGGTGACGAGCCGCTTTTTGGTTTTTTGCAGCTCCATGCGGGTGGGATTTACGGTTGCCATCCTTATGCACCGCCTTTTGGCATATATTGTTCAATATATTCTGCATGGATACGTTTTAATTCGGTGCGCGGCAGCATGGACAGCAGCTTCCAACCGATAGCCAGCGTATCCTCAATACTTCTGTCCGTTTCGTATCCCTGTGATACATATTGATTTTCAAAAGCGGTGGCGAATTCGGCGTATTTTTTATCCATATCCGAAAGTGCCGAGTCGCCCAAAACCACGGCAAGCTCTGCCGCCTGTTTGCCGCGTGCATAGGCGGCAAACAGCTGATCCATTGTGTCGGCGTGGTCTTCACGCGTTTTATCTTTGCCGATACCCTTGGTTTTCAGACGGGACAAAGAGGGGAGTACGTTAATCGGCGGCTGAATCCCTTTCATGTAAAGGTCGCGCGATAAAATAATCTGCCCTTCGGTGATATAGCCCGTCAAGTCGGGAATCGGATGTGTTTTGTCATCCTCGGGCATGGTGAGAATCGGAATCTGTGTAATCGAACCCTTTTTGCCGTTGATGCGTCCTGCGCGTTCATACAGAGAGGCAAGATCCGTATAAAGATAGCCTGGGTATCCGCGTCTGCCGGGTACTTCTTTTCTGGAGGCGGAGACTTCCCGCAGGGCTTCTGCGTAATTGGTCATATCGGTCATGATGACAAGCACGTGCATGCCGAGCGTGTAGGCAAGGTATTCCGCACAGGTGATTGCCATTCTCGGTGTGGCGATACGTTCTACCGCAGGGTCGTCGGCAAGATTTAAAAACAGGACGGAGCGTTCAATCGAGCCTGTACGGCGAAAATCTTCGCGGAAAAATTCCGCCTGCTCAAAGGTGATGCCGATGGCGGCGAATACAACTGCAAATTCATCGTCTGTACCGCGTACCTTTGCCTGTCTCGCAATTTGTGCGGCAAGCTGTTCGTGCGGCAAGCCTGAACCCGAGAAAATCGGCAGTTTTTGCCCGCGAACCAGTGTGTTTAAGCCGTCAATCGCGGATATGCCCGTCTGAATGAACTCGGCAGGGTAGTCGCGTGCGGCAGGATTGATGGGCGAACCGTTGATATTCAGGCGGGTGTCTGAAATAATCGGTGCACCGCCGTCGATGGGGCGACCGATACCGTCAAATACACGCCCGATGATTTCGGGGGAAACGGAAAGCTCCAGACCATGCCCCAAAAACCGCGCTTTGGATTCGGAAATCTGTAATCCGTCCGCGCTTTCAAACAACTGTACCAACGCCTTGTTTTCTTTGGCTTCCAATACCTTGCCGAGACGGACGGAACCGTCTTTTTCATGAATCTCTACCAATTCGTCGTATTTCACATTTTCTACGCAGTCCACGAGCATCAGCGGTCCGACGACTTCTTTTATGGTTTTGTAATCTTTTCTCATACGGCGCCGTCTCCTTTCTCCGACTCGGAAAATGCGTGGGTAATATCCGCTTGCAGGGCACTGAAATATGACGGCCATGTTTCATCAGGCTCATATTTCATGGCGGCAATACGTGTCAGAAGCTCTTCGGGCGTAGCTTCCTTACAGGTCATGCCGTCTGCGACAGCCGCCATGGCGCGGTCATACCAGTCCAAAATAACCGAAAGCATTTGCGCCTGTTTTTCGGGCGGCGTGAAACGGTCAACTTCACGGAATGCGTTCTGCTGTAAAAAGTCCTCACGAATCATACGCGTGCATTCCAATGTCAAACGGTCACGTTCGCCGAGTGAATCAAAACCGACCAAGCTTACGATTTCGTTCAGTTCGGATTCCTGCTGTAACAGCGACTTAATGCGTTCAATCAGCGCCGACCAGTTTTCATCAATGTGTTCATTGAAATAACTGTTCAGCGTCGCCGAATAGAGTGAATAGCTTTTGAGCCAATCAATCGACGGGAAGTGCCGCTGATATGCAAGGTCAGCGCTTAAGCCCCAAAACACTTTAACGATTCGGAGTGTCGCCTGCGAAACAGGTTCGCTGGTGTCGCCGCCGGGCGGCGATACCGCGCCGATTGCGGTAACCGCACCTTCGCGCTGTTCTTTACCCAAGCAGACCACATTGCCTGCACGCTCATAGAATTCTGCCAAACGGGTGGAAAGATAGGCGGGGTAGCCTTCTTCACCGGGCATTTCTTCCAAACGTCCGCTCATTTCGCGCAGCGCTTCCGCCCAGCGGGATGTGGAGTCGGCAATAATGGCAACCTTGTATCCCATATCGCGGAAGTATTCGGCAATCGTGATACCTGTGTATATAGACGCCTCACGCGCCGCCACGGGCATGTCTGAAGTGTTGGCAATCAATACGGTGCGTTTCATCAGCGGAAGTCCTGTGCGCGGGTCGTGCAGTTCGGGGAATTCTTTCAGAACATCCGTCATTTCATTGCCGCGTTCGCCGCAGCCGATGTATACGATGATGTCGGAATCCGACCATTTGGCAAGCTGATGCTGAACGACGGTTTTGCCCGAACCGAACGGACCCGGAACACACGCCACGCCGCCCTTCGCGATGGGGAACAGGGCGTCGATGATACGCTGACCCGTAATCATCGGGTCTTTTGGAATTTTTTTGTTGGCATACGGTCTGCGGCGGCGCACAGGCCATTTTTGCAGCATCGGCAATTCCTTTACATTGCCTTTTCCGTCTTTAATGCGCGCAATCGGTTCCGTAACGGTTGCATCGCCCGAAAAAATCCATTCTACCGTGCCCGAGATACCGTAGGGAACAAGAATTTTTTGTGTAACGGCAGGTGTTTCTTCCACTGTGCCGAGTACATCGCCCGCAATCACGCTGTCGCCGACTGCCGCCACAGGTACAAAGGTCCACTTCTTTTCTCGGTCTATTTTCGGAACTTCAACGCCGCGGGAAATACGGTCGCCGTCTACTTTATAGATTTCGGTTAAGGGGCGCTGGATTCCGTCGTAAATGCTTTCAATCAGTCCGGGGGCAAGCTCTACGGTCAGCGGTTCGCCTGTACGGTATACGGGCTCGCCCGGACCGATTCCGGCTGTATCTTCATAGACCTGAATGGACGCCATATCCCCGCGCAGTTCGATAACTTCACCGATCAGCCGCTTTTCGCTGACGCGCACCACATCGTGCATCTGTACATCCCGCATACCGTCCGCCACAATCAGCGGACCTGCGACTTTTCGGATGGTTCCGACATTTGTTGTATCTGTCAATTTTGGCACCTGCCTTTATTCGTTATTAAAAATATTTGTGCCCAATGCTTTTTCCATGTTGGCGTTGATTTTTTGCATACTGTATCCTGAAGGCCCGCTTTTTTCGGGAACGGACAGAATAATCGGATAGCTGTTCATGCGGTATGCGCGCAGTTCTTCTTCTAAAACGGCGGCAAAATTCTCGGTGAGAAAAATAATTTGCGCACCGTCCTTTATCAGCGTTCGGACTGCGTGTAAGGCTTCCGAATCCGTCGTTACGGGAACAGTCGGGATGCCTGCCGCAGAAAACAGAAGAATAGATTCATGGCGGCCGACTGCCGCCGTTTTGGCGTTTGTCATTGTCCGTCACCTGCGCTTTCCTGCACGCTTTTTTGGGCGAACAGCAGCCGAAGTGCGCTCGCTTCCAGCTTTTTTCTGAAATAATACTGTGCGATTGCTCCGATGCCGTCGTCATAGCCGATGTCTGTCAGCACATTTTCAAATGCGGTGGCGGTTTGCGCCGTGATTTCTTCCGCGTCGGCTTCCCCGTCGGGAACGGCGCCGACAGGCAAAAATGCAAAAGCATATGCTTTTGCGGATTTTTGCAGTTTGCGCAGCCGCAATGCGGTTAAACGGTTTTTACCCGTGCCGTAAACCGTCAGAAGCCTTTCTAAGGATTGGCAGTGCTTCTGCGCGGCGGTTTTCAGTGCATAATCAAAAACAGCATTGTCTACGGCACAGCTTAAACGGCAGGGGTCGGATTCGGAGTGCATATTTTGCAGATTCGCACAAAGTATATCGCCGAGCATAGAATAATCCTCTGTTTTGACGCAAATGCGCAGAAGGTCTTTGTCGAATCCGCCTGTGCAAAGGGAAGCGGTATCTGTATCATGCCCGAGTTGTTCGTTTTTGAAAAGGATTTTCAGATTTAAGGCGTCCTCCTCAAAAAACAGCAGATTCAGCAGCTGTTCATCAGGCGCAATTTCCCGCACGAACGCACAAACCGCATCTTTTTCCGCTTCAATCGCGTCATATACGGTTTGCCCGCTTTGTACGGCAGGGTAGCCGAAGTCCGTCAGCAGTTTCTGTGCCGTTTGAAAATCAGCCTCGCGCAGTCTTGCCGTTTGTTCGGCAGTCAGCGGACGGTGTGCAGTACCGCTGATACGCCCGAGGGCAAATGCATAGGATTTTTTGCCGTAAACGTTATATTCCGCCATAGCTTAATCCTCTTTTTTCGCAAACAGGCAATCGGCAATCTCTTTTTCGTGCTGTTCAAATACACTGTCTAACAATGCGTCATAAGAAAGGTCCACATCGTAGCTTTCCGTGCATACGAGTACGCCGCCGTCTATTTCCGTTTCAATGTTGCCGATTTTTACGTTTTTGCCGAGATCCTTTTTGTAAGCGACAAACAGCTTGGCGTCCTGTTCGCTGAACTGTAAGGTAACTGTGCCTTCGCCGATATTTTCACGAATGTATTTTTCCAAAAAAGCCATACGCGTTTCGTCGGGCAGAGCGGAAAGCGCATGCTTTGCCGCTTCGCGCACCTCCGACAATAATTTGTGCTTGTGATTCAGTATGTCGATTTTGTTGTCCAAAGCCGCCTGCTGTGCGGCGGCGCGCAGCAATAAATCCGCCTGGGCTTTTGCCGATTTTTCAATATCCTCCGCACGCGCTTCGGCGGCTGCAAGAATCATCTGCCGCATTTCAGCCGCACGTGCTTCTCCGTTTTTTAAAATCTCCGCACATGCCGCATTTGCTTTTTCTTCAATCTTTTGGATAACCGTATTTGCGCTCATGCCTTTCACTCCTTCTGTGTGGATGCTCGGTGTTACAGCTGAATACCGTAAATCAGAAGGATAGAGGTCAAAAGCGCAAGAATCGCGTACGTTTCTACGAGTGCAGTCATCGTGATACCTTTACCGGAAGCATCGGGCTGTTTGCCTGTCATATGAATTGCGCCGACAGCCGCCTTACCCTGGCAGATGCCCGAAACCAAGCCCGCAATCGCCATGGGCATTGCCGCGCCGAAGAACTGCAAGCCCTGTGACAGGCTCAAATCCACTGCATTGCCGCCAAGCACGCCAATTTGCACCATAATGAGAATGGCGGTCAAAAATCCGTAAATACCCTGTGTGCCGGGCAGAGCCTGCAACACAAGCAGTTTGCCGAATAACTCGGGCTTTTCCGAGGTGACGCCCGCCGCGGCTTTACCCGCCGCCATAACGCCGATTGCAGAACCGCATCCTGCGAGTGCCGCGCAAAGCGCCGCGCCGATGATTGCAATAGAAATACCAGACATAATTATTTTCCTCCGTTTTCATGAATTTGAATATATTTTGGATGGATGGACAGGGGGGTAAAGAGCTTTCCGCTCCCTTCATAAAATTTGCCGTAGAATTCAATGTATTGCAGACGGCAGTCATGCACATAGGCGGACAGCAGTCCCAAAACCAAATTGAATACATGCCCGACAATGTAAATGAGCAGGGAGAGAATAAAACCAATCACCGAGCCTTGAATCATGCCTGCAAGCATGTTCATAACCATGCCGACGACGCCGGTTGCAAGGCTGAGGGCGAGAATGCGTGAATACGAGAGAATATCGCTCAAATAATTGGTGATGCCGTAAAGACCGACCAACCCGCCTGTGATTTTGCCGACCACGCCTTTTTTCGCACGGCCCGCGGTGCAGAGAATGGTGACTGCACCCACGGCGGCAAGCACAATGCCGACGGTGCGTACGGCAGGCAGGAAAAACAGACAGATGCCGCCGATAACCAGCATCCAGGATACCTGGTCGAAAAGCGCGTCTAATACATGCCCCGCCTTAATATTGTTGACGATTTGTACAATCAGTCCCGTGAAAATATGCGCAACGCCGATGCCTAAAGTCACAATCAGCATTTTAACGGGGTCATCCAAAGGCGAGAACAGAATCGGACGCCACGTTTCTCCGAAGTAACTGCCGAACAGCACGCCGCAAATAATGGTGGTCACCGAAGAATACAAAAGCACGTTAATCAGTTTTTTTGTATCGCCTTTCGGTTTCATCAGCTTTTTGACAGCGGAGATAAGCACAACCATCATCAATCCGTATCCTGCGTCTCCCATCATCATGCCGAAAATCACCCAGTACCACGGCGCCATCACGGCGTTCGGGTCATACCCGCCGTAGTGCGGTACACTGAACATATTGGTAATGCCCTCAAACTGTGAAGTCGTTTTGTTGTTTTTGAGCAGGGTCGGGACTTCTTCGTCGGGTTCAGGGTCGCGTGCGGACAGCACATAGACATCGGTAACGGATTTCACAAGACTTTCCAGTTGTTCCAGCCGTTCCTTTTCCACCCAGCCTTCCAGCAGTGCGGTTTGGTCTGTTTCCAAAAACGGTGTGCTTTCCAAGTCGCTCTGTGCGCGGTACTGTTCGCAAAGCAACTGCGGTGCGTGGCTTTCGTCCGCCAGCTGTTTCAGTTCTGCCTGTGCCGTTTCCAACGATGCCGATACACTTTCGAGTTGGGTTCGGCAACTGTTGAGTGCGTCGGCGGGCGTTCCGCTGTCTAAAGGAATTTGAATGCTTTCAAATCCGAAAGGGGAAAGGTCCGACAATGTATTTTCCGCAAACAGCGCAAGTACAACATAGCAAGCAACAGGTGTTTCGGATATTTGTTCCACCGCGCCGCCGTCTGCGTGCACGGCTTCGGTAAATACATCCAACTGCTTTTTGGGAAGCACGCCTGTAACATATCGGGTGTATGCGCTGTTTTGTAACTGCTCTACCGATGTTTTTAAAGGCTCCCACGGCAGTAAGGCTTCTGTTTTTTCCCGAAGCTGTTTCAGCGATTCCCGATAAGCGGCAATTTCCGAAAGCAGTTTTTCCATGTGGGCGGCGGTTTCTTGATTTTTTTGCTGTACATCGGCAAATTCAAGTTCTGTGACCTGCGGATTTTCCGAGAAAAGTCCTTTTTTCGGTGCATAGGGCTTTAAGTCCGTCAGCAGTTTTTCCATGCGGCGCAGTTCGGATGCACCGTCGGCAGAGGCGTGTACCGCGCCTTCCTGTGCAACCATTTCCATACAGCCGCCTTTTTGCAGTGCGCGCAGAACCTTTTCACGTTCATCGCGCATCACAACAAGCGTCACGAATTGCATCGGAACAATCAAATACGCTCACTCCTTTCATATTAAAAATGGTATTCGCTTTTAAAGAATATAAGAGAGTACTTTTTTAACAGCCTCCTCTTGATTTTGCGCCGCGGTTTCCGAAAGCGCGGCAGCAGTGCTGTCTGCGGCTTTGCGAAGGGTTTGGATTTGCGTTTCGCTTTGCGCCTTTGCCGCCGCAACGGTGCGTGCGGCATTGTCCTTTGCCGACTGTATTGCGTTTTTCGCATCCTGTTCGGCGGCAGTCTGTGCTTCCGAAAGCAGGGCGCGCGCTTTGGCGCGTGCTTCCGCTTTGCGGCATTCTGCGGCTTCTTCTGCGGCTTTAATTTCATGGAGCATATCCATACTGTTCCTCCGTACTGTATTCACCGTAACGCGCATGTGCGTTACGGTTATAGTTTGATGTTTTTTTGCTCAAAATATAATTTATAGTTAATATACCATAATTTGGAACAAAACACAAATCTTTTATAGAATTTGTACAGAAAAAATTTTAGCGTTTATAAAGGGACAAAAAACGATTATTTTGTCTCCAAAAAACAAAAACGGCAGATTTTTGTCTGCCGTTTTTGTCGTTTAGAGGAAAGACTGTATCTGTAAGATACAAATTATGAAAAAATCTAAAGTTTACATTACGCCAAAGAGTTGATTTTTAAATCCAAAAGCGCTAAGTCAAACATATCCACAACACCGTCGCCGCTTAAGTCGGCTGCCGTGATGACGGAAGCGTCAGGGCTTTCGTTTATGCCTACTGCAATGGCTTTAATCAGTGCGTAGTCTGTCAATGCAATCTGACCGTCGCCGTCAATGTCGCCGGGCAAAATTTCAATCGGGCTGGTATCGGGGGCGTCCAAAATCGCAAAGCTTAACGTCTGACTGCCCTTAAAGTTGCCGATGCCCGTAACGGTCACAGAGGCTGTACCGGGCGCCGTGTTGTTCTCGTATGCTACGGTGTAATCCACGTCTTTTTGCAGAATGTAACTTCCGCAGTTGAGTGCCAATTCAGGCTCTGCACCGTTTTCATTTGCCGTCTGCGGCAGAATGTTGCTGATTTGCACTTCGGAAAGGTCGCGGCGCAGGATAGCGAATTTTGCAAGCGCGGCGAAGATGCTGTAATTGCCCCTGCCGAGCACGGTGATGCTGGCTGTGCCTGCTTCCACATTATCCTTGTAGAATACTTCGTAGTCCACACCGCGGGTAAGTGTTTTGCCGCTTGCCTTTACGGTGAACTCGGGTTCTACCGCTTCGCCCGTATAAGACTGATTTGCAATCGGGGAAATCACCATGGTAGTTACAGGAATGTTGTTCTTTACAGCGTATCTGTAAGCGCCGCAATCCTCGGTCGGGACAACGACGGTGAGACCCGTACAGCCTTTAAACGCGGTGTCACTGATATTTTCTTCCGCAATGTCCGCCGAAATATAGGCAGTCGTGAGATTCGTACAGTTTGCAAAGGCAAGATTCTCAATTTTGCCGACGGAGTTGCCGAGCATAACGGTTTTTAGAGATTCTTTATTTGCAAATGCCGATGCGGAGACCGTAGCTTTCCCGTTGGATGCGTCTGCGTCTGCTAAGAACCGCTTTGCCGCATAGCCTTGTGGCTGTGCCGAAGAATCCGCTTCCGTATCGCGGTAAACCACTTCGGACAGATTGGTACATTCGTCAAACGCAGTGGCGTCCAAAGAGAGAACATTCGTCAAATCAATGGATTCAATGGTTGTGCAGTTGCCGAAGGCAAGCGCGGCGAGGTAATCCACTTTGCCGAAGGTTACGTTCTTTAACGATTCGCAATCCTTAAAGCACTGTTCGGGTAGTTCCTTATAAGAAGAATTGCGGTCAAAGCCGACGGTGGTTAAATCACGGCAGTGCCAGAATGCTTTTTGACCGATGATTTTCACATTTTTCGGGATGAAAACGCTCGTAAGTCCCGTATTGTAGAACGCCGCGTAGCAAATGGAGTTTACGCCTGCGGGGATTACAACGCTTTTGAGTGGGTTGTTTGCGCCGAAATCCGTCCACTCAGGCAATTTTACAAGACCGTTTCCGTTGTCATCCATCAGGTCAACGGTATTGCCGAAAAGCTTGAAGGATGCGGGCGGCAAATGGAGTCCGCCGAACGAGTTGTAGAAATTGAGCACAGTTAACGGAATGATGTATGTATGCATTTGCTTGCCGCTGGGGTAGCAATACATTTCCGTCATATCCTTGCTGAATAAGACACCGCCGTAAGAACGCAGATAGGGGTTTTGGCTGTCTACGGTAATCTTCGTCAGATTCAGACAGTTCATTGCGATATTGCGTTCACTTTCCGTGGAGCTGTATGGCTTCAGAACGCTGTCTGCGAGTGAAGCGAAGGAGGGAGTTACGGTTTTTATAATCGTGTTCCAAGGCTTGCCGGTTTGCACCGATACGGGTTTTACGTTTTTGCCGAGATACAAAGAGGCGATTTTTGTCATGGAAAATGCACCTGCGCCGATTTCAGTGACCGCTTCGGGAAGCACCAAATCGCCCGAAAGCCCTGTATCCACAAATGCGTATGCACCGATGTAGGTCAGATTTTTAAGGTCTGTCAAATTGATGATGGCATCGGTTGACCCCATAAATGCCATCATACCGATTTTGGTAATGCTCTTCGGCAATTGGATGTTTTTCGCTTTAGAGACTGTGAACGCGCCGTCGCCGATGACGGTTACGGGTTTTCCGTCAATTTCCGCAGGAACGGTGACTGCTTCATCTGTACCTGCATAACGCGTAATTGTCACTTCGCCGTTTGTAACGGTGTATTCCAAATTTTCGTATGTCAGTGTGGCTGCGGCGGCAAAGGACGCCATCGGCAACGCTGCAAGCAGCATGACCGCACTCAATACAACGGATAGGAATTTGTGAATTCGAGCAGACTTTTTCATATTATTGCGCCTCCTTGGTGAGAATGAACGAAAATGCACGGTCTTCATAGGTTACAGTCACAAGGGCTTTGGTCTCCAGACCCATAAAATCCTTTTCCACGGTGATTTCACACGCGCTCAGCGGAATACTTTCTTCACTGCCGTCGGAATATACGGCGGTGACCGTCATACCGCTGAAATCCAAATTGTCAAACGATTCTACGGTAAAGGTGAAATTGTCAGAGAATGTACCGTAAACAGAATTCAGAATTTTGGTATCCTGTTCGGCGTTTACGGTAACCGTGTAACTGAAGGAAAGACCCTTGTAAAATACGGTTACATGGTATCTGCCTTGGTCGCGGGAGAAGCCGCGTTCCGTGGTAACGTTGCAGTCGGAAAGCGGAATTTCGGTTTCCTGACCGCCGTCCCAAACAGCCATGACGCGCACACCCTGCATATCTAACGGTTCACCGACATTGTATTCGGTTTTGAGTGTGTCTGGGAAAATGCCGTAGATACGGCTCGGCAGCTGTTTGGTCGGTGCTTTGACTGCGGGCGGTTTTTGCTGTGTGACCGCCTCGGTTGACTCGGGCTCGGCGGCTTCGGTCGAAGTCTCCGCCGAAGTAACGGGGGGGTCAGAGACCGAGACATTTGTTTCTTCAGTCAAATCCGTTGTACCCTCAACGGTGAATATGGCGGCAAGCTTATTGCCGATTTGCTTTGTGAGGGATGCGCCCGTTTCGGTTTTGGAATATATGCCGCCGACTGTGAGGAGCAGTGCGGCGCAGGCGCAAACCGCAGTGAGTTTTTTGTATTTGCCTGTGTTGCCCAAAGACCGTTTTTGTATGGCTTTCAGGAATTTTTCCTGTGAGAGTAAAACGGTCAGGGTGTTCTGTGAAACGCCGTTTTCTTTTTGGAGCATTTCCAATGCGTCTGTGCATGCGTCAATAAAATCGCAGTCCATTTCGTCGCCTTTTCGGAATTCCGCGTCTATTGCGTCATTCAAAAAATCGGAAAGCTCTTGGTAGGCTTGCCTGTCCTGAAAAACAGACAGTAAAACGGCTTCGTTTACATACAGTTGTTCCAACTCAAATCCCTCCTTTTCTGTGAGATTGAATGGTATCGGTTAATTTATCTTTTATCTGACTTCGCAATCGGGATGTTCGTTTGGCCGCCGCCGCAGGTGAAATACCGAGCAGTTCGGCAATTTCGGAAAGCTGCCTTCGTTCTATGTATTTCCACCTGTAAAGCGTTTGCTCCTCTTGCGTGAGCGAACCAATCAATACAGCGGCAAGTCGGTCATAATCCAAATCGGAAGTATCGAAAGGCAGGACGTCTGCGGAAAGACTTTCTGCATTCTCCAACGGTACGGTGCGGTTTCGTGTCCGCGTGTACTGCTCGATTGCCTGCTTCAAAAAATTGTCGGTTGTGCGATAGAGGAATGCGCGCGGGTTTTGGAATTCTTCTCCCGAAAGCAGTTTGTTGTAATACACCAAAAATGCTTCCTGTACACAATCATCCGCCGACATCGCGGCATCGCCCATTCGGACTCTGCAATATTTGATTAAAGGCATGAAACACAGCTCGTAAGCATTTTTCAGTGCTTCATCCGCCTGATGTTTTACAGCGCTGTTCAACGGATTCTCCTCCCTTTCGTTTAGTAGTCGTACAAAATGCCGAATATGACATAAAAAATGTATTTTTTTACAGATTATTTTAAATATCTCTTTTCATGCGTTAAGAAATGTGTTGTTACATCACAATTGCGTGTAAAAAGTAAAAAATCCCCGCAAGGGGGGATTGGGATATTGTAAAGGCGTACTGTGTTTACCCGCGGAATCCGAGAACATTAAATTTGCCGCAAATCCTGCGTACACCGTAGGGGCGAACTGCGTTCGCCCGCTAAAATTCGTACAAACAAACGGTAACCCGCAACACGAAATGCATTTTCTGCAATGGGAGATTTTTGCAAACCCGTAGGGGGCGACGGTCTTGCCTGCCGGCTCGGTCGGTGCTTTTGAATACTTTGTATTCAAAGGTCTCCACCGGAGACCCGCACCTCGGCGCCCCGTTAAAGTCAGATGAGATTTCACGGACGGACAAGGATGTCCGTCCCTACGCGTGCGAACTCCCTCAGGCATACCTTACGGTATGCCAGCTCCCTCTGAGAGGGAGCGTTATAAGGATTATTGATTTGAAACTTCGCTACGCTCAGAATGGCATGCTTTTGCAATCCGCATCATCCCAACGCCTGCACGGAATTGTAAAATTCCAAGGTTTTAAATCTGTGTTCCGCTTTCCTTAATAAATAGGTTTCGGTAATATAAGAAAGCTCCTCCAAAAGGGCAGAATCTAACTGAAAACCGTAAAGCGCTTTTGTTTCGGCAAAAATAATATGACGCATCGCGCTGACAAGCCCCAACGGCAAGGCGAACGGCGCGGCGGCGGGGGCGCAGTTGTCACAGTATAAAAGCCCGTGCTCCATATCAAAATACATCGTGTCGCTTTCAAAACAGCCGCAGCGGTCGCACGCGACCATATTCGGCGCATATCCCGAAAGGGAGAGCAAACGCAATTCGGTAACGGATTTCAGCTGTTTCGGCGGATAGGTGTCATTGCACAGAAAATACAGGGAATTTAAAATAATCCGCAGATTGTCTTTCGCGTTTTCCTCTTCGGGCGAAAACGCAAAGCCGAGCTCCAATAAATATTCCGCAAGCGCCAAACGGTCTAAGCTGTCGCGCAGCTTAAAAAACATCTCAATCGGTCTTGCCTCGTCAATTATGTAGCTGTCGCGGCTTTGTGTGAGTGTCAGTTCCGCATAGCAGAATTTTGAGGTCGCCGCCGCCTTTTTGCTTTTGACGGATTTCGCGCCGCGCACAAAGGCACGCAGTGTGCCGCGCGCTTCTGTCAGAACGGTAACAAGCTTGTCCCGCTCACCGATATTCTGTTCTTTGAGAATCAATCCCCGTGTTTTCAGGTGCATAGGGTTTTACCTCGACTGTATCGTTTTGCAGTTCGGGACGGTGCGCACAAAACGCCAAATAGTCCTCGATACTGCCGCTTTTTGTGAAAACATCCCAATAATTTATTTCCAAAAGAAACACCGCTTTCTCGGAAAAATCTTGTACTTTTAAGATGACCCGAAGAAAGCGGCAAAATACCTGTTAATCTAATCCAAAATTGTGAATGAGTCCCTCGCGGTTGCGCCAGCCCTCTTTGACCTTGACCCAACATTGCAAATTGATTTTGCAGTCAAAGAAACGCTCCATATCGTGACGCGCCAATGTGGAAATTTTTTTGAGCATCGCGCCGCCTTTGCCGATGATAATGCCTTTGTGCGACTCGCGCTCGCAGTAAATGGTGGCTTCGATATCCAAAATGTCACTGTCACCGCGTTCGCGCATTTTTTCAATAGAAACCGCCGCGCCGTGCGGGATTTCCTTATCTAAAAGCCGAAGCATTTTTTCACGAATAATCTCGCCTGCAAGCACGCGTTCAGGCTGGTCGGTCAGTGTATCGTCGGGAAAGAAATGCTCGCAGTCAAATGCCTGTTTTTTAAGCTCGGACAGCAAAATATCCATGCCGTTGCCGTCTATTGCGGAAACGGGGATGACCGATTCAAAATCGGCAAGCCGTGACAGATACGCAATCTGCGCCATCAAATCCTCTTTGTTTTTTACGGTATCGATTTTGTTGATGGCAAGCAGGGCGGGGATTTTTGCTTTGCGGATTTTTTCGAGCAACTCCAGCTCCGCCGCATTGCATTCCTGTTCGCCCGCCTCTGTGACAAACAGACAGGCGTCTACGCCCGAAATGCTGTCGGAAACCGCTTTCACCATTTTTTCGCCGAGCTTGGTGCGCGGGCGGTGGAAGCCGGGCGTGTCCGTAAATACCAGCTGAATGTTGTCGTCTGTGGTCAGCACACCCATAATGCGTGTGCGCGTGGTTTGCGGCTTGTTGGAAACAATGGCGATTTTACTGCCCAAAAGCCGATTTAAAATCGAAGATTTACCGACGTTTGCCTTGCCGACAATCGCAATAAATGCTGTTTTCGGTGTGTTCATGAAAAAGTGAATCCCTTTCTTATTTTGAACTGTTGTTCTGTGTACCGCGTTTGCCGAAGCCTTTGAAAATGAATACCGTTGAAAGCGCAACGGAAAGTACAAATATCAACAGCATCAGCGGGTTTTCCCGATAGTAAGTGAACATGGCGAGAAACGCCTGCTTTTGCCCGAGAACGGAAATGCCCGCGCAAACCGCAAAAATCGCGCAGACAAGCACTGCGCCTGCGGCGGTATCTTTGGCGATTTTGCCCTTTTCGGTGCGCTCGCGGCTTGCAAGGTCCACTGCGCGCTCCACAGCCGTGTTGACCAGCTCTGCCGCTACCACAAGCGCATTTGCCAAAAACAACACGGCAAACTGTGTGCGGCTGACCTCGAAGAAATCATACACACCTAAAAAGCTGTACATATATATCATGCAGACAAAGTGAATCCGCATGTTGCGCTCATATAAAAGCGCGTACCAAATTCCCCGAAAGGCATAGCCGAAGCTTTTCAACAAACTTTTCATGGTTTATTCGCCGTCAAAATAGTAACTGCCGTTGCGTTTTAAGCCGAGCTGTGTCAACACCGCTTCTTCTTTTTCGCGCATATGTACCGCTTCCAATCCGCCGTCTACGTGGTCGTAGCCGAGCAGATGCAGCATGGAATGTACGGTCAAAAAGGCGATTTCACGCTGTAACGGATGCCCGTATTCTTCTGCCTGTGCCACAGCACGCTCCATGGAAATGACAATATCGCCGAGCATTTTTGCACCGCTTTCGGGATTTACATCGTATACGCCGTTCTCACCCAAGGGGAAAGAAAGCACGTCGGTGGGTTTGTCCAGATTGCGGTGTTTGGCATTTAATTCCTGAATCCCGGCGTCGTCTACAAAGGTGACGCTGATTTCCGCGGAGCCTTCAAATTTTTCCTGCACCAAAACGGCATGGCAGCAACGGCGGACAAGCATGCGCACGCCGGTCGGGATTTTAACCGTTTTTTGGGAATTTTGAATAATTACTTTAATTTTGTCTGTCATTTTCGTTTGGCCTCCTCATTTTTTTCGTATGCCTTAATAATTTCCTGTACCAGCTTGTGCCGTACCACGTCTTTTTCGGTGAATCGGCACACGGAGATATCGGGAATGTTTTTGAGAATTTTCATGGCTTCCAAAAGCCCTGATTTTTTGCCGTCGGGCAAATCGATTTGCGTAACGTCACCTGTGACGACCATTTTGGAGTTAAAGCCGAGTCTGGTTAAAAACATTTTCATTTGCTCTTTGGTGGTGTTTTGCGCCTCGTCCAAAATGATAAAGCTGTCGTCTAAGGTTCTGCCGCGCATGTAGGCGAGGGGCGCGACTTCAATACTGCCGCGTTCCTGATAGCGTGCAAACGCCTCTGCACCGAGCATGTCAAACAGCGCGTCATATAAGGGGCGGAGATACGGGTCAACCTTTTGCTGTAAATCCCCTGGCAAAAAGCCGAGCTTTTCACCTGCTTCCACTGCGGGACGCGTTAAAATGATGCGGTTGATTTCTTTGGCGCGGAACGCTGTGACCGCCATGGCGACGGCGAGATACGTTTTGCCCGTACCCGCAGGACCTGCACCCAATGTAATGGTGTTTTGGCGGATGGCTTCCACATATTTTTTCTGCCCGAGTGTTTTCGGCTTGACGGGTTTGCCTTTGGCGGTGATGCACACGCAGTCGCCGCACAGTCCCGAAAGCTTGTCCTCCGCACCCTCGCGCACAAGCGAGAGCACATAGCGCACATTTTGTTCCGAAAGTGTTTCGCCTTTGTTAATGAGCGTCAGCAGTCCGTTTATGGCACGCGTCGCTTTTGCAACAGCGTCTGCCTCGCCGCTGATTTTCAAATCCGACCCGCGGCTGACGACCTGTACATGATATTCCTGCTCGATTTGGCGAATGTTCTCATCAAAGCTTCCGAACAGGCTGACGGCGTGTTCCATACGGTCAACGCTTATAATCTGTTCAAACAAAGAACCTCTCCTTTAAAATTCTGTGTAATTTTAATATATTATATCTGTCTCTTATACACATCTCCGAGCCCACGAGACCGA
>UQFM01000037.1 GCA_900540295.1 uncultured Oscillospiraceae bacterium
TCATAAAAAATGAAACGCATTTTCAGCGCGCATGGGAATACACCCAATACAACGCATTAAAAGAATACGGACAGAAAAAACGAACAGACGAAAAGCCTACGGAGGTAGCGACAATATGAAAGACATTTACGAAAGCCCTTTAAATTCGCGGTATTCGAGCAAGGAGATGAAATACATTTTCTCGCCCGACTTTAAATTCCGCACCTGGCGCAAGCTTTGGATTGCGCTTGCCGAAAGCGAAAAGGAATTGGGACTGCCGATTACGGACGAACAAATTGCCGAGCTGAAAGCGCACGCGGACGACATCAATTACGAGGTCGCCGAAGCGCGTGAAAAGCTGGTGCGCCATGACGTAATGAGCCACGTATACGCCTACGGTGTGCAGTGCCCGAGCGCAAAGGGCATCATTCACCTGGGCGCAACCTCCTGCTATGTCGGCGACAACACCGACGTCATCATCATGACCGAGGGGTTAAAGCTTGTCCGCAAAAAGCTTGTCAACTTAATCTCAAAGGTCGCGGCGTTCGCAGACGAATACAAGGATATGCCGTGCCTTGCCTTCACCCACTTCCAGCCTGCACAGCCGACCACCGTCGGCAAACGCGCTTCTCTGTGGCTGATGGATTTGGTGATGGATATGTCCGCACTGGAATTCCAGCTTTCGCAGATGCGTCTGCTCGGCTCAAAAGGCACAACAGGCACACAGGCAAGCTTTGTAGAGCTGTTTGAGGGCGACAACGAAAAAATCAAGGCGCTTGACCGCAAAATTGCCGAAAAAATGGGCTTTTCCCGCGTGTTCCCCGTGTCGGGGCAGACCTACGCGCGTAAATTGGATACACAGGTGCTGTATACGCTTTCGGGCATTGCGCAGTCCGCGCACAAATTTTCAAATGATTTGCGCCTGTTACAGCATCTGAAAGAAGTGGAAGAACCGTTTGAAAAGAATCAAATCGGCTCGTCCGCCATGGCGTATAAGCGCAATCCGATGCGCAGTGAGCGTATTGCATCTTTGGCGCGCTACGTGATTGCCGACACCATTAACCCTGCCATCACGGCGTCTACGCAGTGGTTTGAGCGCACGCTGGACGACTCCGCCAATAAGCGCATCAGTATTCCCGAGGGCTTCCTCGCGGTGGATGCGATTTTGGAGCTGTACATCAACGTCGTCAGCGGCTTGGTTGTGTACCCGAAAATGATTGAAAAACGCCTGAACGACGAACTGCCGTTTATGGCGACTGAAAATATTATGATGGCGGCTGTCAAAAAAGGCGGCGACCGTCAGGAACTGCACGAGAAAATCCGTCAGCACTCCATGGCGGCGGGGCAGGTTGTGAAAGCCGAGGGCAAACCGAACGATTTGCCCGAACGCATTGCCGCCGACCCTGCATTCGGCATGACGCTCGAAGAAATCCGCGCGGAAATGGTGCCGCAGAACTTTGTCGGGCGCGCGCCGCAGCAGGTTACGGAGTTTTTAGACGAAGAGGTACAGCCGATTCTTGATAAGTATAAGGATTTACTGGGTCTTGAAGTGGAGATTAACGTTTAACAAAATTTTTCGCCCGATTTTGTCATTCTGAGCGGAGCGAAGAATCTCCCATAGCACAAACTTGCGGCGAGCTCGTCCCCTCTCCCTCCGTCACGCCTGTGGCGTGCCACCGCCCTCGTCAGAGGGCGGAAAGGAGTTGTGCAGAATCAATGTGCGGCTCCGAGCACGAAAAGTTCTTATTTTAGCAATAGAGGTACGAAATAAAAAGAAAGAAGGTCCATTATGCGGTATACAGGTCAGACCTGTCCGATTTGTCACGCCGTGTTTGCGGAGGACGATGACGTAGTTGTCTGCCCCGAATGCGGTACGCCGCATCATCGAAAATGTTATTTGAACAATAAAGACTGTGCAAACGCGGCTTTGCATACAGGCGGATTCACTTGGACGCCGTCTGTCGGCGAAACACAGACAGAGACGGCAGAACCCGTAACGAATCCCGCCCCTGTGCCGAATGCCGCACAGCATGACGGACACCGCATTGTATTTTGTCCGCAGTGCGGCGCGCAGAATGCGGCGGAAGAACCCGTCTGCACCCAATGCGGCACAAGACTTTATAACACACAGAATCAGCCGTATTCGCCGCAGATTCAACTGCCCGACATGACCGCGCGCCCCTTTTACGCGCATGGCACTGTGATTGCCCCGACAGATACGATTGACGGCAACACGGTCGGGGACACGGCGGAATATGTACGCACAAGTGCGGAACGGTATATTCCGAAATTTTACAGACTTGACAAGTCGGACAAAAAGCTTTCCTGGAATTGGGCGGCATTTTTCTTCTCGCCCTGCTGGTTCTTTTACCGTAAACTGTATGCCGTTGGCGGGATTTTATTGGCACTGCTGCTGGTCGTTACGGGTGCGACCATGACGCCGCGGTATATACAAGCCACACTCGACTATCAAACGGTGGTTCTGCAAGCCGCGGAAGACGGCAAAACCTTTTTGGAAGCGGTCGATGCCAGCACACCCGAATATGCGGCATTGCAACAGCTTCCCGAAACGCAAATCCGCTACTATGCCTCTGTATTTCTGCATCTGTTTTCGGGTCTTGCCGCCAACTATCTGTATAAAAAGAAAGTCGGCAAAGACATTCAGCGCCTGCGCGCACAAAAACCGTCCCCCGAGGAATACCGATTTTTGCTGTTTCGCCGCGGCGGCACATCGCTCGCCATGGGCATAGCGTCTGCCGCAATTTATTTTTTCGGCATGCAGATACTGCTGAATCTCTTATTGCGATTCCTATTGTAAAACGGCGGAAGCTTTCTTCCGTTTAAAACTTCTATATATTTAAGGAGCGTTTACTATGAAAGTAACAAAAGCCATTATCCCCGCGGCGGGTCTGGGCACACGCGTTCTGCCCGCGTCAAAGTCTGTTCCGAAGGAAATGCTGAACATCGTGGATAAGCCCGCAATTCAGTATATTGTGGAAGAGGCGGTAGCCGCAGGCATTACCGATATTCTGATTATCACCAACCGCGGCAAGGGCGTTATCGAGGACCACTTTGACCACTCCTTTGAGCTGGAGACCAAATTGCAGGGCAATGCGTCCAAAGCGCACATTTTGGAGCAGGTAGAGGCTTGCTCAAACCTTGCAAACATCTATTATATCCGTCAAAAAGAGACAAAGGGCTTGGGTCATGCGGTTCTGTGCGCAAAGAGCTTTGTCGGCAATGAGCCGTTTGCGGTCATGTACGGCGACGATGTTATCGTTTCCGAAGACCCCGTTGTCGGTCAGCTGATTCGTGCGTATGATAAATACGGCTGCGGCGTGGTCGGCGTAAAAGAAGTGCCGCGCGCAGATGTGCCGAAGTACTGCACACTCGACGTCACCCCGCTGGAAGACAAAACGATGAAGGTGCACAACATCATCGAGAAACCCACACCCGAACAGATTATGTCCTGCTACTCGATTTTGGGCAGAGTGGTTATGCCGCCCGAAATTTTCGAGCTGATTGAAAAGACCCCCGCCGACCCCAAAAGCGGCGAAGTGTATTTTACCGACGCGATGCTTGACCTCGCCCGCCGCGGTCTCTTAAACGCGGTAGATTTTGACGGCATCCGCTATGATATGGGCAACAAGCTCGGCATTATGCAGGCGAACTGCGAAGTCGCGCTGAATCACCCCGAAATCGGCGAAGATTTTAAAGCGTATCTGAAAAATCTTGCGGCAACACTGTAAACCCGCACTATACAGGAACTGATTGTCCCCCTTGTACAGACTTCCTCTCTGTACAAGGGGAATTTTATTGAAGAAAATATCCTTGTTTTATAAGTCAAAAACAAAAGAAAAACCCGATGCTTTACGCATCGGGTTTTGATGTTTTCCAAACGTATTTCGAGTTACGCGGTTTCCTCTTCTTCGTCGTTGCGGCGTCTGCGAACAATCACAAACAGCAACAGGAAGAAGCCAAACGCGAACAGGATGCTTGCTTCCAGCGGGTTTTCACGAATCAGTGCGCCCGTCTGAGAAATGATGGGATTATCCAAAATCGGGTTATCGGGTTTCTTATCATCCGGCTTGGAAGGTTCTTCCGGCTTCGGCTGCGGTTCAGGGTCGTCCTTGCCGACCGTGATTTCCGTCCAACCGTCCGGTTTACCGTCGCCGTCTGTATCCAAACCGCCGTCCCCATGCACGATAAAGTCTAAAATGACCTCGGTTGTGCCTTCGGGAACCGTGATGACCTGCGTACCGTCGGGAAGCATTTCCACGGTGACCTCGGTCGCCGTTTCACTGACTTCCACCACGAAGTCCGCCACGCCTGCGGGTGTACCGTCGGGATTGTTAATCGTTACGGTATGGAACCCGTCCTTAATCTCATCGATTTTGTACTTGCCTTCGTCGTCTGCCGTTGCCTCAATTTCGCCGAAATCGATTTCCAGTGTCGCGCCCGGGAACGGTTCGTCTTCTTTGTAGACGCCGCCGCGCATTGCAACATGGTCACAGTCATCGCCGGGTTTGTCGGGATTTTCAGGGTCATATTTCGGGTCATCGGGGTCAACAGGCGGCACATCGCCACATTTTTCGAATGTGAACACAACGTCCATGTCGGTATACACATCCAAAAGTGACAGCCTGCCGTGCAAAACGTCGTCTGTAACATCCTCTCCGTTCACAGTCACAGATTTCAAGTGACTGTCCGGTTTACAGATAATCGACAGAATCACATCGTCAAAGCGCTCTACGGTTACGGAGCTTTCGCTCGCGAGAATGGTATCCTGATACAGAATATAGCCGCCCTCGTTATACGTTATGGTAATTTCATGTGTGCTCGGCACAACGGTTGACAGCTGCGCATCTGCGGCGAACGCCCCGAAGGACAGGCAGAAGCACAAGAGTACAGCCAAAACCGCACTGCTGATTTTTTTCATGAAACCACCTCCTTATATTACTTTGCGAAATAAATTCAACTATCCTTACGGACTTACCGAAGCTCCAACAACTTCTACCGTGAACGTCAGGCGGTCGGCATATTCCGCAATCGGAACTGCCTGCCACGCCGTATCGGTGATGTCAATGTTGAAGGTTCTGTTGGTATCAATCACTTCATTGTCTGTTGTGTAGTTAAGATTTTCAACCGAGCCTGCCAAATTGGTGTAGGAAAAGGCATAGGGAAGCGTCTTGCTTGTTTCCGCATTCTTCAATTCCTGCGTGCCGTTTTCACTTACCGCTGTAATGTGCAGACGGTTGCCAATTTCCAGCTGCGATTTTACATGATAGGTAAATACCGTTCTGGTCTCGCCCCATGCAATTTCGGTCTCAGCGGGAATGGTTACAGAGTAGGAGGCTGCATCCGTATTATCTTTTCTGGTGGTTTTGGTGAACACATCAGACGAAGCCGACTGATTTGCATCACCTTTGCTGATGGTTATATCCCCGGCGGCGAATGCAGGAACGCAAACCGCGAACAGCATAACTGCCGCCATGAGAAGAGAAAGACATTTTTTCATCGGAATTGCTCCTTATGTGTTTACGAAGTAACTCGGCTATTTTTACGGCTGTGCGTCAACAACCTCAACCGTGAAGGTCAGGAAGTCCACATACTCCGCAATCGGAGCTGCCTGCCAATCTGTTGTTGCGATATCGATGTTGAAGGTTCTGTTGGTATCGACAACCTCAGTATCGGTTGTGTAAGCAAGCGTATTTACAATACCGCCCTGGTTGGTGTAGGAGAAGGTGTAGGGAAGAGTCTTGTCAGTGGAAGCATTTTTCAGTGCCTGTTCACCGTTCTGGCTGACAGCATTGATTGCCAAACGCTTGCCGAGTTCCAACTGGGTTTTTACACCGTAGGAGAAAGCGGTTTTGGTTGTGCCCCATGCGATTTGTGTTTCAGCGGGAATGGTTACGCTGTAAGAAACAAAATCAGGTGCGGGTTCGGTAGAAGTATAAACTTTCGCATCTGCGGTATTTGCGGTTTTGTCCGTAATGGTTGTTGCGGCAAAAGCGGGTACGCAAACTGCGAACATCATGATAACGGATAAAACAACTGCTAAAATCTTTTTCATAAATATTGCTCCTCTCAAGTTCAAGCTGTTTATAAAAATAAACTTACGCGTCAACAACCTCAACCGTGAAGGTCAGATTACCCGTGTAAACATTAACGGGAACTGCCTGCCAAGCCGCAGTAGCGATGTCGATGTTAAAGGTTCTGTTGGTATCGACAACTTCGGTTTCGGTGGTGTAGCTCAAGGTCTCGATTGTATCGCCGCCGTTGGTTCTGGAAAATGTGTAGGGCAGTTCATTTGCGCCTGCCGCATCGACCAACACGTTTCTGCCGCTCGCGCTTGCCGCAGAGATTGCAAGACGTTTGCCGCTTTCAAGCTGTGATTTCACGCTGTAAGAAAACAGGGTCTTGGATTTTTCCCACGGAATGGTGGTTTCAGCAGGGATAGACACAACATAGGATGCGCCCTCTGTACCGTCTTCTCTCTGTGTAGAGGTGGAAAGTTTGGAATCCGCAGTCTGTGCGGTTTGGTCAGTGATGTTTTGTACAGCAAACGCGGGTACGCAAACTGCAAACATCATAATAAGGGATAAAACAACTGCAAGAATTTTTTTCATTTTAAGAGCTCCTCTCAAAATATAATGTTACAAAATGAACCGAATCAAATCAGCACTTCCGCTGTGAAGGTCAAGGTGTCCGCATATTCACCGACGATTGCATTTGCCCATGCATTATCGGCAATTGCGAGATTCAGAGTCTGGCTGACTTTCGGGTTGACCACGGGACCTGCCGAGGTGTAGGCGGTTGCACCGCCGAGTGTGTAGGGCAGCTTTTCAGCGGCGTCCTCTTTGAGTGCCATTGTGCCGTTGCCTGCCACGGAAACATGCAATTTCTTACCGTAACCGAGATGTGCTTCGACAGTATAGGTCAAATCGGTCGAGGCTTTGCGCCACGGAATGGTGGTGTTGGCAGGAATTACAACACTGTAATTTTCGCCGCTTTCACCGTTCTCTTTCACCGTGTCTGTTTTGACAATGGATGTGCCTGTGTTTTCGGTCTTGTCTGTAATGGTATTCACAGCGAATGCGGGTACGCAGACTGCGAACAGCATGACAAGCGCCAATGCGACAGAAAGAACTTTTTTCATAAACGTAGTCTCCTTCTAAATCGCTCAAGCTGCGATGACTTCAGCCGTGTAAGTGAGTACGTCGCTGTAACTTTCCACAACAGCTGTGTTCCAGTCGTCAGCCGCAATCAGGACGTTTACTGCCTGTGCCGCCGCGGGGTACACAACGGGATGCTCCGCTGTAAATGCAGTTGCCCCGTCCAAAGTGTAAGCCAGCGTGTAAGCGCCGTCTACGGTTTTCATCTCGCCGCTGCCTGCAACAGCAACCGAAACAGCCTTGTTTCTGGCGAGGTGGGATTCTACCGTGTAGCTTACGTCGGTAGATTCTGTGCCCCAAGCGATGGTGGTGTCGGCAGGGATGGTGACCGTGTAGGACTCTGCATCTTCGCCGGTCGCCGTTTTTGTAGAGGTACTGACGATTACGTCGCCCGTACCGGTTGCACTGATATCCGCCGCGAATGCAGGCACACAGACCGCAAACAGCATAACAAGCGCCAGCACAACAGATATTGCCTTTTTCATACGTATGATCTCCTTTTGATAATATATTTCAGGATTTACGCGTTTTTGTATTCAGCTGTGAAGGTCAGCACATCTGTGTACTCACCTGCAGCTGCCTGACGCCATTCGGATTCTGCGACTGCAGCGGAGAGCGGGAAGCTTTTTCCGTACTCACTGGGGAGAAAAGCAATCGCATCTGCACCGGAAAGGGTGTAGGCAATAGATTTTTTTGCATCTGTCTTGTTCACCAAGCGGTAATTGTTGGCAGACGAAACCGTAACCGTAACGGTTTTTCCGGGAGAAAGCAGCATTTTTGTTGCTGTGACCGCGCCGAGCGCCTGCTCTGACGTCTCCCATGGAATCTGCGTGTCTGCGGGGTATGTGAGCTGCCATTCGTCTTGTTCTGTGCTTGTGGAAATCGTCATGGAATCCGCAAAAGCAGGTATCATGCACAAAACCAACATCAGGACCGCAAGACCCGCGGAAATTATTTTTTTCATTTGCATTCAGCTCCTTTCTTTTGAATCCTTTATGGTGCGCTTGTATACTCAACCGTATAGGTCAGCGTATCTCTGTATTCCCCGACGGGTACCGTGTTCCATGTGTCTTCATTGATTAAAACCATGGGCAGTGCCGACGGTTTCACGGCTGTCTGAACGCCTCTGAATTCTGTCGGTGCGAAAGCCTGCGCCGTGTAGCCCATTACAAGGGATGTGTCCTTTACGGCGGTCAGCTGACCTGCGCCCGCAACATTCACGGCAATCTTGGAGCCTTCTTTCAGCACGCAGTCCACGCTGTAAGAGACGTCGGTCTCTGCCGTGCCCCAGTCTACGGGGAACTCTGCAGGAATGCTTACCATGTAAGCCTCGCCAGGCATGTAAGTGATATTCAAAATGTAGGTGCCGAGCAACTGCGGTTCCGTTTCGCCCTTTTCGGGGTCTGCGGGACGGTAATGCTTCAAGGTTATCTTATCGCTTAACTGCTCCGCGAACGGCGTTTTGTCCGTAAGCTTTGCCGTAAAGACCATCTCAAACGGCTTACCTGCCGTGTAGGTGTTGTTTTTCAGCGTATCGCCGAGCAATGCTTCGGTCAGCTGAACGGGCGATTCGTCAACGCCCACCAACGGAAGCGTGTTGCCGTTGAGCATCAGCTGATAGGTTCGCATGGTCGTACCCGACTTCAAATAGCCGTCATACCCCTCGAAGGTGAAGTAGGTAGAGGAAGCCGCGCCTGTTTCCACGGGGTACTCCTCTAAATAATTGACATTGAGGGTCTTGCTCGCCGTGTCAATATTATCTTCTGTCAGCGCAAGGGTGGTTTCCTTTGTGCCGTCCGCAAACGCAACGTCGGTTTGCAGGAACAGCTCCATAATATCCTTAATGCCCTGATACTTGCCGCTTGCATCTGCCTGTTCCGAACCGTAATACAGTTCAAAGACATTTTTATAAGCGGGAATCAAGTCGTTGTATTCCGCGACGGTTTCTTTCAGCCGCGCAACCAGCTCGTCAGGAAGCGTTTCCTTAGCGTCAAGCTTTGCTTTGACTTCTTTGTACAGCTTTGTGTACTGCGCCATCAGCTTATACACGCCGCCCGTAACTTCCTCGCCTTCCACGCGAATCTTGTTGGTGTTTGCCAAGTAGCGGGAGAGACCGTCGGTCATGTTTGCATATGCGGAAATAATCGTGCCGTCACCCAAACCTGTTTTGGCGTAATATGCCAGCGCTTCATACTGATTTGCGGAAAGGTCAACAATCGTTTGTCGGTCTGCCGCTTTCAGCAGGTTTAGCGTCTGTGTGCCTTCTGTATACCGTACATAAACCGTTTTCAGTTCATCTGCAAAGGAAACGGCGTTGTCGCGGACCATTTCCAGAGTGCCTGTGCAGCGTGCCGCCGCATTGTATGCATTCAGCAGTGCCGTTCTCTCCTCGTCCGTCAGCGAAGCTTTGTCCGCCGCGGAAAGACGTCTGTAAGTATCGGTATATAACTTCGCGATTTCTTCCGCCTGTGTCTTGGACGCAAACCCGAACGCCGCATAATTGACTTCGCCCGCCGCAATCGGATTGGCGCTGTCGGTAATGAAGCCGGGGTTCGGCAACGGATTCTTGGTTGTTGCATTTTCGGGGATGTTCGGAAGCGTTGCTATCGCCGTCTTTAATTCAGCCACCGTCATTGCCGCCTGCGGAATGTCACCTGCAATATACTTATCCAACAAAGCCTTTGCCTGCTGTACCGTTTTCAGGTTATCTTTCTGCCACTGGCTGAGTGTGTTTGACAATTCAGAACCGTAGGGGTAGCCGTAAATATCCTTAGCCGCCTGAATTCTTTCCGCTAAGGTTGCCGTGTCATACGGGTCGATTGCCATTACGGCCGTCTCGAACTCAGTCGCCTTAGAAGATTTCGCTCCGAAAATTTCTGCGTAGGACTGGTCACCGCGCGTTGCGGTGTCAATCCCTTTTTGTTTATAAAATTCGGGGTCATAGGTAAAGCCGACATTATCAATGGTAAAGGATTTGTGGTCCATCGCCTGCCCGTTTGCATTGGTGATACCAATCTGAATGGAATAAATATTATTCAGGCAGGTTGCGTTTTCAACTAAGTAGTCGTTCTCCGTGCCGCCGCGTTTAAAGTGGTTCATCGGAATTGCGATATAGCCCTTATAGCCTGCTAAGTTTGCCCCCGTTTCACCTGCTGAGAGGTTTGTGTTTTTAGACGGGAACATATAGATACCGCTGACCATTCCTCGGTCTGCTATATAAACGCGCTTCCACTCGCCCAACTCTTGATCCAACACATAGTAGGAACGCCATTTGGCATTGCCGCCGATTTGGCTGCCCATTGCGGGACGGTATGCAATCGCATTGCCGCTGCCGTCAATCGTGTGAATTTTCACACCGAAAGTAAAGTCGCCCGCACCGCTTTCATCGGTCAGCTCGGAGAAGTCTACATACATAATCAGCGAGAAAGGCATATAATCTTCCCCGACCAACGCATCATTGTTATTCAGCGCGAGACTGCCGAGATTATGCGTTGACATATTATTTGTTTTAAACTCTGTAAAATTCTGTGCGGTATTTACGCTGTCACGGTTCATCATTACCGTGTAGAATGTACCGCCGTTGTCATTTCCCTGTATCGCGGCACTGTCGAACGTAGTCGTCAACCCTTTTGTGCCGTTGTAACCCGAATGGGAGATTTCTGACTCTGCCGCATGCACATATTGGTACAAATCGGAATAATTTTGATTGATGGTGTAATTTTTGCCGTCCAAAACCTTCTTGTCACCCGTTGTAAAAGAGGTGAAGTTTTTATAGTGTCGGTAGTCCGATTCGCTGGAGAAAGTCGGGTCATCCTCCAAACGCCATGCTTTGTCGCCGATTGCCGTATTATTTTCAAAGGTGTTAAACGGAACGAACGGATAGTTTGCAACCTTATAACCTGTGACAAAACCGCCGTTTGTTAACGAGTCAGCCAACAACTCGATATAGGCCAGCAATTTTTCTTCCTCATACAGCGCAGTCACGTTTCCGTCCGCATCCTTCACCGCGTAGCTGCCGAGCATTTTCAGCTGCCCGTAATTCAGGCGGACATACGCCGAATACAGCTTGATGATTTCATTGCGCAGCGTATCGCTGATGCCCGTTATCTGAGACGGGTCGGGCAGTGCCTCCAGCGACTGTACCAGCATCGGCACCAAATCGTTCGGCTGGGAGTTGTTGCTGTCCAGCAGACCGTTTTCTTGGCAAAGCGTTTGCGCGTCCACATAGTTCTGCCACGTCTCTAATCTGCCGGCTTTCTCCGCTCTGCCTTTCAAAGCGGCGGTAGACAGAAACTGCTTTGCATAATTCTCGCCCATAGTTGCCTTGTAAGCCGAGAAATAGGCGTTAATCATGTCGGTAACATACCGCACACCGCGATAATCCGACCACGAGGGCGTACTGATGTATTGGTCAATGGCATCTAAAATTCTGTCCTGCGCGTCGGTGCGCTGGTTATAGTATGTATTGACCGTGGTGCCCTTAGTCAAATTCGGGTCATTACCGATGGTCGCTTCGGGCCACGCCTCGCCGTCTGTACGGTAGAACATGATGTTGTCTAAGAACAGACTCTTGTTCACGCTGTCTCCACCGACACCGTTATATGCAATACCCGCAGAATAGATGTCCTCCAGCGGAGAATAGTAATCTGCCGTATCTCTGTTCGGCACATACCAGTTGCCGTCTGCATCTTTTTCCAAAGTCGCCCGGCGGGAATTCTCAGCCGCGGTTTTGGTAATGTCTGCATCCGTAATACCGGGCGCAAGAATTGTGCCGAGACCGAAAGACCATGATTCACCGCCTACAACGGGTCTATAATACATGCGCGCACGCTGAATTAAAAGCGCGTCTGCAATCGGCGTGCCCGCACGGTCAATCGTGACATAGTTCCCTTTGAAATCGGTTTCGTCGTTGCCAATCCACTCCCAATCGCCGATACTGACGTTATCGGTAAAGTCTTTGTTGCGGTCCGTCGCATTCATGTTCGATTTTGTCAGACCGAACCAGGTGTTTCTTGCCGTGACCTGCGTATCGGTTTCGGAGCAGAAGAACTGAATCGGAATACGCACATAGCCCTTAAAGTGACCCAAATCCACCGTGCCGTTTGTCATCACAACTTTTTCCCAGTTGCCGTTTGCATTCTGCACAAGTACATAGGGTTCTTTGCCCTCTGCATACGTGTTGTTATTCGTGCCGAGTGTAGAATAAACGATTGAGCTGTAATTCTGGGTGGTGCTTGTGCCCTTATTCCGCATGTTGTAATCAATCTTTTTCTGATTCGCACGCAAACGGAAAGAAAGCCCCTGCAATTCCACTTCGGAAAGGTCCATCCAATACCAAACCTCGGCCGCACCCTTGAAGTCCCATGTCTGTCGGCTTTCGGGTGTGTCAATCGTCTGCCCGCCTTCGCTCGGTCTGCCCGTGATGCGAATGCGGTAGCCGTAAGTATCGATGCCTGTTTCGGGGTCTTCGTCACCGGTTTGCGCGGCTCTTTCCAATGTATCCACTGTGTTGCCGGTCTGTTGATAACCCGTATAATCGCCTGCCGCCTCAAAGCGCATCATTTCACGCATGGCATACGGGTCTTCCGACAGCACTTCAAACTTATCCATGTCGAAATAGAATTCAGGCACGTCGAAAATCAGCGCGTGCAGGGTAAGCGAGAACCAGCCCGCCTCGTCCACTGCTGTAATGGCAACATTGTAACGGTTATCTTCCACGTTCAGCAAGTCGCCGATTTCGTCCGCAGTGAACACGGCATAAAGCGTGTCCCCTTCCGCCAGCGCCATAATATCCGAAGCCCAAACCTTTTTGCTCAGCAAAACAGGCGGCTGTGTATTATGTTTTTCTAACTTTCCGCCCAGGTCAGACACTTCTACAATGTAATAGTCAATCTCTTTTACATCGACTGTCTCGTTTGGATTTTTGCTCCAAACGGCATGCGTCGGTCTACCGACTGCCGCGGGGAAGCGAATCTGCAGATTGCCACCCTCATCAAGCCATGCGGCTGCTCCTTTCTCCTGCGCTTCCTGTGTGAAATAGGGCGCAGGGTTATACGCTCCGTTTGCGGCAAGCGCAATCGGGAGTGAGGTCGCCAACAAAACTACGCACATAATCAGTGCCGCAATTCGTTTTAACCCTTTTTTGGTTTTCATAACCTATAACTCCTCTCATAAGTTACTGAAAATAGAATCGGCTGAAAGCCGTTTTGTTTGCTGTTTGTGTAGGGACAGCCCTCGTGGCTGTCCGCTTTTTAAATCAATGCAATGTATATTTGATTCTCGGTAGGGCGGGGGCTTGCCCCCGCCGTTGGGTTGTGCAAATTTTCTGATTTGCTCGGGCGGATGATGGCATCCGCCCCTACGGGTTTGTACAAATTTGTCATTCTGAGCGTAGCGAAGAATCTCACACAGAACAATCCGAATGCATTTTACAATCCGTAGGGACAGCCCGGGCACGCTGTCCGTTTCACGGGTCACGATTATCACTCCGACGCAATAATCTTGGTTTTTATATCCATATTGTTCAGCGGTCTCTGTTCTTTGTCAAAGCTGTATGTTTTGACATGCACCACGGTACGGTATTCCCCCGCCGCAAGCGCGCGGTTCAGGGTGAAATTGGAAATGGAATAGCCCGGCGGCAGAAGGTTCGATGTGTAAATCACCTCACCCGAATCCGCCAAAACCACTTCGAGCTGGAAATAACACGGATTTTCCGCAGGATTGCTGAACACGAAATTCTGCTCGCGGACACCCGCTTTCAGCCGCATTTCGGCAATCCCGTTGACCTTGATTTGCCGTCCTCTTGTATCCGTCTTTTCGGGAACGGAATACTCCCCTTCACCGGGTAAGGCATTTGAGTCAATCACGCCGTAGGGATTGGTCGGCGGTTCGGGAACGGCATTCGCCGTAACCACACCGTGAATCAAAAGCCCCAAGCCTGCCAACAGCAGAAGCCCAAGCAATATAAGGAACAGCCAAAGTGCAAGCACGTCTTTCACGACGGCAAGAAAATCGTTTTCACCGACACGGATATATCCTTTGATAACCGTGTGCGGCATTTTGCCGACGGCATACACCGTTTCACGGGAATCCGCCGCCGCGCAGACGCCGATTTCATCGCGCCCTTTGCCGACCTGCCCGCACACATTGAATCCGCCTGCGGGGTACATGTCGTTCATTTCTTTTTTCTTATAATAAGAAGCAACAAATTCTGTCTGTTTGTTGCGATACACGCCGCCGCCACCGGCAACGGCCTGATAAGATACTGTATCTGCCAATAGAAAAACCTCCAAAACGCCAAGGTAACCGCGTCCGTTTCAGATACGGCGCCCTTTAAAAAGAACCCTGCGCGCCGTATTCCGTCGGTTTGCAGCAATCCGCAAATCCGAATCCGCACGCCGCATGATACATATAGAATCCGTCATCAACCAAGGAGGGCGTATAAAGACACTACCCCCTTATATGTATGTAGGTTAATAATACAACGCGTGATACTTTTTTGTCAAGCGAATTCGGGAAAAAATCGGGAAAGACGTTCACAAATTTTTAACACGAAATTCGTCAATTTGACAAAAAGAGCTTGTATAAACCGATTTTATATGAGATATATGCATGATTTTACAAAATTTGGACGCTTTTTTTGGATAACAGCCTGTCGGCGTTTGTTCTTTTGTGCGCCGTTGCGGGTTTGTAAAAATCTGTCATTCTGAGCGTAGCGAAGAATCTCACATGGCAGAGAGAAAATTTGATGCACGCGCAGGGACGGACATCCTTGTCCGTCCGCGAAGTTTTATCAGACTTCGGCGGGTCGTCGAGGTGCGGGTGTCCAGTGGACACCTCTAAGCGAAGCTTAGAAGCACCGACCGAGCCGGCAGGCGAGACCGCCGCCCCCTACGATTGGTGCGTAACCGTTAGTTTTACGTGAAATTGGATTTTGCTCGGGCGGATGAGGGCATCCGCCCCTACGGTTAGTGTGAAACAATCGGCTTTTGAAAATTTAACCCTGTTCGGGCGCGCAATGCACGCCCCTACACAGAGCCTGTCATTCTGAGCGAAGCGAAAAATCTCTCTCCGCACAAACCGAATGCAACGCGGTATCCCCATGGACGCACCCACGTCCGTCCGCTTCACGGTAGTATAAAATCCTACTCACTGATAGTTTATACAATTTTATCCTATTTGTCAATATAAATGCGTATTTTATAGTATCATTGGAAAACATAGACGAAGGGTGTTGCATACCCTATCCCCTTTGCCAATCCAAGAAAGGAAAGATGCGCGCGTAAAGCTGTGTTTTGCACGCGTCCCGCATCACAGGACAATATTATGAAACCTTTAAAACAAAAAGTCAGCATCACACTGGATGAAGATTTGATTCTTATCCTGCGTGAACTCGCCGAGGAAGAGGACCGTTCCTTTTCGCAGTATATTAATTTGATTTTGAAGGATTTTCTGAAAAAACGCGGTGAACCCAAGGCACAAAAGCCGTAAGAACAGAATATATTATTGTATGTAATTTTTCATTGCCGCACCGAAATCAAAACGGTTTCGTTGCGGCTTTTGTTTTGCCGTTACTGCGTGCGTCCGCGCATTCGGCGCGCCTGTTTCTGCAAAGCGGATACGAAGAAAATTGTATAACCTGCGGCAAAAACGGGAACAATTTCCTTACGGAGGTGTTCTCGAATGAAAAATAATGAAGATAAACCGAAGCGCGGTAAAATCGGCAAACGCGCGGCAATTCTGTACGGGATATTGGCAATCGCGCTCCTCGGTTCGGGGCTGACTGCACGGTATGCGACAAGTCTGAAGCTGCATAAAGCCGACCCCGCGCCGTCCGCAGGTGAATCCGCATCTGTACCGAGCGCAAAATTCGATTTTTCGGACTTAGCGGACTATACCGACCCCGCCGCAGATACTGCGCCGTCGGCAAAGGACAAAATCCCGTCAGCGGCGGACACGGCTTCCGAATCGGAAGCGAACCGCGCCGTACTTGCACAAACAGACGGCATAAAACGTGCCGAAACCTTTTCGCTCCCGATGGGCAAAACCGTGGACAAGCCGTTTTCAAACGGCGAGATGGTACAGTCCAAAACCATGGGTGACTGGCGCGCGCACAACGGCGTCGATTTTCGCGGCACCGTGGGCGACCCTGTTATTGCTGTCAACAACGGCATTGTGAAAGCGGTTTACGACGATGTGCTTTGGGGTACGGTCGTGGAAATTGACCACGGGCAGGGACTTTTGGCGCGCTACTGCGGACTCGGCAAGGGCAGTACGCCTGAGGTCGGCGCACAGGTGAAAATCAACGACAGAATCGGAAACCTCGGCACGATTCCGATGGAAAGCGCAGACGAGGTACACTTGCATTTTGAAATACGGCAGGACGGCAAGGCGGTTGACCCCTTTGCCGCGATGGGATTGAACACCGAAGGTGAAAAAATCGGGTAATGCGGGAATGCGCCCCATACGGATTTGCAAACAGTTGTCATTCTGAGGCAACGCCGAAGAATCTCACACGGTACAAAGTGAATTTGATTCGCGCGTAGGGACGGACATCCTTGTCCGTCCGCAAAGTTTCATCAGACTTTGGCGGGACGTCGAGGACGCCGTCCCCTACGGGATTGTGCATTGCCGTGAATTTACAGCAATCCGTAGGGACAGCCCTCGCGGCTGTCCGCTTTCGGGCGCGCAATGCACGCCCCTACGGGTTGTACAAATCTGTTATTCTGCACAACAGCGAAGAATCTCACAAAAAACAGCGCGAAAGGCGAGAACAATAAAAATATAAAAACAACCCGCCCCGATGAACGGCTTTTGCCAATTCTGGGGCGGGTCATCATTTATTTCCGAAAAGGGTCACGCTTTCTGCGCGGCACGCAAAGCTTTCACAAGCTGGTCGGGGCAAGAGGTCGATTTCATTCCGCAGCGAATCCCCTCCAGCGAGGCGATAACCTCGTCTACGGTTTTGCCTTTCACGAGAGCGGCGATTCCCTGCAAATTGCCGTGACAGCCGCCGTGAAATTGCACGGATTGAATGATATCGCCGTCCAGTTCCACGTCGATTTGTCGGGAACACGTCCCTTTGGTTTTGTAAGAATACATTGTTTTCACTTCCTGTTTTTTAATTGGATATGGATTGTGCGGTTTTGCGGGCGGATGAAGTTACGGCTACGCCATTACCCTTTTGTCGCTCCGCGACATTT
>UQFM01000038.1 GCA_900540295.1 uncultured Oscillospiraceae bacterium
TTGAACCCTCGGCACGCGGTTTTGGAGACCGCTGCTCTACCAACTGAGCTATACCCCTATG
Source organism: uncultured Oscillospiraceae bacterium (assembly GCA_900540295.1). Lineage (GTDB taxonomy): Bacteria > Bacillota > Clostridia > Oscillospirales > Acutalibacteraceae > Fimenecus. The sequence continues at coordinate 62 of UQFM01000038.1, forward strand.
TCTGTTTGATTTTTTGAAAATTGCCGCAGTACGCCGAAAACGTACGAAATGCGCGTTTGACACCAAAAACATCAAGCGCCGTGTGCGGCGAAACGGACAGTCTGAAAGATGGTGGGCCATCAGGGACTCGAACCCCGGACCGTCCGGTTATGAGCCGGATGCTCTAACCAACTGAGCTAATGGCCCATATCGAAGTTGCTTATCTATTATATAGGCATTTTAAAGGGATGTCAAGCCCTTTTTACGGCTTTCTGCAAAACCGATTGTACAATTTCAGCACAGGGCAGGCATACGGAACCATATTTTACAGAATTGCCATTGTGCGTAAAATATGATACAATTTTTGTGTTCAATTCGGATGTTGATAAAGGGGGCGACGTGTATGCAATTCGTTGAAATGCACCCGATATACAAGGGCTATTCGGGAGATAAAAAATACTGCGTTACGGCGAAAGACGGGACAAAGTATCTTTTGCGTACCTCTCCGATTCGGCTGTATTCGCAAAGGCGGACAGAATTTCAGCTGATGCGCCGTGTGGCGGCATTACAGATACCGATGTGCCAGCCGATAAAGTTCGGCATCTGCCGCAAGGGCGTGTATTCCCTGCAAAGCTGGATTGACGGCGCGGATTTGGAAGATGTTCTGCCCGATTTATCGGAAGAGGAACAATACAATTACGGTTTGGCGGCGGGCAGAATCCTTCGGAAAATGCACGCGATTCCCGCGCCGAAAACACAGGAGCCTTGGGAGCGCCGATTCAACCGCAAAATGGACAGGAAAATAAAAATGTATTCGGAATGTCCTTTGAAATATGAAAACGGGGATTTGTTCATACAATATATAGAGAAAAATCGTGCGCTGATTCGGAACCGTCCGCAGACCTATCAGCATGGGGATTATCATGTAGGCAACATGATGGCGGACCGTGCGGGGCAGCTGCAAATTATTGATTTTAACCGTCACGATTTCGGCGACCCGTGGGAGGAGTTTAACCGAATCGTTTGGGCGGCGCAGGCATCGCCCCGTTTGGCATCCGGTATGGTAGACGGTTATTTTAACGGCGATGTCCCTCTGGAATTTTGGCGGCTTTTGGCGCTGTACATTTCCAGCAACACATTAAGCTCCCTGCCGTGGGGCATCCCGTTCGGCGCAGAGCAGGTTGCGGTTTTTCGGGAACAGGCACAGGATATTCTTCGCTGGTATGACAATATGCAAAATGTGATACCCTCGTGGTATCGGTAAGGAGTATACATATGAAAAAATTAACCGTGAATCCGCACAAGTGTCCGCAGAATCACAGATGTCCATCCATTCGGGTGTGCCCGAAAGGCGCAATCAGTCAGAACGATATTTATGCGCTGCCGCAGATAGACGACAGCCTGTGTATTCGTTGCGGGAAATGCATCCGTTACTGTCCGAAGCAGGCGTTTGAGTTTGTGGGAACGGATGTGTAGTTGTGAAATATTGTGAAAAGCCCGCGGTCGGTGTTTCCGGCTGCGGGCTTTTGTGTGCTTTATTCGGTAGATTTTTTTAAACGGCTTTTGACTTTCGGTAAGACCAATTCCGTAACGGTTTTGAACACCGCCGGTTCTGTTGCCAGCGATACGATGAAGAATAACGGCACAATGACTGCCGTATACAGTGCGGCATACAGAACAATATGTAGGTATCCGTCCAAATTCGGATGCAGGAAAGAGGCGGCAAAGACCGTAGCGAACAGCAAAAGCAGGTTCAGCAGCCACCGACGGTAGGAGCGCCACGGACTGCGGTTTAAAATAACGCGGTTGGAGTAAATAATCATGTCGTTTGTGCGGTACAGCAGAGCGCAGACCGTACCGATCAATACGCCGTAGATGCCGAGATAATGTACGGCAACTAAGGAAACCGTCAGATTGACAGAGGACTCCAACAGCGAACGCCACTGTGTTTTTCGGAAGTGTCCTGCAAAGGTAATGACGGCATTTGCGGCAAATCTGCCGCCGGAAAGCAGGAAGGTCGCAGTAAACAGAATCGGAAGATATTTATCGATATAACTGATATCTTCCACGCCGGCAGTGTATACGCGCAAAAACGGTAAAATGAAAATATACGCAATACTGTACAAAGCGAATAACAGCGTAATGTTGCACGTCTCGTATGCGTCGTGCAGACGTGTATACCGCGCTTTGTCTACATTATATATTTGACCGAGTGCAAACTGTACACTGCCGCCGATGGTTTCCATAAAGGTGCTGATGACGCCGAGTATCGTACGGTACATTGTATATACGCTCACGACCTTTAAATCACAGAACAGCGTCAGAATCAGAACGTCTGTGTTATTGAATATCAGCGTGGAGACCTGATGTATCAATACGGAATTTTTTTGTGAAATGGCGTCATAATCGGGTTTTACTTTTAAATCAATCCATTTATAGTGGCGTTTGATATAAAAGGCAATGTACAGCATTTGTAGGAGACTTGTCAGGAAAAACATTGCCTGTACGAAAATGACGTTGAAACCTGCCGTAATCAATACGATTTTTAAAATGCTGGTGGCAACATAGGTGACGGTGGTTAAATTGGTGACGATGTAGCCTCTGCCTTCCGCCTGCAGAATCAGACGGTATTTCCCCTGAAAGAAAAAGTTGATAACGCCGCCGATGCCGGACAAAAATACCACTGCGGCAACTGTAACAAAATCCAATTCGGATTTGACTGCAAGCGGATACCCGATCGAAAGAACGATGACGGCGAGCAGATACCATGTGCCTGCTTTTTTATAATAACGGTGTGTCGCCGCCAAAATTTGATTGACATTTTGCTGTTCTTTTCGTGCAATCGGACCGTACAGCGCCTGTAAGGTTGCTGTGCCGACACCTGCTTCTAAAAGATTGACGTAAACAAACGCCTGTGTAACCGAGGACAGAAGTCCGTTAACTTCTGAGCCGAACGATACAATGAATAGCTTCGGCAAAATCACACCGAAAGCAATGGTAACAATTTGCCCGAATGCGGAGAACAGCAAATTGTAGACGCTTCGCTTTTTATTTACATTATCTGCCATTTTTATATTCCTTTATATAATCTCTGTGTTCTGTAAATTGCTATACAAATTAAAATATGAATCAGTTTACCATATTTTTATTTTTTTTGCAACGATTTCACTCTCTGCTGTCTTGCGATATGTGTGCGGAATGCCGTGTATCTGCCGAAAAAATCCATTTTAACAAATTGTTTACAAATAAATCATTGACAAAAAGGTATCCTAACTGTATAGTATAAATTGCAGTTAGCACTCGGGAGATAAGAGTGCTAACAGTGCTAATCTCGGAAAGGCAGGCGGCGGATATGGAGCTTTCGGAACGCAAAAAGAAGCTCTTGGCGGCAATCGTGGAACGGTATATCGCCACGGGCGAGCCTGTCGGGTCGAAATCGCTTGTGGAGTCGCTCTCGATGGCGGTCTCCTCGGCAACGGTGCGCAATGAGATGGCGGAGTTGTCCAATATGGGGCTGTTAGAACAGCCGCACACTTCGGCGGGACGTATCCCGTCGAGTCTCGGGTATCGGTATTACGTTGACCATCTGATGGGGCAATATGAGCTTTCGCCGAACGAGAAACGGCTGATTGAAGCGAAATTGGCGCCCGCGTCGGGCGATGTGCAAAAGGTTTTGGAGCGCGCGGGCAACGTTCTTTCGGAAATGACGCGGTGCGCGGCGGTTTCTACAACGCCCGCAGACGAAGCGGCGGTGGTGCGGCGCGTGGAGCTGGTGCCCATCGGCACGCGCACGGCAATGATTGTGATGCTGACTTCCTCGGGAATCCTCAAAAGCCGTGTGTGCAAAACCTTTGGGGAAATCACCGTGGATATGGCGGAAAGCTTTTACAATATCGTCAATGCGAATTTTATCGGCAAGCCCGCCGCGGCAATGCACATTGCAAAGATACAGACGCTTGCGGTTTCACTCGGTGAACGGTCGCTTGATATGACGCCGCTTTTGGTGGCGCTTGCGGATGTCGCCGCCATGACCGAGCGTACGGAACTGCTGCTGGAAGGGCAGAGCAACTTGCTCGGTTACAAAGAGTATGCCGAAAACGCCTATGAGCTGATTGAGTTTTTACGGCACGGTGAATTGCTCGGGCAGATTTTTTCGGGCTACACGAACAGCGGCAAACATGTACCGCAGGTTTTAATCGGGCAGGAAAACCGATTCCGCGAATTGCAGAATTCGAGTATGGTTTTTGACAATTATGAAATCGCGGGGCACGAGAGCGGTACGCTGGGACTCATCGGCCCGACCCGCATGGATTATGCGCGGCTCATTCCGAGCCTTCGTTACTTAACAGAAATCGTCGGAAAAATGCTTTCCGATACGGTGGAGGAATAAAGCTATGGCAAAAAAAGAAACGGCAAAGAAGCCGGCGGAAGAAGCGGCGGCACAGGCTGTCGAATCGGAAGAAACCGCTGTTTCAGAGGAAAAAATTTCCGAATTGGAAAAAGCGTTGCAGGAGGCAACCGATAAGCACTTGCGCACCTTGGCGGAATACGACAATTTCCGCAAGCGGTCCGCACGCGAAAAGGAACAGGCGTATACCGACAGCAAAGCGTCGGTGCTTACGGAGCTTTTGCCTGTTTTGGATAACTTTGAACGCGCGGCAGGCAATAAGGACGCATCGATGGAGGACTATCAAAAGGGCGTGGATATGATTTTTAACCAGTTCACGGAAATCTTCAAGAAGCTCGGCGCAGAAAGTTACGGCGAGGCGGGCGATACGTTTGACCCGAACATCCACAGCGCGGTGATGCATACGGAAGAGGACGGCGCGCCCGAAAACAGCGTGACGGATGTATTCTCGAAGGGCTATAAATTGGGCGAAAAAATCCTTCGTCCCGCTGTTGTAAAAGTTGTAAATTAAGGCTGAACCCCCATAGGGCAAGAACCTGATTTGACATATATCATTTTCTATTTTTGGAGGCTATTATCATGGCAAAAGTAATCGGTATTGACTTAGGTACAACCAATTCCTGCGTAGCGGTTATCGAGGGCGGCGAGCCTGTGGTTATCGCAAACGCAGAGGGCGCAAGAACCACACCGTCTGTGGTCGCATTCTCAAAGGACGGCGAAAGAATGGTCGGTCAGGTTGCCAAAAGACAGGCAATCACTAACCCCGACCGCACAGTCGCTTCCATCAAGCGCCACATGGGTACGGACTACAAGGTCGCCATCGGCGATAAAAATTACACCCCGCAGGAAATCTCCGCAATGACCCTGCAAAAGCTGAAATCGGACGCGGAAGCGTACCTCGGCTGTAAGGTGACGGAAGCGGTCATCACCGTTCCCGCCTATTTCACCGACGCACAGCGTCAGGCGACGAAGGACGCGGGCAAAATTGCGGGCTTGGATGTAAAACGTATTATCAATGAGCCGACAGCGGCGGCGCTTGCCTACGGTATCGACAAAGAGGATGACCAAAAGGTTATGGTGTACGACCTCGGCGGCGGTACGTTCGATGTTTCTATCATTGAAATGGGTGACGGCGTGCAGGAAGTGCTTGCCACAGCGGGTAACAACCGTTTGGGCGGCGACGACTTCGACCAGCGCGTCATCGACTGGCTGGCAGACGAATTCAAAAAGGAGCAGGGCATTGACCTGCGTGCCGATAAAATGGCGATGCAGCGCTTGAAAGAAGCCGCTGAAAAAGCGAAAATTGAACTTTCGGGTGTAACTACCTCGCAAATCAGCCTGCCCTTCATCACCGCAGATGCAACAGGTCCGAAGCATTTGGAAACCACTTTGACCCGCGCAAAGTTCAATGAAATGACTGCGGATTTGGTCGAAGCCACCATGGGGCCTGTCCGTCAGGCGCTCAAGGACTCCGGTCTTTCCGCAAGCCAAATCAACAAGGTGCTTATGGTCGGCGGTTCTTCGAGAATCCCCGCTGTGCAGGAAGCCATTAAATCCTTCATGGGTCATGAACCGTTCAAAGGCATTAATCCCGACGAATGCGTTGCGGTCGGCGCGGCAATCCAGGGCGGCGTGCTCGGCGGCGATGTCGAGGGTATCCTTTTGTTGGACGTTACACCGCTGTCCCTCGGTATTGAAACCATGGGCGGCGTTTCCACAAAGATTATTGAAAGAAACACCACAATTCCGACGAAGAAGAGCCAAATCTTCTCCACGGCGGCGGACAATCAGACTTCCGTTGAGGTGCATGTTTTGCAGGGCGAACGCGAATTTGCAAAGGATAACAAGACCCTCGGTGTGTTCCACTTAGACGGCATCATGCCCGCGCCCCGCGGTGTGCCGCAGATTGAAGTTACCTTTGACATTGACGCAAACGGTATTGTACACGTTTCCGCGAAAGACCTCGGCACACAGAAAGAGCAGTCCATTTCCATCACCTCTTCGACCAACATGTCCAAGGACGATGTAGAAAAGGCGGTCAAGGAAGCCGAGCAGTATGCGGCAGAGGATAAGAAACGCAAAGAGGGCATCGACACCCGCAACGAAGCGGATCAGATGGTCTATCAGTGCGAAAAAATTCTCAACGAAAACGGCGATAAACTGCCCGAAAACGATAAAACCGAAATTCAAGGCAAAATTGATGCGTTGAAAGAAGCACTCAAGGGCGACAATATCGATGACATCAAGGCGAAGAAAGACGCGCTGACCGAGAAATTCAATCAGGTTGCCCAGACGATTTATCAGGCGGCGGCGCAGGCACAGCAGCAGGCGAATCCGACGGACGCGGGCGCACAGCCCGGCGGTCAGAACAAAGGCGACGACGGCTACTACGAGGCAGACTACACGGACGTAGAGTAATCCAATACGGAGACGGTAGGGCGGGGGCTTGCCCCCGCCGAAGTCCGTTAATCCTTTTTAAGCGCGGGCATTGCGCGCCCGCAAAAACCTGATAAAATTGTAGCGGACGGACAGGGCAACTCCCTCAGTCACACCTACGGCGTGCCGGCCCCCTCGGGGAGGGGGCGTTAAACGGATTGCAGATTATAACGTCCCTACGCGATATACCCGATTAAGGGAGTACTTACATGGCAGAAAAACGCGATTATTACGAAGTTCTCGGCGTGGATAAAACCGCCACCGAGGACGAGATAAAAAAAGCATACCGCAAAACCGCAAAGCAGTATCACCCCGATTTGCATCCCGGCGACAAGGAAGCCGAGGAGAAATTCAAAGAGGCAAACGAGGCATACGAGGTATTGTCCGATGCGGAGAAAAAGGCGAAGTATGACCGTTTCGGTCACGCGGGCGTAGACCCGAATTACGGCGCGGGACAGGGCGGCTACGGCGGCTTTAACGGGCAGGGCTTCGACTTTGATCTCGGCGATATTTTCAGCAATATTTTCGGCGGCGGCTTCGGCGGGGGCGGTGCGGCAAATCCGAACGCACCTCAGCGCGGGAGCGATACGCAGGCGAGTGTAACCATTTCGTTTGAGGAAGCGGCGAAGGGCTGTGAACGCGAGGTGGAATCCAGCCGTATTGAGGTTTGCGACGAGTGCCACGGCAGCGGCGCGGCGGCGGGAACGTCTCCGAAGACCTGTCCCGAATGCAACGGGCGCGGGCAGGTCACGACCTCGCAGCGAACACCGTTCGGTATGTTCCAAACGCAGAAAGCGTGTTCCCGCTGCGGCGGCAAAGGGACGATTATCGACAATCCCTGTAAAAAATGCCGCGGTGCGGGGCGTGTGCGCAGACCTGCGAAAATCACGGTCAAAATTCCTGCGGGTATTGACGACCGTCAGATTATTAACGCACGCGGACAGGGCAACAAGGGCGTGAACGGCGGTCCCGCGGGCGATTTGCGTGTGGCGGTCAATGTGCGTCCGCACCCGATTTTTGAACGCGACGGCTACAATGTTTGGGTGGAAATGCACATCAGCTATGCGGCGGCGGCGTTGGGCTGTGAATTGCAGGTGCCGACCCTCGACGGCAAGGTGAAATACAGCATTCCCGCAGGCACACAGTCGGGCGATGTATTTAAGCTCAAAGGGCGCGGCATTCAGAGCCTCAATAACCGCGGGCGCGGCGACCAGCTTGTGCGCGTAGTTGTGGATGTGCCGCGGACCTTGAATGCAGAGCAAAAACGTCTGCTGTTGGAGCTTGACAAAGCCCTCGGCAACGAAACCGCGCATCTCGGACGCGGCGAGGACGAGAAAAAAGGCTTCTTCGGTAAAAAGAAAAAATAAAATCCTGTTGTAAAGAAAACTGCTTTTGTGTTATGATTAGTACGCAAGGGCAGTTTTTTTGTTCCCGAGCACGGTTGGACTTTTGCATAAATCCAACGGCAGTGCACCACCCCGTAGGGGCGGATGCCTTCATCCGCCCGAGCAAATGTAAAAAATCTACACAATCAAACGGTGACACATAATCCCGTAGGGGCGATTCACGAATCGCCCGCGGACGGACGGGACGTCCGTCCCTACGTGCAAACCCATTCAATTGTGCGGATTTCTCGGAACGACACGAAGGTCGTTCCCTACACATTCTTATTTTCAGGTGACAGTATGTACGGATTATTAGGCGAAAAATTAGGGCACAGCTTTTCTCCGCAGATTCATGCGCGGCTGGGGGATTACAAATACGGTTTATTTGAGGTTGCACCTGAAAGTTTGGGCGACTTTTTTAAAAAAAGAAAATTTGACGGCTTAAACGTGACCATTCCCTATAAAAAAGCGGTTCTGCCTTATCTTGCGGAACTTTCCGAAAATGCAAAGATAATCGGTTCGGTGAATACGGTGACCGTTTTGCCGAACGGCGGACTGCGCGGGGACAATACCGACTACGACGGCTTTTTGTATCTTGTAAAGCAAAGCGGCATTGCCGTGGCGGGGAAAAAGGCACTGGTTTTGGGGTCGGGCGGCGCGTCCCTGCCGGTTATCAAGGTGCTTTCTGACCTCGGTGTGCGCGAAATTGTCAATATTTCCCGCGGCGGTGAGAATAATTATCAAAATATAGGCCGCCATTTTGATGCGGATTTGTTGGTGAACACCACGCCCATCGGCATGTATCCGCACAATTTGGAAACGCCGCTCCCGTTAGACGGCTTTGAAAAGCTTTCGGGCGTTTTGGATATTGTTTACAATCCGCAGAAAACCAAGTTGATTTTAGACGCCGAACGGCGGGGGATTCCCGCTTGCTCGGGGCTTTCCATGTTGGTGGCGCAGGCAAAACGCGCGGCGGAGCTGTTTACGGGTACAGCCATAGATGACGGCGTGATTGCGGAAATTCACAGAGATTTGGCACGGCAAATGCAGAATATTGTTTTGGTCGGTATGCCGGGGTGCGGCAAATCCACACTTGGCAAGCGGATTGCCGAAGCCTTTGGCAGACCGTTTTTCGATGCGGACGGGGTGCTGGTGCAAAAGGCGGGATGTACGATTCCCGAAATCTTTAAGACGGACGGCGAAGCGGGCTTCCGCGCGCTGGAAACGGAAATTCTTGCGGATTTGTGTAAGCGAAGCGGCGCGGTGATTGCTACGGGAGGCGGCGCGGTGACGCGTCCCGAGAATTTCGATATTCTGCGCCAAAACAGCATTGTTTTATTTCTCAACCGTGACATTTCGGTATTGCCGACAGACGGCAGACCGCTTTCACAGCAGAATAAACTGTCCGAGATGTTCGCACAGCGTCTCCCGCTGTACCGTACGGTGTGCGATTTGGAAATTGACGGCAATGCGGACATCCCCACAGTCCAAAAACGTATTTTGGAGAGATTATCATGAAAAAGCTTTTGATTATTAACGGACCGAACCTCAATATGCTTGGCATTCGCGAGCCTGCCATTTACGGTGCGCAGAATTATGACACACTGCTTAAAATGATTCACAATTGGGCGGACGAAATGGGGGCGGAGGTAGAGTGCTTCCAATCAAATCACGAAGGGGATATTGTCGATAAGATTCAGACGGCATACGGTGTATTTGACGGCATTGTTATTAACCCCGCCGCTTACACGCACACGAGCGTTGCGATTTTGGACGCACTCAAGGCCGTGGGTATTCCCGCCGCCGAGGTGCATATTTCCGATGTGAACACGCGCGAGGCGTTTCGAAAGTTGTCTTATGCAGGCATGGCGTGCGAGGCACATTTTATCGGTCTCGGTTTTGACGGCTATAAAAAAGCGATGGAGTATCTTGTAAACAAAAGTTAAACAGAATGGGGGGATTCGCTATGGGCATGGCTGTTTGCAATGCTTCGGAGTACACGGTGCATATTCTCTGGCAGGCGCAGGCGTTTGTTCTGCGGGCGGGGGAGCAGTCCGCACTGCCGCTTCCGCGGTGGAATGGGGATACAATCACCCTGTATCCCGTGCGCGAGTTTGGGACGGCGGATGCTGTGCCGACAGGCGCGGCGAAGCGGCTCTTGCATTCGGTTGAGGAACAAGCAGATGCATTGTTTCTGCCTGTTGCCTGTACCTATGTTTTGGAGCGCCCGACTGCGGAGACGCGTTTGACCGTGTCGGTCATGGAATACGATGTGGAGGATTATTTTGCGGATGAATTGGAATATCGCTACTGCCGCCTTTCTGCGGATAATACCGCCTGTACACTGTCCTCTTGCAAGGCTTTCGAGGAAAAGCGTACACGGCGCGCCTTGCTTCGCTGGAAGACTGTCAGCGAAACCGCATGGTACGGTTGGATTGGGCTGATTGTAGAATATCCGATGCTCCTGCATCGGTTCCGTTACTACTGCCGCCCGCAAATAATACAAACATTTTTAAACTCTGTGCAAAATACACTGTAAGTTAAATAAAGAAAAGGGGGAGCAATATGTCGGTACTTTATAAAATTCTCGCCGTACTCTTAGCGGTATTTGTGTTTTCGCCGTCGGGAGAAGTCGTATCACACACGCCGCTTGCAGAAGAGGAAATGCTGTTCAGCTTTACCGTGCTGTCCGACGGGCATATGGAGGGCAACAGCGCGGATAAGCATACGCTTTACGGCGAGGGCTTTCGGGATATGGCAAGCGCCGAGGTGCAAAGCCGTGCGCTGGTCATGGTCGGCGACAACACCATGAACGGACAAGTTATTGAAAACGCGATTCTGTACGGGCTTTTGCGGAAATACAATACCATCGATACCGTACTTATGGCGGTCGGCAACCACGATATTTGCCCGGGAAAACACAATCAGGGCGACTATGCGGATTTGCGGGAACGGTTTATCCGTTTTAACAATACATTCTTAGAAAATCAGATAGACGAGCTTTATTATGCGCGCGTGATAGAAGGCTGTTATTTCATTGTGCTGGCGTCGGACGACGACGCAGGCGTGGCGCAGTACATTTCCCCCGAACAGTTCGGGTGGCTGGAGGGCGTTTTACAGGAAGCGGAAAACAGCGGTAAGCCTGTATTTTTGTTCAGCCACTGGCCCTTAAACCACGTATTTTCCGAGGTTTGGCAGGAAGGGCATGTCGGGGAACAGAGCGACGATTTGCATACGCTTCTGCAAAAATACGACAACCGCATTTTCTTCTTTACAGGACATTTGCATATGGGGATTTTTGAGGACGGCTACGGTGTAGCGGAAGAGGGGAATATTACCTACATCAACATTCCGTCGTTCGGTTCGGAAAATACCGACGGCGATGCCGATGTGCAGAATACGGGCATGGGACTGCAAACGGAAGTGTATGCGGATGAAGTCGTTGTGCGTGTGCGGAATTTTGCCGCACATGAATGGACAAAATATGAATATAAATTTACATATTAAAAACGGTCTGTTTAAAAAGACTGTAAAATATGAACAAACACAATAAAAAAATGAATTAACTATTGCAAAATCGGGCGTTTTTTGATACAATCAAATGAGTTTTAGGTTCTTAACCGGCAGACGAAAGGGAAGTATGAACGATTATGGACTATAATTCTGTTTCTAAAAATGAGCAGGAAGGCATTAATATTGAAATTCTGCTCATCTATTTGCGGAAAATCCTGAAGAAATGGTGGATAATTGCTTTATCGGCAGTTATTTTGGCGGGCGTAGGTTTTGCCGTGGCGAAAGTTACGTATGTGCCGCAGTATTCCTCTCAGATTATGTTTGTTGCGTATAACCGAGATTCTTCACTGATTTCCTCCGGGCAGAGCAGTGCGGACTTAAACGCATCGGTTACCTTGGCAGGCAGCTACAAATACATTTTTACAACGACGGAGCTTTCTACAAAGGTTGCTGCGAATTGCGGGTTTAAAGATATTTCTGCGGAGGACGTCAAGGACTTTATTTCTGTACAGGTCATTGACGAGACGATGATTGTTTTGCTGACGGTTACCACGCCGAACGCGGAACTTTCAGAGGGCATAGCCAATGCATATATGCGTTTTTATGAGGAGGCAATCAGTACCGCTTTCCCCAATACACGATTGAATGTGGTTGACCCGCCGTTACTTGCGGAAAGACCGAACGCTAATAATGATGCGTTGATTTATTCAGCCGTCGGCTTCCTTGCAGGCGCGCTTTTGGCGCTTCTCGCGATGATTATTTTAATCATCATGAAGGATGCGGTTTTGGTTTCCGACGATATCCGAAATAAGCTCGGGCTTAAAATTATCGGCAGTGTAAATCACGTGTCCGTCAAAACGAAAAACGGTGAAAAACGCAGTATATTGCTGACAGACCGCCGCTCGGGGTTTGCTTTTATTGAGTCATTCAAACTGATTCGTACAAAGTTGAATCACATGTTGTTCCGTAAAGGGCAAAAGGTATTGGTGGTTACAAGTACCCTTGAGAATGAAGGGAAAACAACAGCTTCTATCAATATTGCGTTAGCGCTTGCCAAGAACGGCAAAGAAGTTCTTTTGATGGACGGCGACCTGCGAAAGCCCGCTGTGGCAAAGGCACTGAGCATCAATGCGGCGGATGATACAGGCATAGCCGGAATTTTGAGCGGCAGTAAATCGCTTGCGGATTCTATTAAGTATTCCGAAAAATATAATTTGTATTTGCTTTTGAACGGTAAAGGCATACCCGATCCGTCTGAAATGCTTTCCACCACGCAAATGGAAGAGATTATTGCTTCCGCGAAACGGGAATTCGACTATGTGGTCATTGATACCGCGCCCAGTGGTGTTGTTGCGGATGCCTCTATTTTGTCGGCATTTTCCGATGCAATTATTTTGGTTATCCGTCAGGACTGCGCGCCGATGCGCCGTATTAAACGTGCGATTGAAAACTTGGATAACTCCGGTACGGAAATCATCGGCTGTATTTACAATAACGTGAAATCCGATATGCCCGGACGCGGCGTAAAGTCGAAGTACGGCTACGGTTACGGATATGGCTACGGTTACGGATATGGCTACGGCACTGAAAAGCATAAGCACAAAAACTGAAACAGCGTGAAAGATTAAAAGCAAGCCCCGCGGCATACTGCCGCGGGGCTTTTGTATGGCTATTTTGCAGGTTACAGTTTACGCGTCCCCGACGCGGCTTGCAGAATCCAGCGTGCGTCCACAGCGGTAATCCGTGCGTCGCCGTTTACATCGGCGACAAGTGTCTGCGATTCGGAAAGACTTCTTGTGCCCGACGCTGCCTGCAAAGCCCAGCGCGCGTCCACAGCGGTAATTCTGCCGTCGTTGTTGATGTCGCCCGCTGTATATCTCGGTGTGAGCGCGGCGAGCGCCTGCAGAATAGCTTCGGTCTGCATGTCAACCGTTGCCTGTTCGGCAAGGGTCAGATTCTGTACATTCGCCGCGAGGGCGGAATCCAATACGGCAAGCGATGCATCGGAATACAGACTGCGGTCGATGGCTTTTGCCTGTTCCGCCGCCGCCGTATATGCGGTATAATCGGCATCCTGCAACTCGGGTGCGTTGCGAATCCTGTGCGATGTTACGGAAGATGTATACGTACCGTCGTTGCTTTCAATGACACAGTAATAATATGCGGCGTTGTCTTCCCGTGCGGGTGTGTACCAAAAACTGTCTGCGCCCGCAATCGGCGTCCCGCTTTGTTCGGGAGAATCGGATTTATACCATTGATATTTACAGTGAAAACCGACTGCGTAAATGGCTATAATTTCATCCTCGGGCGTAAAGCTTTCGGGCGCGTCAAATACAATCGCCGGAACTGCACGGAACTGCGCATGCGCTGTTTCGGCAAGTTTTTGTGCATTGGTGTCGGGAATGCCGAAAATTGTCAGTGAAGACTGCGGAAGTGCCGCTGTGTTTTCGGAGAACGATGAGGAGAGTACAAGATTTTTTAATTTAGACGGCAGGCTCTGAATGGTTTTTACGCTGTCTAATTGCAGATATTGCAAATCTATGCCGTCAAAAGCGCCGAGCTGGACGGTTTCCACTGCGGGAAGACTGAGGAAGGTGAGTGAACGGCAGCCCTTAAAAACAGCCATTTTTAAAACGGAAAGTTTCGGCAGAAAGACCAAGTGTAACTGAACGCAGTTCTCAAATGCGTTCATGCTGACAGAGGTTGTCTGCGGAAACAGAACGGCTTCCAGAGCAAAACAGCCTGAAAAGGCGGACATTTCGACGGAGTCCAGCTTCGGCAGATAAATGATTTTCAGAGCGGTTCGGCTGAAGCCTTTTAAAGCAACAGAGGTGACGTTCGGTAAATCAACGGTTTGTAGGGCGGTGCAGTTTTCAAAGGTGTTTGCGCTTACTGCGGTTAAGCACGGCGCACTGACCGTGCGCAGGGCGCCACAGTTTATAAATGCGGACGGACTGATGGTCTGGATATTTGCGAGACTGACAGTTTCCACAGCCGAACCGCGGAATGCAAAAGTGCCGATACGTTTTACGCTGTCTGAAACAACCGCACGGACAGCGGCGTTTTCAAACGCGGATATATCTATGGTTTCTGTACAGCTCAGGTCAATTTCCAACAGATTGCGGCAGCCTGCAAATGCTTTTGTACCGACAGAATTCAACTGCGGAAACAGCACTTCGGAAACGGCACTGTTCTGAAATGCATATGCGGAAAGCTGACGGATGCCCGCGCCTTTCACCGTTTGCAGTGCGGTACAGTCCGTGAAAGCGGAAAGACCGATGGCGGTTGCCGTATCAGGCAATGTCATGGAACGCAGGAACGTATTTCCTTTGAAAGCCCGTGCGCCGATACCGCGCACGGGAATCCCCCGAATGGTATCCGGAATCACAATATCCGTATCGGTACCGAAATATGCGGTGACATTACCGTTTCTGTCTATATCGTATTTTGCATCTTCGCTGTTTTGTGCACGTGTATATTGCTTTGTAACGACTGCGCTCGGCAGTTTCCCTTTGGCAATGGCAACCGCGGTCACTTTTGTATCGGTTGAAATGGTAAAAGGCGCTTTATATACGGTGCCGTTGTTAAAGCCGATTTGCGGAAGCGCTTCCTTGCTGTTCAGAATATATAGAATCGTGGCATCTTTTTCCGGACAGGAAAGACGCAGAGAAAAGGATTCCGAAAACACGCCTTCCTCTGCACTGAACACAGGGTCGGCGGTTTGCGGGTGCATTTGCAAAATGTATTTTAAATACAGTATACCGCTGCCGAATTCATTTTTTTCCGCTTTCTGCGGGGTTTGTATGGCATATTCTTTAAGCATGGCTTCGGCTTCCGCGGCGGTTTTCTTCGGGAAGGCGGAACGAACCACGGAAAGTCCGGCAGAGACCAGCGGCGCCGCCATAGACGTACCGCTCATCAGTGTGTAGGTATTGTTTAAATAACTGCTTTTCACATTGCTTCCGGGCGCGGCGATGTCAATCGGACCGTTGTAATTGGAGTAGGCGGCAAGCGTATTGCTTTGGGTTGCGGCGCTGACCGTTACGGCGGATTCTATGCAGGCGGGCGAATAATATGTTTTAGACAAATCTGTGCTGTCATTTCCTGCCGCAACAACCACATTGATGTTTTTTTCAACCGCTCTGTTTACGGCGTCCCGCATGGTTTGGCTTTCCCCTTTACAGGTCAGGCTCATATTGATAATATCCGCACCGTCTGCGGCGGCTTGGTCTATCGCAAGCGCAATCAGACTGACAGGACCCTTGCCGTTGTTGTCCAGCACCTTATACGGACGGATTTTCACGTTACGCAGGGTGTTATCGGCAAGAATACCCGCCGTATGCGTACCGTGTCCGAAATCGTCCTCACAACTGTCGGGTTTTCCTGAATTACTCAGATTGACATCATTCGGCAATAAGCGGTCCGCCAAAAGCTCATGGTCGGTGTCCACGCCGCTGTCCAAATGGGCAACTACAATTTCGGAAAGTTTCATGCTTTCAAGCACGCTTTTAATGCTTTCAAAACCGATTTGGTCAGACACATAGGAAAGCGGTTTGCCGTAAACCGAAAGCTGCGGCACCGGATTCTCTTTCTCGGGCAGAAGCGTGTGTTCCGCTTCCGTGGCGCAAATGAAATCGGGTTCCGCATAAATTACATCGGGAGATGCGCTGTAATATTCAAATGCCTGTTTTGCCGCGGCAACGGATGCGTATTGCAAAATATATAAATTCCGGTAGCCGCTGATACATTCCGCCGCGCCCCGTAAATCAATTTTCTTTTCGGATTTTACAATCAGGCGTTTTGCCGCAAATACACCGTCGTCGGATGTCTCATCCGAGATCGTCGGCATTGCCGAAAAATCTTGAGATGAAAAGTAATCCTTTTCATAGGTCATCGGCAGTTTATTTTTTAAATCCTCTGCCGCCGCGCTTTGTGCGGTGTCCTCTTTGTATTCGTAGGTACGAATCATTTGCACCAGTGCATCGGTAAATCGCTCTAAATCGGCAGTATCGTCGGCGGCGAAGGCGGTAAACCCTGCGCCGACAGATGAAAATATGAGAATCAGTGTAATAAAAAAAGCAAGAAAACGTTTCATCAGTCTGCTTTCCTCCCATGCGGTATCTCCGCAAGCTGTCTCTTATACACATCTGACGCTGCCGA
>UQFM01000039.1 GCA_900540295.1 uncultured Oscillospiraceae bacterium
ACGAGATACTGATCGGTCTCGTGGGCTCGGAGATGTGTATAAGAGACAGCCTGTGGTTTGCGGGTACAATTCTCTTAATAAATTCTAAAAAGGCATTGCTGACTTATGCAGTCGGCAATGCCTTTTTTCGGTTGAACCGTTCTTCGGTATCCGTAAAATTCAAATAATCTTCCGTATTTTGTAAAAATATGAAAATTTCATGTCACCTTTTGCGCTGTATACACGTCTGTAATTACGGAAACACAAAAGCGAGGGCACAATTATTATGGTATTCAGCAGTTTGCAATTTATTTTCATTTTTATGCCTGTTTTCTTCGGGTTCTATTATGCAGTACCCAATCGCCTAAAAAACGGTGTATTGCTTATAGGCAGTCTGTGCTTTTATTTTGTCGGCACACTGTCTCATCCCGAGCATTTTATTCTGTTTTTAGTCAGTATTTTAATCGACTTTTTTGCAGGTCTGCTAATAGAACGGCACAAAAAACATAAAAAGATTTTTCTTTTCATCGGTATTCTTTTTCATTTGCTTGCCCTTTGTGTGTTTAAATATCTCGGCTTTATCTTCGGCGAGGTCAGCCGACTGCTTCCCGACTTCGATTGGACGGTCAAGCTGATTCTGCCTATCGGCATTTCCTTTTACACGTTTCAGGGCATTTCGTATCTTGCGGATGTGTACAAAGGCAAAGTATCTGCCGAAAAAAGCTTACTTCGGTATGCCGTCTACATATCTATGTTCGCACAACTGATTGCCGGTCCGATTGTCACATACAGTCAGGTGCAAAAGCAATTGCACCGCAGGAAAATCAGCAAAGCCTCTGTCAGGCGCGGTTTCGGTATATTCATATTCGGATTGGGCTTAAAAGTGCTGCTTGCCAACCCCATCGGAAAGTTATGGACACAGACCTGCGCCATCGGCTTTGAAAGTATCTCTACACCGCTTGCGTGGATGGCGGTCGCGGCATTTTCCCTGCAAATCTATTTTGATTTCTTCGGATATTCCCAAATGGCAATCGGGCTCGGTCAAATGCTCGGATTTAACTTGCCGCAAAATTTTGACCATCCGTACCAAAGCCTTACGATGACGGAATTTTGGCGGCGGTGGCATATCACGCTTGGCTCATGGTTCAGAGATTACGTGTACATTCCGCTCGGCGGCAACCGAAACGGCACGCTCCCGACCGTCCGAAATTTAGGAATTGTATGGATACTGACGGGCATATGGCACGGTGCAGGCTATAATTTTTTACTGTGGGGCGCAGTTCTGTTTCTGATTATTCTCACCGAAAAATTCCTTACGGGGAAGTTTTTAAATAAAGTGCCGTTTATCGGGCACTTGTATATGCTGTTTCTCATCCCCCTGACCTGGGCGATTTTTGCGGTTGCGGATATAGGTCAGCTCACCATACTTTTTACACGGCTGTTCCCGTTTTTCGGGCAGGGCGCTTGGTCGGTATTTCGGTACGATTATCTGAAATATTTAGAACAGTATTATCCTTTTTTTATCGCAGGTATTTTGCTTTCCGCGAAACTGCCGTTCCGCATTTTAAAAAACTTAAAAAACAGAGTCGTTATATGGAGCATACTCGCTGTTTTGTTCGGCGCAAGCGTGTACTGTATGTACCGCGGTTTTGACGACCCGTTTTTATATTTTAGATTTTGAGAGGTTAAAGTTATGAAAAAATCCAATGCAATCACACTTGCAACCATCGGCATTTTAATCGTTGCCGTGCTTCTGTTTTGCCTGTTTTCCACAGCGCAGTCTGTCAACACTGCAAACACAACCGAAGCACCTTCCCAAACAAGCACCGATGCTCCCCCGCCCGCCGACGCCGCCGCAGCGAAAGAAGAAAATATTTCCATGGGAGACGCTTTATTTATCGGCGATTCCAGAACCGTCGGATTAATGGAATACGCACAGATGGCAGACGCAGACTTTTTCGCGAACACGGGTATGAGCGTATTCAACATTCATAAAAAGCCTGTTTCTGTCCCGCAGGTAGGGAAAGTTACACTGACAGAGTTGCTAAATCACAAAAAATACGATAAGATTTATATTATGCTCGGTATCAACGAAATCGGCTATAACGCCGACAATACTGTGGAAAAATACAGAGAATTGCTGGCATTTATTCAGGAAAAACAACCGAATGCCATTCTCATTATACAGGCAAACCTGCACGTAACAAAAGAGCGCTCGGATAACGATAAAACCACAAACAATCCGACGATTGACAGGCTGAATACCGCGCTTTCCAAGCTTGCGGACGGCAAAAAGATTTTTTATTTAGACGCCAATCCCGTATTTGACGATGCGGGCGGGAATTTATCTGCGGACAAGGCAGGGGACGCGGCGCATCTCCGCGCAAAGTACTATGCAGAATGGGGCAAGTGGATTCTTACACAAACTGCCGCATTCGTTCGGGAGGGTTGATTTTGACCGAAAAAGACAAATTTTGCGAATATATACGGTCATATGAAAACGCTATGTACGCGTTGGCTTTTTCTATTGTAAGAAATACGTCCGACGCCGGAGAGGTCGTCAGCGAAGCGATATACCGCGCTTACAGGAATTTTGATACTTTAAAGAACGAAAAAGCCTTTAAACCGTGGATACTTCGCATTGTGCACAACACCGCGGTTGAAATGATACGCAAAAATTCCAAAGTCATTTCCATAGAAAAAATACCGGATATCCCTGACAACCGTGCGGAACAGGAAATAACCGAACGGCTTGCACTCCGCAGTGCCGTGGAAAGTTTGAAACAGCCGTACCGCACCGTTGTGATACTGTTTTACTATGAAAACCTTTCGGCACTCCAAATCGCGCAAATTACAAATACAAATGCAGTTGCCGTAAAGAAACAGCTTTCCCGTGCAAGAAAAATGCTGTCGGAAATTTTAAAGGAGGATTTTAACGGATGAATCATTTTGACAGAATCTTAAAAGCCAAAGCCGCAGAAGAACAGTCGGAAATCCCAGCCTCTGTAAAAGACAAAATTGAAAAAACACTTGCCGATTTGCCCGAAAAGAAAGCAAAGCCCGCCTCGGTTCGGGTATTGCCCAAAGCGGCAGCAGCCGCAGCCTGCTTTATTTTTATCGTTTTTTTCTTGTTTCCCAATATAAGTGTGACTTATGCACATGCTTTGGAGCAACTCCCCGTTATCGGCGACCTTGTGCGGGTCGTCACCATTCGCAATTATTTTTATGCGGACGAGTACCACGAATTGGATGTGGACGTACCGCAGGTAGATATTGAGAACAGCGAAGCCTTTGATTTAATCAATAAGGACATAGACGAACTGACAGACGCCCTTGTACAGCAATTCTATTCGGATTTAGCGGCTATCGGCGATGACGGACACGGCTCCGTTTATGCAGACTATCAAACCGTGACCGATACAGAGCGTTGGTTTACATTGAAAATCAGAGTTACGGAAGCGTCGGGCAGCAGTAACACATATTTTAAATATTATCATGTAAACAAACAGACAGGCAGTATTGTCCGCCTTGGTGACTTGGCGGCGGATAATCGGTTCTATGAATGTATAGAACAGGAAATTCAAAAACAAATGCGCACGGAAATGGAGCAAAACAGCGACCTGATTTACTGGACGGAAGACAGCGTTATCGGAAAAGATTTGCGTTCTGTTTCCCCTGACCACAATTTCTATTGGAATAAAGACGGTGACCTTGTCATTCCCTTCGACAAATACGAAATTGCACCCGGCTATATGGGAACACCTGAATTTACGATTTCTAAAGAACTGCTGAAAGACGTTATGAAAAGCGAATTCAGGGATAAAATCTAATTCAGAAAGCAAAAACACGTCCTAAGCTTTCGCTTAGGGCGTGTTTTCGTCTTTGTGTAAAACAGGTTTCGTTTAATGCGTCAGCCGTTTTTTGCAATACGATACTTTACCGCAGTGCGGGCATTTCAGCTGTCTTGTTGTGATTGTATGCGGACCTTTGACATACGCCCCCGCCGTCGGCACAAACCGTGCACCGCATTTTCGGCACTCGTAGGTTCCCGCGCTCAAATCCAATGCGCAGGCAACGGCGATACCGCTGACGATTTCAATCACGGCAATTCCAATCAGTACAATGCGCAGCCATGTTTCCATTTCGAGCATCTGCACAAGTACGCAAAGCGCAATCGCCGACAAAAGCGCCATTACCGACACCACAGCCGCCAAAACGATTTTCTTTTTGCTTTCTTCTTTTTCCTGTACCAAATGCATCATATTTTCCTCCGCTTTCTGTTTGTAGTTCGCATCGGTTACGTCCTCACCCGAAAGCAGTTCATTCACATTGATGTGCAGTGCATCACAAAGCGGCAGCATCAGAGAAACCTCGGGCATACCGTTCCCGCATTCCCACTTGCTGACGGTTTTGTCGCTGATACCTAAAATATCGGCAAGCTGACGCTGTGTATATCCTGCCGCCTTTCGCTTTTGTGCAATAAACTGTCCGATTTTGATTTGGTCCATAACCGACGCCGTCCTTTCTTCGAATGGTTTTATTGTATGATGCATTTATACAAAAGCACACACACGCACCGTAGAATTTACCGATTTTCGGTACTCTACGAAACGTGGATACCGCACTTCGCGCAAATTTATCCTATTGGCATAGATTTTATCACGCAGGCGCATACTTGTAAAGCGACACAGATTTTCTGTACTGCAAGTGATTTCTTTTTTTTAAGATTTGTGTTACAATACATACAAGTCCAATCGGAAAGGAATGTTCATCATTACCGAAAAGAAAAAGGAAATTTTGAAACTGCTGTTAAAAATCGCCGTTACTTTGGCTGTGTTTACAGCGGTACTCCTGAATTACGATACATTAACCCACTTAGATATGCGTACACTCGCCGCAGCCGCGCCGTCCCTGTTTGCCGCTTTGCTGACAGTACTCGGTGTATATGTGCTGAAAGGGCTTGTGTTTGTAATTCCCGCATCCCTGTTTTATGTTTCTGTCGGCATGGCGTTTGAGCCGCTGACCGCAGTCGCAGTCAATTTGGCAGGGATTCTGCTGGAAGTGATTGTATCCTATGTATTCGGATTGTTTTTGGGCGGGGACTACATCGGGAAGCTTTTACAGTCTAAAAAAGGCGGGCAGAAAATCTTAGAAATGCAGGCAAAACGCAGCGGCGCGGCCTCCGTGTTTGTAATGCGTTTACTGCCCGTGTTCCCCATTGATTTCGTCAGCCTGTTCCTCGGCGGCAGTAAATATCCGTTTTGGAAATATCTGCTTTTGTCCGTTGCAGGCATTGCCCCGCGTGTCATCCTGTTCACCCTGCTCGGCGACACTATTTACGATTACATCCCGATGAAACTGATTATCACACTGATTTTGATTGCCGTACCTGCGGCGGCGGTTGCAATTCTCGCGCGTGTGCTGTACCGCCGCAAAATATCCGCCAAAGGAGAACGCATCCGCAATGACTGATAACGATTCCGCACTGCGCCGCAGATTTGAAGAACTCGGTGACCGCGCCGAAACACGGCGATGCTGCATCTTTTCGGATTTTCTAAACCTGCACGAGCAAAGCGTACTACAGAATATGCGTCTGCCACACCGCTTTGTGCTGTTCGGCGGGTTTCCGTCGGCGGAACGAAAGTGCGTCTGCTTCGGGACAACAGACGAAATACAGGCGCAGGTAAACGCGCCGTTTGTCCTTTTGAAAATCGCACCCGCACAGCAAAAATTTGCAGATACACTCACACATCGGGATTTTCTCGGCAGTATTTTGGCGTTGGGACTGCGCCGTGAAATGCTCGGCGATATTCTTCTTTCCGAAAACTGCGGTTATGTGTTTTGTATGGAAAGCATAGCGGGATTCATCACCGACAATTTGGAACGCGTACGGCACACAAGCGTGCGTATTACCCGCACAGCGGAGTTGCCACAAACACTGACACAAGAACCCGAACCGCAGTCAGTTGTCGTTGCGAGCGAGCGGTTGGACGCACTTTTGGCATCCGTTTTTTGTCTTTCCCGCAGTGAAGCGCAAAAGCTGATTGCCGCAGAGCGCGTATTTGCAGATAACTGTGTCTGCACCCGCTCCGATACGGTTTTAAAAGAAAACTGCATGGTTTCCGCACGCGGATTCGGGCGGTTTCGCTATCTCGGTATTGACCGTGAAACCAAAAAAGGAAAACTGCGTGTGGCAGTGCAGATTTTCAAATAATTCCCGTCAATCGAAAAAACCTGTCATTCTGAGGCAAAGCCGAAGAATCTCCCGCAGTGCGAAGTAAATTTGATAAGCACGTAAGGACGCTATAATCAACAAACCTCTTTCCGCTCCCTCACAGAGGGAGCTGGTACACACGAAGTGTGTGCCTGAGGGAGTGTTTCTTTGTCCATCCGCAAAATTCGCAAAAAATATATTGATTTGCAAATTGTAGGGATCGGCGAAGATTCCCCTTTTAGGGGAAATGTCACGAAGTGACAAAAGGGTAATGGCGTATCCGTAACCTCGACTCCCCAAAGACAGCTTGTGCTGATTTCGGCGGGCGAACAAAGTTCGCCCCTACGGAGCTATGCAAATCAATCGGTTTTGCACAAAATTCAACCCTACTCAGGCAATTCGTTTGCCCCTACGGGGGTCTGTAACACAGTTCGCCGCTTTACAGACATAAAAAGCGCACACCGTAAGGTGTGCGCTTTCTTGGCATTTTCTATTTAAACAATGTTAAAAACTTATGCCTGTTCCTTCATCTTTGCAAAGCATTCGCTGCAATATACCGGACGGTCATCACGGGGCTGGAAGGGAACCTTCGCTTCGCCGCCGCAGGATGCGCAGGTTGCTGTAAACAGCTCTCTGTCGCCTCTGGACGCATTCTTTCTGGCATCACGGCAGGGTTTGCATCTCTGGGGCTCATTTACAAAGCCTTTCTCTGCGTAGAATTCCTGCTCACCTGCGGTGAAAACGAATTCGTTTCCGCAGTCTTTGCAAATGATGGTCTTGTCTTCGTACATACTAGTACCTCGCTTGAAAAAAATTTTACCCCGAGCGGGTTCGCACCGCTGCATAGTGTCAATGCTCTCCTTGCCGAGAAAGGGCGTATAACAAATTGAATCTCTGAAAGGTTACCCTTTCAGCTTTTGCCGAACCCTTTGAAGCGCATTGTCAACGGATTTGGGCGCGATGCCGAGCGTCTCCGCAATTTCACGGTATGTTCGGCCGCTTAAAAATAATTTCAGTACGGTTCGCTCGGTGTCAGACAAGCGTGTTTCCACCAAAGACAGCAGTCGCGCACATTCCTCGCGCAAATCCTGCCGTTCCTCCAGAGACAATGAAGAATTCGGCAGTGCACAGTCCGCAAGCGGTACTGTAGACGCGGCATGTACGCGTATCCCCCCTGCTGCGCGGCGCAATGCGGACAGCATGCGATTTTGCACACAGACACCCGCATAGGTCAAAAAGGAGGCCGCCGCTTCACTGCGGTAAGTATGCACCGCGGAAAGCAGCCCGAGCATTCCCTCCTGCGTCAGGTCGTCCGCATCTAAAAATGCCGCGGACAACCGATTGGCACGGCGGCGCACAGACGGCAGCATTTCCGCCGCCAAGCGGGCAAATGCCGCACTGTCACCGCTTTGCGCGGCGAGTACCAGCGATTCCAAATCGGCGGACTTGTCCGTCGGAACTGCCAAAGCGCTCACCTCACAACAGGGAATACGAACACAACTAAATCACACAAAATATATTATAACAGATTTTCACATTTTGTCAACTTATTTTTTGTATAAACTGTATAAATGCTCGAAATTTGTCAAATAAATCACAATAATCAACAAACAAAGCGAGGTTCGTTGTATTACGAACCCCGCTTTTTCGGTTACATATTGCCAAGCATACTGCCTAAAGCGCTCACGCCGCCGCAAAGTATCAACACAGCAAGCACGATTGCAATAATCCGTATGGCGGCTTTGTTATTAAACATTGTTTTATATCCCCTTTATACGCCGAGAATTTTTTCCATATCCGCCGCAATACGGTCCGCTTTTGCCTGTGCCGCTTCACGCGTCGGTGCAACAGAGGTAATATACACCTTGATTTTGGGTTCTGTACCCGACGGGCGGACAATTACGCTGTCCGTACCCTCTAAACGATACTGCAAAACATTGGATTTCGGCAGTGTAACCGCCTCTGTTTCCCCGGTCTGCGTATTTTTACGCACGCTTTCTTTGTAATCCGTAATTTCCCGCACGGTTTCCTCCGCCACGGATTTCGGCGCTTCCGCACGCAGGGCGTTCATCATATCCGCCATTTTCTGCATCCCTGCCGCGCCCTCAAACGAGAAATTCAAAAGCGTATTCAGATACATACCGTATTTTTCATAAATGCTCTGCATAAAGGTATATAAGCTCATACCCTTTGCTTTGTAATATGCCGCCATTTCGCAAATCAGCATAGACGCCACAACCGCGTCCTTATCGCGTGCGTGCGCACCGCGCAGATAGCCGTAGGATTCCTCCATACCGACAACAAAGCGGTCTGTCTCGCCGTTTTTCTCCAAATTGGTAACCAATTCGCCGATGTACTTAAACCCTGTCAGCAAATCCGCCGTCTCGGCGCCGTAATTTTCGGCAATTTCCGCCACCAAACGCGAAGTGACAATGGTTTTCACCACAATCGGATTTTCGGGCAGCTTCTTCTGCTCTGCCAAAGAGGACAAAATATATTCGGTCAGCATCGCGCCGACTTCGTTCCCGCTCATCAGCTTGTATTCGCCATCGTCAAGCACCGCAATGCCGACGCGGTCACAGTCGGGGTCGGTTGCCAACAGTAAATCGGCTTTTTTCGTTTCCGAAAGCTTGATTGCGCATTCAAATGCCTGCCGAATTTCCGGATTCGGATACGGGCAGGTCGGGAAATTGCCGTCGGGTAATTCCTGCTCAGGCACAACCGTCACATCTCGAATCCCGATTTGCTTGAGAATTTCGCGTACGTGCAGATTGCCCGTACCGTTTAAAGGTGTATAAATTACCGACAAATCGGTATTTTCGCACACATCAGGATTGACCTGCGCTTTGCGGACTTCGCTGTAGAAATTCTCGAACACCTCGCGCTTGATATACTCGATTGCGCCATTTTTAAGTGCTTCGTCAAAGTCCACGGTTTTTGCGCCTGTGAACATATCCACCTTTTGTATATAGGCGTAGGTCTTTGCCGCCGCTTCGTCCGTCATTTGGTAACCGTTCGGGTCATAGCATTTGTAGCCGTTGTATTTGGACGGATTGTGGCTTGCGGTAATGATAATGCCCGAACTGCACGAGAGCGCTCGCACCGCGTAAGAAAGCATGGGCGTCGGCACCAATTCGGGATACAGATACACCTTCACACCGTTCGCCGCCAAAACGCATGCGGCAGAGCGCGCAAATACATCAGATTTGATGCGGGAATCGTAGGCAATCGCAATCGAGGGATTCTCAAAATCCGAATTTAGATAATCCGCCAGCCCCTGCGTTGCCTGATTGACGGTATAAATATTCATGCGGTTCGTACCCGCACCGATAACGCCGCGTAAGCCCGCCGTACCGAATTCCAAATTCTTATAAAAACGGTCTAAGATTTCCTCTTCATTTCCCTGCACAGACTGCAGCTCGGGCAAAAGGTCAGCGTCCGCCGTCGCTTTTTCGCACCAAAGGTCATATAACATATGGATGTCGTTCATAGAAAAACCTCCCAAAGCCGTTCAGCTTGTCGTTTACAGATTTTGTAAATACAGTATACTACAAACTGTGCTGAAAAGCAAATCGAAAAGAGGCGATTGAAGAATTCTTCGTTTCATGCTAAAATAAACCATATTTCACGGGGGAGATGGTTTTGTGTTTGCAAGCGTACACAGTGTGGGATTACGCGGATTAGAGACGTATACCGTATCGGTTGAGGCGGATTTGTCCGCAGGACTGCCGCGCTTTGATATGGTCGGACTGCCCGACGCGGCAGTTTCGGAAAGCCGCGAACGGGTGCGCTCAGCAATCCGCAATTCGGGGCTGGATTTTCCCGTTTCGCGCGTGACCATCAATCTTGCGCCCGCCGACATCCGCAAGGAAGGTCCGATTTACGATTTGCCTGTGCTTATCGCGGTCTTAAAAGCGACGGGGCAGTTAAAGTGCGATACGGAATCACGCGCGTTTATCGGTGAGCTATCCTTAAGCGGTGAGGTGCGCCGCATCAACGGCGTACTGCCGATGGTGATTCAGTCACGCAAGGCGGGCTTTCGCGAAATTTATATCCCGCACAAAAACCTTGCCGAGGGTGCAGTGGTCGAGGGCATCTCTGTATTTCCCGTCAAAACGGTTGCGGAATTGCTTGCGCATTTGCGCGGGGAAGCACCGCTCTCGCCCGTGACCGCCAAGGATTACAGCGAATACACCCAGCCCTTGGATTTGCCTGATTTCGCGGACGTAAAGGGACAGCACGAAGCCAAGCGCGCCTTAGAGGTCGCCGCCGCAGGCGGACACAACGTGATGATGATTGGGCCGCCCGGCTCAGGCAAAAGCATGCTTGCCAAGCGCATCCCCTCAATTCTCCCCGATATGACCTTTGACGAGGCGCTCGAAACCACCAATATTTATTCCGTAGCAGGTGCGCTCCCGCCTGAAATTTCGTTGATTCGGGCGCGTCCGTTCCGTTCGCCGCACCATACCGTTTCCCCTGCGGGGCTTTCGGGCGGCGGCACAGTGCCGCACCCCGGCGAAATTTCTTTGGCACACAACGGCGTGCTGTTTTTAGACGAACTGCCTGAATTTTCACGCACGGCAATGGAGATTATGCGCCAGCCGATTGAGGACGGCAAAATCACCATCGCCCGCGTGGCGGCGACCTTTTCGTATCCGTGTTCGGTGATGCTGGTGTGTGCCATGAATCCGTGTCCGTGCGGATTCTTCGGGCATCCGACCCGAAAATGCACCTGCCCCGCAGGCGCACCGCAACGGTATCTTTCGCGCGTATCGGGGCCGTTATTGGACCGTTTGGATATTCACATTGAAGTCCCGCCCGTAGATTTTGACGATTTATCGAAAACGGCGAAAGAGGAATCCTCTGCCGATATTAAGTCGCGGGTCGATAAAGCCCGCGCCGTACAGCAGGAAAGATTACAGGGTACGGGCATTTCGTGCAACGCCAAAATGGATGCGGCGCTCACGCGGAAATTCTGCACACCGACCCCTGCCGCTTCGGCACTTCTCAAAAATGCATTTGAAAAATTAGGACTTTCCGCCCGCGCCTACGACAAGGTTCTGCGCGTTGCACGCACAATTGCGGATTTGGACGGCAAAGCGCAAATTGATGTACCGCACATTGCCGAGGCGGTACAGTACCGTTCCCTTGACCGTAAGTTTTGGAAAGGATAAGTTTTGCGCCCCTATGGGTTCGCACAATCTGTCATTCTGAGCGCGTAGGGATGCTATAATCAGCAAATCTCTTTCTTCGCCCTCTTAGAGCGAGACTGAGGGAGTTTTTTCTTGTCCGTCCGTGAAATTTGCACAGAATAAAGCAGTTGCAAGCCTTGTGCTTACAACTGCTTTTTACTTTATACATTTATAAATTTCTGTATCGGCTTCCATTTCCATATTCCGTAGCCGAGCGCCGCTCCGAGCAGGTTCAGAATAAAATCGTCTATATCAAAAACACCGATTTGCAAAAGCAGCTGTAAGGCTTCCACAGCCAGCACGATAAAAAATACCGTCAGCATGCTTTTCCAAAATTTTCGCAGGGTTCGGAATACGGCGGGCAGTAAAAATCCGAGCGGTGTGAACAGAAAAATATTGCCTGCCAAATTGATAAAAACCGTTTTCAGATTGATTGTTCCCGTCCCTATACTCTTTATATAATTTGTGACGGTCAAAAACGGAATAAGATTCACAGAACGCTGTATGTATTCGGACAAGGGCATATCATACAGCCTGTACCGTCCGTTAAAAAGCCAAATATACAACAATGCCGCGCAATAGATTCCAAAAACACTGCATAGAAATATTTTTTTATTCACATCTTTCACTCCGCCTGCGCCGCCCACTTTTTGCATTGTTCGATTCTGGCACCGTGCGGGGTATCGCCGTGTTCAGGGTCGCAGGAATACTGCATTAACAAATCGCAGGGAATGTTCGGGCATTCGCCGCAATGCACAAACCCTTTTTCCTGACAGCACACGGCAACAGGACATTCCCCGTGAAACGGATGCCCGTTCGTTGCGATGCATCCGCCGCAGTTACATTCCTTTACAAACGGACAGCCGTCGCATTTCAAGCCGCATCTTGTATCTATCATAATCCATTCCCCTTTTCTTGCTGTTTTTCAACTCTATTCTATCGGTATCGACTGAAAATGTCAATACAGAAGCCGCAAAGAAGAATGCGCTTGCAACGCGCCGAAAAGTCCGCTATACTATTAAATAAGGCGGTGAAACTATGACAGGCAGAATCCATTCCTTTCAAAGCATGGGTACGGTGGACGGTCCGGGTGTGCGCAGTGTCGTATTTTTACAGGGCTGTGTGCTTCGCTGTCCGTATTGTCACAATCCCGACACTTGGGACAGAAACGGCGGTACCGAAGTAGAAGCACAGGATATTTTTAAAACCGTACAGCGGTACAAGCCCTATTTCGGCGAAAACGGCGGTGTAACGGTTTCGGGCGGTGAACCGCTGTTGCAGGCAGAATTTGTTACGGAGCTGTTCACCCTTTGCAAGTCGGACGGTATCTCCACTGCGCTGGACACGTCAGGGATTCGGCTGAACGAATCCGTTAAAAACCTGCTGAAAGTCACCGATATTGTATTATTGGATATTAAATTTCCTGATACGGAACGCTATCAAAAATATATCGGCATACCGCTTCGGACAGTGCAGAAATTTTTGGAGTATTTGCAGGCACAGAATAAGCGTGTAATTGTACGGCAGGTGGTAACGCCCGCCGTAAACGATACCCCGCAGGATATTGCGGCACTCAGGGATTTTTGCGCGCAGTACCCGTGTATTGAAAAAATTGAGCTTTTGCCGTTTTTAAAGCTGTGCGCGGAAAAATACGAGACGATGGGAATCGAATTTCCGTTCGAGAAATACGATGCGGCGGATGCAAAAAAGGTTGCGGATTTGGCAAAGTATTTGTGATGCGGCGGTCAAAGACACCCGCCCCTGCGGATTTGCAGATTTTAACCCTCAAATTCAAAACCGCGTATCGCAAATCGCAAACCGCAAATTTTTACAAAAAATTTTTGTGTCCTCTTGATTTTTGGAAATGCTTTCTGTATAATAAACAGTGTCACACTTCGGCGTTGGGGTGCAGCCACTCGCCGTAGTGTGTTTTTGTTTTTTATTTTACTTATCAGCAGGAGAAAAAAGCAGTGAAAATCGGTTTTGACAACGACAAATACTTAAAAATGCAGTCCGCACACATCAAAGAGCGCATTAAGTCCTTCGGCGGCAAGCTTTATTTGGAATTCGGCGGCAAAATTTTTGATGACTACCACGCCTCGCGCGTGCTTCCGGGATTTTTGCCCGACAGCAAAATGAAAATGCTGTTGGAATTGCGCGAGGAAGCGGAAATCATTATCGCCATTAACGCGAACGACATCGAAAAAAGCAAGGTGCGCGGCGACATCGGCATCACTTATGAGCAGGACATTCTGCGGCTTACGGATATTTACTCTTCTTTCGGGCTTGCTATCTGCGGCGTGGTGATGACACAGTATGCCGCACAGCCCTCGGCGGTTGCGTTTGAGCAAAAACTGCAAAAGCTCGGGGTGCGCGTCTACCGTCATTACACGATTGAGGGGTATCCAGCAAACATCCCGCTGATTGTAAGCCGAGACGGCTTCGGCAAAAACGATTACATAGAAACCTCGCGTTCTCTGATTGTCGTCACCGCACCGGGACCGGGAAGCGGCAAAATGGCGGTCTGTCTTTCTCAGCTATACCACGAGCACAACCGCGGTGTGCAGGCGGGCTATGCCAAATTTGAAACGTTCCCGATTTGGAATCTGCCGTTGAAGCACCCTGTCAACCTCGCTTATGAGGCGGCAACCACAGACTTAAACGACGTCAATATGATTGACCCGTTCCATTTGGAAGCCTACGGCGAAACGACGGTCAATTACAACCGAGATATTGAGATTTTCCCTGTACTGAATACCATTTTTGAGCGCATTTTCGGCGCTTCACCGTATAAATCCCCCACGGATATGGGCGTAAATATGGCGGGCAACTGTATTGTAGATGATGCTGTATGCTGTGAGGCGTCCCGTCAGGAAGTGATTCGCCGTTATTACAAGGCGTTGGTGGCGGCAAAGAACGGTGAAACCGTACAGAATGAGATTCTTTCGCTGGAGCTTTTAATGAAACAGCTCGGCGTGACGGCAACTTCGCGACGCTGTGTTCAGCCCGCTTTGGATGCGGCAGACGCGACCGACGCACCTGCGGCGGCGATGGAACTGCCCGACGGTCGGATTGTCACGGGCAAAACCAGCGATTTGCTCGGTGCTTCTTCCGCACTTCTGCTCAACGCTTTGAAGGCTTCGGCAAATATCCGCGAGGATATAGACTTGGTATCCCCCGTTGTCATCGGTCCGATTCAGGATTTAAAGGTCAATCATCTCGGCAACAAAAACCCGCGTTTACACACCGACGAGGTGCTTTTGGCACTTTCCATTTCGGCGGCAACCAATCCGACGGCGGAAAAAGCGATGCAGGCGCTTTCTCTGCTGCGCGGCTGTGAACTGCATTCCACCGTCATTCTGGCGGATGTGGACATGCACACTTTCTCGAAGCTTGGCGTACACGTCACCTGTGAACCGATGCGGCAAAGCAAGGCGTTGTATCATAAATAAGCGATTCTATCGGCAATTTATAAAATGAATGGGTAATTCACGCAGTTTTTCTGCAAAAGGGGCAATTTATATGGCAGTAAAGTACATTTTCGTCACAGGCGGCGTGGTTTCGGGCTTAGGCAAGGGCATCACCGCCGCATCGCTGGGCAGGCTTCTCAAGGACAGAAGGCTTTCGGTCACGGTCGTGAAGCTTGACCCCTATCTTAACATCGACCCCGGTACGATGAATCCCATACAGCACGGCGAGGTTTTCGTAACCGACGACGGTGCGGAAACCGATTTGGATTTGGGACATTACGAGCGTTTTATTGACGTTTCTTTAACCAAAAACAGCTCCTGTACCTCGGGCAGTGTGTACTACAACGTGCTTTCCAATGAGCGCAAGGGCGTTTACGGCGGGCAGACGATTCAGATTATTCCGCATATTACCAACGAAATTAAACGCCGCATTGCACTTAACGAAACCGAAAATACCGATATTGTTCTGGTGGAAATCGGCGGCACGGTGGGCGACATTGAAAGCCAGCCGTTTTTAGAAGCGATTCGCCAATTCGCGCAGGAAAGACCCGGGGACTGTATGTTTGTGCACGTGACACTCGTTCCGTTCCTCGGCGCATCCATGGAGCTGAAAACCAAACCGACCCAACACTCGGTCAAAGAACTGTTGGGCATCGGCATTCGTCCCGACATCATCGTTCTGCGTACAGAGCACGCGCTCGGGCAAGAGATTAAGGATAAAATCGCGCTGTTTTGCAATGTCCCATCGGAAAACGTCATTGAAAACCGTGATATGCCTACGCTTTATGAAATCCCCGTGGCGCTCGAAAAAGAGGGCATTGCCGACATCGTGGTGCAACGGTTAAATCTTACCTGCGGTGCGCCCGACCACACGGATTGGCTTCGTATGATGGAGAAAAATGCCAATCTTAAAAAGCAGGTCAAAATTGCGCTGGTCGGCAAATATGTAGAACTGCACGATTCTTATTTGAGCGTAAACGAGGCGCTCAAGCATGGCGGTTTAGAGCATGACGCGCATGTGCAGATTGACTGGGTGGATTCCGAAACGATTACAGAGGAAAATGTTCGTGAACTGCTCGGCACGGCGGACGGCATTCTCGTCCCCGGCGGGTTCGGCACACGCGGTATCGCAGGCAAAATCTGCGCCGCCAAATATGCAAGAGAAAATAAAGTCCCTTATCTCGGCATTTGTTTGGGACTGCAAATCGCCGTTATTGAATTTGCACGGAATGTTTTGGGACTCCAAAATGCGAACACCACGGAGATTGACCCCGACACGGAGCATCCCGTCATTTATTTAATGCCCGACCAGCACGACGTCACAAATCTCGGCGGCACCATGCGTCTGGGGCAGTATCCGTGTATGCTGGATGAAAACTCCAAGGCATATACCGCCTACGGCAAACAGCTCATTCACGAGCGCCACCGCCATCGGTACGAGGTGAATAACGATTACCGTGCCGCATTAGAGGTCAACGGCATGCACATCTGCGGCGTCTCGCCCGACAAGCATATCGTGGAAATGATAGAACTGCGCGACCACCCGTGGTTTGTGGCAAGCCAGGCGCACCCTGAATTCAAATCCCGCCCGACCCGTCCGCATCCCCTGTTTTCGGGACTTGTCGGCGCGGCAGTCGAGTATAAAGAAAAGCGGAAATAAATTTTACCGCAATATAAAACGGGAGCAAAATATACCTTGCTCCCGTTTTTTGTTTACGGTTTTTCATAATAAACGATTGTCATGTTTTCATGGATAACTTCCGTTTGCCCTGTTTTGCAATACCCCATTTTTTCGTACAGGCGGCAATTGCCCTCTTCTTGAAGTATTGTCTCCAATCTCCAATTGTCCTTTCCGTATAACCATAGCACACGCGTACGAACACGCCCAAAAGACGTGTCCTGCGGGCACTTTTCAACTTATCGCTCTCGCAAGGCGTCAGCCTTGCTT
>UQFM01000040.1 GCA_900540295.1 uncultured Oscillospiraceae bacterium
GTATTATGCTGTGCGTACTTCTGACGAAACGACAGATAAAATAGATGGTAGTGTTATATGGCAAAGTTGGACAAACCACGAGATTTTAGTTATGTTAATTAAACGGATTGAAACTTATTTTGGGAGAGAGATTGATGAAGAATATTTATTGTGTCAGCGGCAAAAAGATATATGTCACTATTTAAATAGTATATTTGAAGAACGTTTTCATGGTGACGGGCATTGGTCAAATGCGCCGATGTATCAGGTCCTTATGTCTTTAATTCGGAAGCGTCCACGTGACCTAGTTAAACTTTGTACATTGGCAGCAAGAAGAGCTTATACAAATAAGCATGATCATATATTAACAGATGATCTCGAGAGTGCATTTACAAATTATTCCAATGATAGGTTGACAGATACCAGTACAGAATATAAATCTGAATTACCGCAAATACATGAATTGTTATTAAAAATGAAGCCATCTCAAAAAGAAATGATGACAGGAGCACCTTGCCTTTTTTCACGACAGCAATTGATTAAAAAATTAGATAACGTTTTATCAATGAGCAGATTTGTGTTTAAAGATGGTAAAGAAGTAAATGCGCAAAATTTAGCTGCATTTCTCTATAAGATTAATTTCATTACTGCACGAAAAAAGGTTGGTGATGAAATTTTAAGGGTTTACTACGATGAAAATCAGTATATTTATAATGATTTTTCAGATTTTGGATATTCTTATGAAATTCACCCTGCTTACCGGTGGGCGTTACAGCCGAGTGCCATGCAAGATTTGTTTGAACAAATTGAATTATTAGAAAGCAAATAACTTTTAGATTAGGTATTATAGTCGTATGTCTATAAGAAATCTGATTCAATTTATGTAGAAGTTTATCTTTACAGATTGCTTGGTTTATGGTATAATAAATTAAAAATTAGAGCGCTAGACGCCAATAAAGCGAGTTTTAAGACACTCGCCTTATTGGCGTTTTTTCTTTTTGTCTTGAAACTTGCGAAACACAAGGAGGAAAAATCATGGCAAAAATTTCAGAATTACCGCAAGCAACAGAATCAAAAAGTACAGATGTCATTCCGATTGTGCAGGACGGGAGAACCAAACAAATTGCACGACCGCTTTTGATACCGAGAGTACCTGATGGTATCAAATTTGCGGACAATGCTTTGCAGCTAATGGAAGGTGATGTGCCTATCGGTCAAGGCGTGCCAATTAAGAAAACACCTGTTCTGCTGGACACGTTTACCATTGCCGAAGGTGAAGAGCCTGTTGCATTTTATCAGCTGTCTCTTGCTAATCAGGGTTGGACGAAAATTCTAATCAGCGGCACAATTCAGTCCGACGATACAACGTCCATAAAAAGACAGCTTCAAGTTGGAACGAGTGCAGGATTCCACTATTGTCGCCCGCCTGCGGAAGATTTCAGTGCCGCAAAAACCATTTCTGTGAATGCTGATCGTATGGCAAACGGATATTTACGGGCGCGGACAGTAATTTCTACACATACATACACATTGGGAACGCTATACGAGAACCCCGGACGAAAACCTGTAACCGATTGGGGCTGTATAAATGGAGTATATCTGATTATCATTGGCGCACAGTTTGCCGCAGGTACATCGTTTGAGATTTGGGGGGTGGAATAATGGCAAGAGCATATGTCGACAAAGAATTCGTGGAATTAACGGTAGAACAAATTGTAGAACTGCAAAAAACGGAGGGATTGGACAGCATATCTGATATTGACCGTTTGCAGCAGCTGGCGGCAGGATTATCTACTGCCGCGACCTTTACGCAGATTCAGACAGTGGCAAGGCAGGTTTTGGATGAGACCGAGGGGAACGGATTATGAGAATTACAAAATTGCCGAAGGCAACTATGACCAAGGAAGATGATATTACCCTTATTGTCCAAGATGGAGAAACGCGGCAGATTCCGCGCACCCTGCTTGCGCCGCCCGTGACGGTTGACGCGGAAATGTCCGAAACCTCGGAGAATTCCGTACAGAACAAGGCTATTACGGCGGCAATCCAAGAATTGGAAACTGGGGTCAACGAAGCGCTTCAAGACCAAACAAACACCTTTACGGAACAAATGGAAGAACGTACCCCGACAGATTTGAATTTGGAAAATAACAATCTGCATCTAACTGTGGGCGAAAAAACAATCGGAAACGGCATCGTCATTCCCCACATGGAAGTGTTAAACGACATCACACTGGCCGAGGATGTCACAGACATCACCCGCGCCGCGGATGACAGCGGCAAGCCTTTCAAACTGAAAGAATTTTTCCTGCTGTTTGCGGGCAAATGTCCGAGCGAAGCCAACGGTGTTGTGCGCCTGCGGTTCAACGGCGGTTTGATATATTCCGCATACCACAGATACACATTCCCGAAAAATACTGATGATACAAACCGTCTGCTTTGGTTTCATTCTAAAAAGCTGTTTGACGGTGCGTATCTGTCTACATATGCCTCACAGTTTATTCGGGATACAGACGGCAACGACGCAGTTGTAAACGGACAAATCCGTTGTCAGGGACTGATAAATTCCAACTGTTCACCGCATTCAGATTTGTATTTCCGCTTTCCTGTGGAAAATACAGCAAATTTCCAAACTGCGTCCTCGTGGCAGTTCGGTGTGACAGGTGATTTGAAACTGCTTGCAGGGAGCCGCATTATTGCACTGGGGGTGAGAGAATGATTAAGGTCAACACAGAAAACGGCACGGTGGAATTAACCGAGGCAGAATACGAACAGCAGTTTGGCGCATTGCCGCAGGAAGCCGATGCACAGCCCGATACAGACCGTATCAGGCAGTTGGCGGCGGGGCTGTCCACTGCAACGACGATTGCACAGATTCGGTCAGTCGCAAAACAGATTTTAGACGAAACAGGCGGGGGTGATACCGATGAATGAATGGACGATTGTGACGGTAATTATCGCCATTGCGGGACTGATTGGAACAGTCGCCGTGCCGCTGATGAAAAACACCAAGGCAATGACACAGCTGTATGAGCAGTTAAAGCTTTTGGCATACCGCATCGGAGAAGAGGAAAAGGATTTGGAAGAATTCAAGAAAAAAGCCTCTGACCGTCACGAAAAGATTTTTACCGAGCTGGACGAGCATACGGAACGGCTCGGCGACCACGAACACCGTATTCAAAATTTAGAAAATAAAAAATAAAGGAGTATCACTATGAAAAACGTATCAAAAGAAACCATTATCCGCACCATTATCCTTGTTATCGCACTGCTGAATCAGATTCTGACCGCCGCAGGCAAAAATCCGTTGCCGTTTTCCGATGAGGAAATCTATATGGGATTGACGGCTGTATTCACCGTTGCCGCCGCCGTGTGGGCGTGGTGGAAGAACAACAGCTTCACGGAGAACGCGATTGCGGCGGACGAATACAAGGACATGCTGAACAACGGCGGAGAGGGCAAAGAAAATGCTTAAAACATACTCACTGAAGCGTGACGGGAATACACGGTTGTCTGCACATTTTCAGGTGAAAGAATTCAAATGCAAAGACGGCAGTGATAAAATCATTGTCAATATGGATTTAATCAATCTGTTGGAACAGCTGTATGACAAGCTCGGCGCGGGAGCAATCAATATCACATCGGGCTACCGCTCGCCTTCGCATTCTGTAAAAGTCGGCGGATATGCCACCGACCAGCACACCAAAGGCAATGCGGCGGACATTACGGCAAAGAAGAAAGACGGTACGCCGTTTTCGTCAAAGGACGTCACCCTTGCACTGGAAGATTTGAATCACGCGGGCGGCATTGGTCTGATAAACAAAAACGGTTCTGTTCACTTGGATGTGCGCGGTAAAAAGTGTTGGTTCGATGAAACCAACGGCGAAAAGATTGTGCAGTCTTGGTATGCTTACTGGGGCGTTGCAAAACCGTCTGAAAAGGTTATCGGTACATATTATCCGCGCGAGGATTTGAACGTCCGAAAAGGCGCAGGTGTAACGCATGCAGTCGCCGAGAAGAACGGCGCAAAATACAACACTGCCTACCCCGTTTACGAAATCAAACGTGTCGGCACACAAAACTGGGGCAGAATCGGCACAAACCGCTGGATTTGTTTAGCGTATTGTTCTACTGCACCGATTACAGAATCAAACCCAGCGCACATTGGCACAGCATATACAATGACATGTGACTGGTTAACCGTCCGTAAATCACCGTCCACGCTGTCTAAACAGGTCAGTAGCTACAAACGCGGAGAAACATTCTACGTCATCGCCCGTAAAGGCGATTGGTGCCAGCTCGAAAGCGGCAATTGGATGTGCGCGGGGAAGTATTTGAAAAAGGTGTAATATCCGCTTATCGTCCAAAGCAATACATCTCGTTACTTGCGCTTATTTGCTAAAACACACTGAATATCCTGAAAAACGTTGATATATCAACATTCGGTTACTTGCTGGTAATTTGCTGAGAACTGAATAAGAGCAGAATAAAAATTGTAACCGCCCCGAAGCGTGGAATCTTCCATACTTCGGGGCGATTTTTTATTTGTGGAGAATACAAATGGCGATAAAGAGAAAATAGAGGACAAGGCTTAAACCTTGTCCTCTATTTTACACATAATGCCGAAAAGTTCATTCACAAAAAACAATGTGGTGTTCGACTTTTCGAGGATTGGTGGACCCGAAGAGGATCGAACTCTCGACCTTACGGATGCGAACCGTACGCTCTCCCAGCTGAGCTACGGGCCCAAACAGCATATTGATTATAAACCGATGCTTTCAAAAAGTCAACTGTTATTTTTTGATTTTTCTGAAAAATGAGTAAAATCAAACGCGCGGAAACAGAAAACATTTGTCACAAAACAGAAAAGCAAACGGGATTTTACACTTTCGGAAATCCGATAATATTGGTCTTTTCTGTTGTATTCTGCCGTAAAATATTCCGCTGTGCAATTTTAAAAATGCGGTAAAGCGCACTGCCGTTCTCTTTCCCCTTCACTGCGTTTTTTCTTCTGTCAGAACGAACCTCGCAAAATATGCACGCATAAAACTGTACTTTCCCGTTTGGAAAGCTTCAGCACTTTACACCGAACTTGTTGCCGCAGCGCGGGCAAATCACGCTGTGCTTGCCCTTTTTTCGCGGCAGACGCAGAGTCGCACCGCATTCGGGGCATTCGCGGTAGATGTGTTCTTTATCCTTACGCCGTTCTTGCTCGACTGCACGCTTTTCCTTTTTCGCCGCGCGTTCCCCTTTACGGATTTCCGCCTGACGGCTTTGATTTTGAAAAGCATCACGCAGACGAAACAGCCATTCGCGTACTGCACGGTCCTCATTTTCACGCGCTGGAATGTTCTTGGAAAGCACCCGAAACAGTGTGTAGCCAAGCAGG
Organism: uncultured Oscillospiraceae bacterium; assembly: GCA_900540295.1. Lineage (GTDB taxonomy): Bacteria > Bacillota > Clostridia > Oscillospirales > Acutalibacteraceae > Fimenecus. Next base: position 5,369 of record UQFM01000040.1, read on the forward strand.
ACAAGCAAAATCGCGCTGATAATCCGTGAACGGGCAAAGGTATTGAGGACAACCAACAGCAAATACACACAGCAAATCACAATCTGCACACTGTCGCTGACACCGCGAAAGCCGTAACGTCCCTCTAAGAACCGAAAAAGCTTATTCCGAAATCCGTTCAAAATACATTCTCTCCATTCGTATTGCCCAAACATTTTCTGCAAAAAAGTATATGCCGCATGCATGAACAAATAAAATCCGTCTTATGAACGAACTGTAAATTAAAACGAACCTGAAATACCGTTCGGACGTGCAGGTATGTCGGCATTCCGCAAAACATACTGCGGAACAATCCACGTTGCCCAATAAACCAATTCTTTCGTGATTTCAGGCGGAAACTGCGCCTGAAAATCCATAAAAGCATTGCCGCGGTATTGCGGGTCATGCGCATCCGTCGCAATCATATCCGCCGTACCGTCCAGCAAAAGCGTCTTTGCAAATTCCTGCACTTCCGTCCCGAGATGCCCCGCCAAAGAGTCCGCATTGACTTGCAGGCGCGCACCCATACTGCGCAGTTCCCGCGGTATTTCCGGATATTTGTGAAATGTCGGATACCGTTCCGGATGTGCAATCAACGGAATCAAATCCCGTTCTAAAATTTCTTCCGCAAACAAAACCGCCCGTTCGGGTTCAAACGGCTGCAGGCTGTATTCACAAAGTAAATACCGCGAATAATTGAGGGTAACTTCGTTGAGATTTTCCGCCCCAAAAATACGGTGATTCAAATACACCTCTGCACCGCCGCACACCTTTAAAGGCATTTTCTCCGCCTCTAAATATGCGTTTAGTTCCGCAATTCTCCGATTGCGTGCATACAGAAAATCGTCGGTCATATCCACATCTGTCAAATGCGGCGTCGCCGCAATAATCCGAATCCCGTTTTTGACCGCACTTTGACACAATTCAACGGTTTTTTCCATAGAAGCCGCGCCGTCGTCCATATCCCATAAAAGATGACAGTGCAAATCAATCATTCCGCATTCGCCCCTTCTTCCGAAACTGACTCCGTCACCGATACCGTCTCTGTATCCGCTTCGGCGACCTTTTCCTTTTTCAGGAAATGAATAATGCCCTCATCGTTGAGTACCTTAATCAGCGTAAACGTAATCGGCAGTAAAAACAGCCCGATAAAGCCGAACAGCTGTGTACCGACGAACATTGCCATCAGCATTAAATACGGCGGCAGTCCCAGCTGTGAAGCCACAAGCTTCGGTTCAATCACCTGCCGTACCACACCGATAATTGCATAAATTACCAAGATGCCGATGCCGAATCCGATTTTGCCTGTGCAGAAAGAATACACCGCCCAAGGGATTAAAACCGTACCCGTACCGAGCACGGGCAGAATATCCACAATCGCGGTAATCAGTGCGATTGCAAAAATGTAGCCGCCTGTATACACGCCAATCAGCTTTAAAACCAACAGACCGACAGCAAGCTCTGCAAAGGTTACACAAATAATGATGGAATAGGATTTCCCCATTTTGCCGAGTGTGGAAAAAATCACCTGCTTGGCACGCACAACGGCGCTGCGCCGGTTCTCCCCCATCTGCCGCAAAATCATATCCCGCATATTGCGGTAATCGGACGTCATAAAACAGCAGGAAACGATACATACCAAAACACCGACTGCAAACATCGGAATTTGCTTTGCCGTCCCCCAAACCATACCGAGCGGTGAGGACAGCACGGAAAGGTCGATTCCCCCGCCCGAGGGCTGGGGTGCATTGGCGACCACATCTGCCTGCAAGCCTAAAAGCTTATGCAAAAAGTCCGTTGCCGCAGAAATAACGGAATTCTCCAGAGAATCAGGTAAAAAGGATAAAGCGCTTTGCAGCCATGTGATGATTTGGTTGGCAAAGGTAGGCGCATCCTCTAACTTCATCATCAAAAATCCGAAGAAATCACGCAGTTCAATCACCACGCGCGCGATTACCCCGCCCAGCAGCGAACCGATAATCACAAGCATGAAAAGCACCATTGCAACCGACGCCGCACCGCGTTTTAAAAAGGTTTTTTTCGCAAGAAAATTGACGGGCTTTTGCAGCACCATTGCCAAAAAGAACGCTACGACAAACGGCCAAATGATGCCGAGCGCGTATTTCACCGCCAAATAAAACAATCCGATCAACACAACGGCATATGCTGTATTGATAAGAAACGCTCTGCGTTTTTCTATTTTGTCCATATTCTCCCTCGTTTTTGCTATGGTATTTCGGACAGGAGCCCGATGGGAATATATACATTTTATACTATTTTTTCACAAGTTACAATCAATAATAGAAACTTTCATAGAAATTTTATTTTCCCATGCAGATTTTAAAACTTTTTCTTTATTCCGTGCGGAATTTATGATAGACTATTAAACGTATCAATATAATTGGGAAGTGAGAATATGTATGTAGCCGTTATGGGTTACGGCACCGTCGGCTCCGGCGTGGTCGAGGTTTTCAACAAAAATCACGACAGTATTGTCCGCCGCAGCACACGGGACAGTTTGGATTTGAAATACATTTTGGATCTTCGGGATTTTCCCGACGACCCGAACGAAGATAAGTTTATTAAGGATTTCAACATTATTTTAAATGACGCAGATGTAAAAATCGTGGTGGAGACCATGGGCGGTCTGCACCCCGCATTTGAATTCGTTTCTTCTCTTTTAAAGGCGGGCAAAAGCGTTGTCACCTCGAACAAGGAATTGGTGGCGGCAAAGGGCTATGAGCTTTTGACCCTTGCCGAAGAAAACAATGTGAACTTCCTGTTTGAAGCGTCGGTCGGCGGCGGTATTCCGATTATCCGCCCGATTACGCAGTGCCTTGCCGCGAATGAGATTGACGAGATTGCAGGCATTTTAAACGGTACGACCAATTTCATTCTCACCATGATGATTGAGAAAAATATGACCTTTGCGGACGCGTTGAAGCTGGCGCAGGACAACGGCTATGCCGAAAAAGACCCGACTGCCGACATTGAAGGTCACGACGCCTGCCGCAAAATCTGCATTTTGGCGTCGCTCTGCTTCGGCAAGCATGTGTACCCCGACGCGGTGTATACCGAGGGCATTACCAAAATCACCTTGGAAGACGTGGCGTATATTCAGAATTACGGCGGTGTGATTAAACTGCTCGGGCGCGCCAAGCGTTTGGAAGACGGCAAAATTTCCGCAGTGGTCAGCCCCGCGGTGGTGATGCACGGCAGTCAGCTCGCATCGGTTACGGATGTTTTCAACGCCATTCTGGTGCGCGGCGATGCAATAGGCGACGTCGTATTTTACGGCAAGGGTGCAGGCAAGCTCCCAACGGCAAGCGCCGTGGTTGCCGATGTCATTGACTGTGCCAAACACGTAGACCGCAAAAAAGCTTTCGGCTGGGGTGCGAGCGAAGAAAATTATGTAGTGGACTACAAAACGCTTGAAACCGCACTGTATATCCGCACCGAGGTGTCCGACAAAGCCACCGCGCTCGCCGCAGTGGAAGCGCAGTTCGGCAAAGTCAGGGTGCTTTCGCGTGAAGACGCGCCTGCAAACGAATTGGCATTCGTAACAGGCACGGATACGGAACAGGCGCTGACCGAAAAACTTGAAAACACAGGGCTTCAGGCACTCTCCTGCATTCGTGTGACAAATTATTAAGATAGACGCTTTGTTTATCTGTTTTTGGAGGTTTTTATGGGACTGATTGTTCAGAAATTCGGCGGCAGTTCGGTCGCCAACGCCGAAAGAGTGATGAATGTTGCAAACATCATCACGGACACATACCGCGAGGGCAACGACGTCATCGTCGTGGTTTCCGCGCAGGGCGACACAACGGACGATTTGATTGAAAAAGCAAAGGAAATCAACCCCGCCGCTTCCAAGCGCGAAATGGATATGCTGTTAACCTCGGGTGAGCAAATCTCCATTGCGCTTTTATCCATGGCGATTGAAAAATTGGGATTCCCCGTGGTTTCTCTCCTCGGCTGGCAGGCAGGCTTTAACACAAGCTCCGCTTACGGCACGGCGCGTATCAAATCCATTAAAACGGACCGTCTGCGCGCAGAGGTGGACCGTCACAACATCGTGGTTGTCGCGGGCTTCCAAGGCTTAAACAAATACGATGATTTGACCACCCTCGGCAGAGGCGGTTCCGATACCAGCGCCGTTGCGATTGCGGCGGCGATGCACGCAGACCGCTGTCAGATTTTCACCGACGTGGAGGGCGTATTCACCGCCGACCCGCGCAAGGTGGAAAATGCCAAGAAATTACAGGAAATCACCTATGACGAAATGTTGGAGCTTGCTACCCTCGGCGCGCAGGTGCTCAACAACCGTTCGGTGGAAATGGCAAAAAAATACAATGTGGAAGTGGAAGTGCTTTCCAGCTTAAAAAGAGTGCCCGGCACAATCGTTAAGGAGGTCGCTAAAATGGAAAAAATGCTTGTCAGAGGCGTCACAAAGGATACAGACGTCGCCCGTATCTCTATCAAAAAAATCCCGAACAATCCCGGTGTGGCATTTAAGATGTTTGCAAAGCTTGCACAGAAGAAAATCAATGTGGACATCATTTTGCAGTCTGTCGGCAGAGACGATACCAAGGATATTACCTTTACCGTCTCCAAGGAAAATGCCGATGAAGCTGTCAAGGCAGTTTTAGACACCTTCGATATTGATGAAAGCAACGTCGTCTGCGACAAAGAAGTTGCCAAAATTTCGGTGGTCGGCGCAGGTATGGAATCTCACCCCGGCACGGCTTCCAAAATGTTTGAGGCACTGTATGAGAACGACATCAACATCGACATGATTTCCACAAGCGAAATCAAAATTTCGGTGCTGATTGATGTGAAAGATGCGGACCGCGCGGTATCGGCTGTACACAGAGCGTTCTACCCCGCGTAAGCCTTTAAAATCCAACGGAAACTGCGAAAGCACCCCGTGCCTTTGTTTGCGCGGGGTGCTTTTTTGTGAATGTGCATTCGGAAACCCGCAGGGGCGTGCATCGCGCGCCCGCGAAGAATTTGCGGAACAACACAGAGGTTGTTCCCTACGATTTCCGCAAACCAACGGTGAATCGCACCCCGTAGGGGCGAACTGTGTTCGCCCGCCGAAGTCTGATGAAACCTTGCGGCGGGGGCAAGGTCTCACCTACCGGCTCGGTCGGTGGAGACCCGCACCGCGGCGCCCCGCAAAAATTCGCACCAATCCGTAGGGGCGTGCATTGCGCGCCCGAGCAGAGTCGGATTTCGTGCAAAATAAACGAAAATTCGCAATCCTGTAGGGATCGGCGTCCGCGACGACCCGAGCAAGGTTAAATTTCACCAAAAGTAACGGCGGAGGCAAGTTACGGCTTCGCCATTACCCTTTTGTCCGCTCCGCAGACATTTCCCCTAACAGGGGAATAACCCCGCCCTACGCGCCGCGTGAGATTATTCAAACTACGAAGTGAAAAAAGGAGCAAACAGAAAATCTATGGCATCGCTTTCCAATTATGACAAACGGTTTTATAAAAAGACCGTCGCCATTGCAGTACCCGTAGCGTTGCAGGCACTGCTGAACAACTTTTTAAACGTCATTGACACCGTAATGATTGGTTCCTTAGGCGAGGAATCCCTTGCCGCCGTCGGACTTGCCAATAAAGTGTTTTTCGTGCTTTCTCTGGTACTGTTCGGCGTGGCAGGCGGTTCTACCGTACTGACCGCGCAGTATTGGGGTAAAAAAGATGTGCCGAATGTACGCCGCGTGCTGGGACTTTCTTTGTGCATCGGCATTTCCGCCGCACTCATTTTTACAATTTGCAGTGCGGCATTCCCGAGACATGTCATGCGGATTTTTACCCCCGAGGAAAGCACGATTTCCCTCGGCGCGGGGTATCTCGCCTTGGTTGCGTTTTCCTATCCGTTTCAGGCGATTTCCCAGTGCTACACCTATTTTTACCGCGCAGTCAACAAGGTTGCGTTTACCGTCGTGATTACCGCCTCTGCGATTGCCGTGAACGCATTTATCAACTACACACTGATTTTCGGCAAATTCGGCTTTCCGCAAATGGGACTGCGCGGCGCGGCGGTCGGCACACTGGTTGCGAGAATTTACGAATGCACCGCAATTCTCATATATGTTTACGCTACGAAGAGCGCAGGTGCGGCGAAACTGCGGGAACTGATTCGGTTTGACAAAGCGTTTATCCGTCAATTCTTTAAAATTGCTACGCCTGTGATTTTCAACGAATCCGTTTGGGGGCTGGGCGTGACCATGTACGCCCTCGTCTACGGCAGAATGGGCGTTGTCCCCATGGCGGCAATTACCGCCACGCAGGTAGTCGAGGAGATGTTTGTTGCCGCCTTTGCAGGACTCGCTTCTGCCACGGGCGTGGTTTTGGGCAATGAAATGGGGGCGAATCGTTTGACCGACGCGAAACGGCATTCTAAAGTATTGCTTTTGTCCAATATCGTTTTTTCGACGACGCTCGCCGTGCTTTTGGTGCTTTTAAGAAAACATATCCTATCCCTGTTTGACCTGTCCGCAGAAGTCTTTTCCGCGGCGGCGATGTGTCTGTTCATTTTCGCCTGCTATTTGCCGTTTAAAACGCATAACTATGTAAACATCGTCGGTATCTTACGCAGCGGCGGCGATACCAAATACACCCTGTTTTTAGATTTTTCGGGCGTATGGGCAATCGGCGTGCCAATGGCGGTGCTCGGCGGACTGATTCTCAAACAGCCGATTTACATTGTATATGCCATGGTGTTGGGCGAAGAAATTTACAAAGCGATTCTCGGTCTGCGCCGTTACCGCAAGGGCAAATGGATTCAAAATATTGTCGGATGATTTTTGTACCCTTGCGTACATCCGACAAACATTCTGCGGAGTGAGATTCTTCGCCTGCGGCTCAGAATGACAAATATGTATCTCTTGCAAATTGCGTCGAGAAATGATAGAATGAATTGTCGAAAATTTGTACTTCCGCTTCTATAAGGAGTTTAAAGATGAAACGCAGTATTTCTATCCTTTTAATTTTAACCCTGCTCTTTTCGCTCGCCGCCTGCGGGCAAAAAGAGCCTGCCGACGCAACCGACAGCCTGCAAAACGGATTGACCACCAAACCCGCGGGCGGTATTTATGCAGACGGTACAAACGCACCCGAAACCGTCCCCGCCGCAAAGTCGGATATGATTACCGTCACCGTACCCGAAGGCTACACGTTGGTGCGTATTTCTTGGCTTTTGGAAGAAAAAGGCATTTGCACGGGGCAGGCATTTATCGATGCGGCGCAAAGCTATGACCTTTCGAAAAACCCTCTGCTCGCCGATGTAAAAAAAGCGCAAAATGTCTGCTTTCCGTTAGAGGGCTACCTGTTCCCCGCGACCTACGAATTCAAGAAAAATACCGACCCGAAAGCGGTTTTGGATAAAATGGTCTCGACTTCCGCTTCGCGCTTGACACAGGAAATGCGCGACAAGGCAAAGGCAATGGGCTATTCCGTACACGAAATTCTGACGGTCGCTTCCATCATTGAAAAAGAAGCCTTTACGCCCGAACAGCGCACGTTGATTTCCTCGACGCTCTACAACCGTTTAAAAATCGGTATGAAACTGCAATGCGACGTCACGACCAAATACTGCACCGGCGTTATCCAACTGCAATATCCCGATAAGATTGACCATTTCAAATATTACTACAACACCTACCGCTGTGCGGCACTGCCCGCAGGTCCGATTTGCAATCCGAGCATGTCCTCCGTCAACGCGGCGCTGAATCCCGACAAAACGGATTATCTGTATTTCGTTATCGATACAGAGCCGCCGTATGAATCCCGCTTTGCCGCGAGCTACGAGGAACATCAGAAAAACTGCAAGGATATGGGCTATTAAATTTTACAAACGCACCGCAACCGTTGCTGACAACTTCGGTTGCGGTATTTTTTTACGCCTGTAAACCGAAAACGACTTGCGAAACCCTTATTTTTTTGATAAAATAACTTCACGAATAACCGAGGTGATAAAACTATGAATTTGGAAATCGCAACACGGCTTGTGCAGCTGCGCAAGGCAAACGGCTACTCGCAGGAAGCGCTCGCGGAAAAATTGGGTGTCAGCCGTCAGGCAATCTCCAAGTGGGAACGCGCGGAGTCTTCTCCCGATACAGATAACCTAATCGCGCTGGCGTCGCTCTACGGCATGTCGCTCGACACGCTGTTAAATGCGGAAAAAGACACATATATTTTAAACGGCACACCCGAAGAAGCCGAAAAAGAGGCACCCGCCCCCCTGCCGAAAACCGAACTGCAAAAGAAGGGCGCTATGCTCTTAAAATTTCCGTTTCCAATCATTACCCTGCTCCTCTATTTGGCAATCGGCTATTTTCTGGACGCATGGCATCCGGGCTGGCTGGTTTTTCTGCTGATTCCGATTTATTATCACTTCGCCGCCGCACTGACTGTGCGCAAGCCGAAAGCAAGACTGCTTACAATGCCTGTTCCCGAAGTGATTGTTTTGGTTTACTTGTTCTTCGGATTTGTTTGCAGTATTTGGAGTCCGACCTGGGTTTTATTTCTGATTATTCCTTTATATTATTGGCTGGTTGCCTGTTTCTATAAAGATAAATCAGAAAGCTCTGCGGATTCCGATTAAACGACTGAAAAAGCGGTGCGCATGCATCGCTTTTTGTATTTTCCGAAATTTTTGGCAAGATAAATATAGAATTCTGCGCTGTCTTGTGCTACAATATAAATTATTGGAGGCTTTCCTTATGTATTGTATCAGAAAAATTACAGACGATATTACCTATATCGGCGGCAGTGACCGCCGCTTGGCGTTATTTGAAAACGTCTATCCGATTCCGAATGGTGTTTCCTATAACGCATATTTTATCGATGATGAAAAAAACGCTGTTTTGGATACGGTGGACAAGTCCGTTTCCGCACTGTTTTTTGAGAACATTGCGCATATTTTGGGTTCGCGCACATTGGATTATGTCATTGTAAACCATATGGAGCCCGACCACGCCGCCACATTGGAGGAGTTGGTTTTACGGTATCCGCAGGTGAAGATTGTATGCAATGCGAAGTCCGCCGCGATGATGAAACAGTTTTTCTCGTTTGACGCAGACGCACACACGGTACTTGTCAAAGAGGGCGATACGCTTTCTTTGGGCAAACACACCCTGTCCTTTTACATGGCGCCGATGGTACACTGGCCTGAAGTGATGGTCACCTACGACGAAACGGAAAAGGTTTTGTTTTCGGCAGATGCATTCGGCACGTTCGGTGCTTTAAACGGCAATATATTTGCGGACGAGCTGCCGAACAATACGGCAGACTTTTCGGAAGCTCGCCGCTACTACACAAACATTGTCGGCAAATACGGTGCGCAAACGCTTGCACTGCTCAAAAAAGCGGCAGGCTTGGATATGCATCTGCTCTGCCCCCTGCACGGTCCTGTATGGCGCAAAGACATTGCCGTGTTTGTAGAAAAATATCTGACTTGGGGTGCATATGCGCCTGAGCAAAAAGGCGTTTTGATTGTGTACGGCTCGGTTTACGGCGGCACACAAAATGCGGCGGAGATTTTAGCGGCAAAGCTTTCGGAAAAAGGCGTGCCTGCCGTTCTTTATGACGCATCTGTCACGCACACATCCTATTTGGTCAGCGAGGCGTTCCGATACAGTCACTTGGTATTTGCCGCCGCGACCTATAATAATGACATATTCACACCTGTGGAAACACTTCTGACCGATTTAAAGGCACACGCGCTTCGCAACCGTACAGTCGGTCTGATACAAAACGGTTCATGGGCGCCGCAAAGCGGCAAAAAAATGCGGGAGATTTTAGAATCCATGCAAAATATGACTGTACTGCCCGAAACCGTTACGGTTCGTTCTACTGTAAAGGAAGAAAGCTTAACAGAAATTGACGCGCTTTGCGGTGCGCTGATTGCCTCTTTGCGGGCATAAGGAGATAGGGTTATGAAACGAGGAGAAGCTTTGCAAATTTCTTTGCGAAATTTGCCGAAAAGAGTCTGGGCAATTCTTGCGGCAGGCGCGGTTTTGGTTGCGGTATGTACGGTTACCGCCGTATTTGCCGTGCGTCAGCACCGCGCCAAACAAATTGCGTCTGTACCTGTGGCAGAATTAGAAACCGTCACGGAAACGGTCACAGAATCCGTATCGGAAACAGAGTCGGAATCGGTATCGGAATCTGAAACGGCATCCACCACCAAAGTACCGCCGAAGCCTGTCGGCACGACGGCGCCTGTAGAAAAAGAAGAACCCGAAACCACAAAACCGCCCAAACAGCCGCCTGCGGCAAAGCATAAAAAGCTTTTAGACGTGCCGTACATTTACCAAGTAGACAAATATCCGACAGGCTGTGAGAGTGTGTCGGCGGTTATGGTGCTTCGTTATTTCGGTGTGCCGATGTCTGTTGAAAATTATATCGACAACTATCTCCCGAAAGGCAGAGCGCCGTTCCGTGACGAAGTCGGAGAACGGTTCGGCGACGACCCGCGCAAGGTCTTTTTGGGCAGTCCTTACAGCAAATATGGCTGGGGCTGCTATGCACCTGTCATTGTGACCGCAACCAACAAATGCATCGACCATAAAAAACTGGAAGTCAAAAATATAACGGGTACTTCCTTTGACACACTTTGCCGTACATATATTGACAAGGAGATTCCCGTCATCGTTTGGGCAACCAGCGGTATGGCGCCGTTAAATCCGCGAAAGCCCTCCCACACATGGACTATTCTCGGTACTTCCGAACAATTCACTTGGAAATCACCGATGCACTGCTTAGTGTTGGTCGGCTACGATGACAACAACTATTATTTCAACGACCCGCAGCAGAGTAAAAATTACCGTTACACAAAATCCGCTGTGCTGACAGCTTACAGTGCACTCGGTATGCAGGCGGTTGTAATTCAGCCGAAAACGGAAGAGCCCACCGAATCTACAACAGAAAAAGAATCTACCTTGCCGTCCGAAACCGCGTCGGAAACAGAAACCACAGAGCCGACCGTAACAAATGATGAAAATTTAGAAAATCAAAACAACAAAGCATAAAATCGACACAAAACCCCCCGCCTGACAGATGGCATTCGCATCCGTCGAGCGGGGGTTTTTTTGAATTTGTTTTGCGCGTAGGGAACGACCTCTGTGTCGTTCCGCGGAGTTTGCAAAAAGTAAATTCGATTCTCGGTAGGGCGGGGTGCGGGTCTCCGGTGGAGACCTCTGCATACGGAAGT
>UQFM01000041.1 GCA_900540295.1 uncultured Oscillospiraceae bacterium
CTCGGAGATGTGTATAAGAGACAGGTTAAACTGACCGCATTCGTTTCGGATACGGTCACCTTAAAAAGAACGGAGATGAAAAGATGCGTATAGCTTCCTGCTGATTTACAGGCGCAAAAACAGAGCTGTCGGCACGTGCCGTCTGTTTTGTTATGCGCTTCGCAGGAACAAAACCGCGTCTTTTCGTGCCTTTTCGGAGATTTTCTCTGTAAAAAAGTGCGTTAAAAAGCCGCAGGATTTTTCCTGCGGCTTTTTATCATCTTAGCCGGCATCGTGTGTTGGTAGGGGATGGCGTCCTCGACATCCCGTGCACAGTTGTTGTAAGAATTTTTACGGAGGAACCTCTTTATGTCTATACTCGAAATCAACAATTTATCTTTTTCCTACGATGGCGGTACAACGCCTGTCTTTGAACACGTCAGCTTCCGCCTCGATACAGATTGGCGGCTCGGTTTTACGGGGCGCAACGGACGCGGAAAAACCACTTTTTTAAAATTGCTGTTGGGGGAATACGAATACAGCGGTACAATTCGCTGTGCCGTGCCGTTTGTGTATTATCCTTTTTCCGTAACGGACGAATCCGCTTGGGTGTGCGATATTGCATCGGAACTGTTGGGTGAGGAAAATATGTGGTGCTTTCGCAAGGAACTGTCCGCTTTGGGCGTATCGGAGGAAGCAACATACCGACCTTACCGCACACTGTCAGGCGGCGAACAGACCAAGGTGCAGACGGCGATTTTGTTTTCCCGGGAAAATTGTTTTTACCTTTTGGATGAACCGACCAACCACCTGGACCGTGCCGCGCGCGAAACCTTGGGAGAATATTTGGCGCACAAAAAAGGATTCATTTTAGTATCGCATGACCGTGCACTGTTGGATGTCTGCACCGACCACACGCTCTCCGTCAATAAAACCGATATTGAAATTCAAAAAGGCAATTTTTCCGCGTGGCAGGAAGCCAAAGCACAACGCGATGCCTTTGAGGCGGCGGAGAACGAGAAGCTAAAAAAAGAAATTACCCGCCTGCAAACCGCGGCGGCACGTACCGCAGGCTGGTCGGCGCAAACGGAAGCCGCCAAAAAGGGTACAAGAAATTCGGGGCTTCGTCCCGACCGAGGGTTTATCGGGCATAAATCCGCCAAAATGATGCAGAGGTCAAAATCTTTGGCACAGCGGCGCGAAACGGCAATTGCAGAAAAATCCGCACTGCTGAAAAATATTGAATCTGCGGAGGATTTAAAATTAAACGCCCTGCCTTTTAAATCCCGTACACTCGCAGAGCTTACTGATTTACAGGTGTGCTATGACGGCAATCCGATTTTTTCGCCTGTGACCCTAAAAATCTGCCAGGGCGATAAAATCCATTTGCAGGGGCAAAACGGTACGGGCAAAACAAGCATTTTCAAACTGCTTTGCGGCGAAGATATTTCGTATATCGGCAATGTATCTATTGCCAAGGATTTGAAAATTTCCTGCCTGCCGCAGGGTACAGAAGGACTGCACGGCGCTTTATCTGATTTTGTGCAGGCAAACGGATTAAATGAAACGCTGTTTTATACGATTCTCCGTAAACTTGACTTTTCACGCGAACAGTTTTTGAGCCATTTAGAGGATTGCTCGGCGGGGCAGAAGAAAAAGGTACAGCTTGCACGCTGTCTGTGTACGCCTGCGCACCTGTATATTTTGGATGAGCCTTTAAATTATATTGATGTTTGGTCGCGTATGCAGATTGAAAAATTATTGCAGGAAACCGAAGCTACCCTGCTTTTTGCCGAGCACGACGCGGCATTTTGCGCGCAGACGGCAACCAAATCCGTGTACTTGGAAAAGTAAAAATGAATTTATCTTATTTGCGGGAAAACGGTTGCGGCGAAATGGAAAGTGTGCTAAAATAAATTGAATAAATTTGTATGTGCAACAGACGGGGAGAATACTATGGAATCCGAAAGAATTTTAAGAACCTCTGTTTTCGGCGGCTTTCGCCGTGAAGATGTTCTGCAATATGTAGAGGAATTAAAAGGCGAAATTGCCGCACTTTCCGGAAAACTGCAAGCGCAGAACGCGCAGATTTCGGAGCTGGGCGAAACGGTGGACGAGCTTTCTGACCGCTGTGCAAAGGCGAAAGAAACAGAGGAGCGGCTCGCAGGTACGGTTGCCGATTTAGAAAAATCCGAAGCGGAAAACACCGCTTTGAAAGCAGAAAACGAAGCACTCACCGCGCGTTTTGCGGCAATCGATACAGAGAAATCCGAAATGCACCGCAAAGCAGAAGAAATCCGTGCTTCCGAAGCACAGCTCGGCGCAGCGTTCTTAGATGCCCGCAAATATTCCGACGAAATCGTCACTGCCGCCAACAAAAAGGCGAATGAAACCGCTTTGGACGCGTCCGATTCCATCGCAAAGCAGGCGACAGAGGTTGCGCGCCTTTCCTCGGATGTCGATGCGCTTGCCGAAACGCTGACCAAATCCATTGCGGATTTACACGCAAATATCGCCGCGCTTTCCGTGAAGTTGTCCAAATCGGCACAGGCGTTGTCCAACCGTAAAGACGCGGAAAAATTTGTTCCCGATATTTCCATAAAAATCGAAGAATTCGGCGAAGAATTTTCCGCACTGCAAGACGCCTCTCTGACCGTTTTACAGAACGGGCAAGGGGAAACAGCCAACACAATTTACCGATTTGACGCAACCAAAGAGGGCTGAGCCGTGCAGACAGTATATTTACATACGGGCGAAATTAAAACAAACGCACCGTCCCTTTCGGCGGGCGATACCGTGTATTTGAGCGGTACGGTGTATACCTCGCGTGATGCGGCGCATAAGCGCATTATGGCGCAAATCGAGACGGGTGAAGCCTTGCCGTATCCGATTGACGGTGCAGTGGTGTACTATGCAGGGCCTACGCCCACGCCGCCTGCGCTTGCCATTGGCAGCTGCGGACCGACTACCTCGGGGCGTATGGATGTTTACGCGCCGAAGCTTTTGGATATGGGGCTTGCCGCGATGGTCGGCAAAGGACCGCGCACAAAGGAAGTGTGCGATGCAATCGTCCGCAACGGGGCAGTGTATTTTTGCGCCATCGGCGGTGCAGGCGCACTTGCGAGCAAATGTATCACAGAATGCGAAGTGATCGCTTACGAGGATCTCGGCTGTGAATCCGTCAAACGTCTGACGTTTAAAGACTTTCCGCTTACCGTGGCAATCGACTGTCACGGCGGCAATTTATTTCAAAAATAACGGAGCATCGTTTCTTATGTATCAAACTGAATTTCTCTCTTTACGCCGACAGATTATTGAAAATGAATTTAAACGAATGAATGAATGCCAAAAAAAAGCGGTCTTTCAAATTGATGGACCGCTTTTAATTCTGGCAGGTGCGGGCAGCGGCAAGACAACTGTGCTTGTCAACCGTATTGCGAATATGCTGCGCTTCGGGCACGCATACATCTCGGAATTTGCCGACCGTACGCCCGACACGGAGGATATCAGGCTTATGCAGGCGTATCTTGCGGGCGACAAATCCGTTTACCCCGACATTGCCGATGTGCTTCGTGACCGCGCGCCGAAGCCGTGGCAGATTTTGGCAATTACTTTCACCAACAAAGCGGCAAACGAATTGAAAGAGCGTCTTTGCCTTATGCTCGGCGACGAAGCCAATGACATTTGGGCAAGCACCTTCCATTCGAGCTGTGTTAAAATTCTGCGCCGTAATGCGGACAGGCTGGGCTTTACCAACCGTTTTACGATTTACGATACCGACGACAGCCGCCGCGTGATGAAGGAATGTCAGCGGCTTTTGGGGATTGAAGACCGTTTCCTTTCCCACAAAACCATTTTGGGCGAAATCAGCCGTGCCAAGGATTCCCTTGTGCCGCCCGGCGAATTTCTGAAATCGGCGGGGCAGGATACCCGTATGCAAAAAATCGGCGAATGCTACAAGAAATATCAAAGCCTGTTAAAGAACGCCGACGCTATGGATTTTGACGATATTATTTTCAATACCGTCCGTTTGTTTGAGGAGAATCCCGATGTGCTGGAGCACTATCAGCGGCAGTTCCGCTATGTGATGGTGGATGAGTATCAGGACACCAACCATGCGCAGTACAAGCTGACCTCGCTCCTTGCCGACGGCTACCGCAATATCTGCGTGGTCGGTGACGATGACCAAAGTATTTACCGTTTTCGCGGCGCGACGATTGAAAATATTTTAAGCTTTGAAACGCGCTATTCCGATGCAACCGTGATTCGTTTGGAACAAAATTACCGTTCCACCCAGTGCATTTTGGACGCGGCAAATGCCGTGATTGAAAACAACAGCCAAAGAAAGGGCAAAAACCTTTGGACGGCAAACGGCGCAGGTGAAAAAATCGAATTGAAAACCGCAGAGGATGAAACGGGAGAGGCGAATTTCATTGCCGATAAAATCCTTTCTTCCGTTGCAAAGGGCAGGCATTTCGGTGACCACGCTGTACTGTACCGTATGAATGCGATGTCAGGGCCTATCGAGCGTGCGCTTGTCAAAAATGCAATTCCTTACCGCATCATCGGCGGACGCAAGTTCTATGACCGTATGGAAATTAGGGATGCACTTGCGTATTTGTCGGTGGTCAATAATCCCGCTGACAACCTTCGTTTACAGCGCATCGTCAATACCCCGAAGCGCGGCATCGGCGATACCAGCGTGCAAAAAGCGAATGAAATTGCCGATTTACTCGGCGTTTCCCTGTTCGAAGTCTTTAAAACTGCCGATGAATATGAGGTACTTAAACGCGCTGCGGCAAAATTAAAGGCATTTGCCGCCATGATTGAAAGCATTGCCGCATTTTCAGAGGATGCGCCGCTTGCCGATACGCTCAACCGCATTATGGAAGAAACTGATTATGTCAACGCCTTACGCGCAGAGCCCGAAAAATTCGAGGACCGCGTGCAAAACTTAAACGAGCTTTCCGCAACCTTAACGCGCTTTTCCGAAGAAAACCCCGAAGGCACTTTAAACGATTATTTGGAAGAGGTTGCGCTCCTTACAGATATTGACAATTACAATTCCGATGCGGACACCGTTGTGCTGATGACGCTCCACTCCGCAAAGGGCTTGGAGTTCCCCGTGGTGTTTATTCCCGGTATGGAAGAGGGCGTTTTCCCGGGAATGCAGAGTATGTATGTCGAGTCCGAGGTCGAGGAAGAACGTCGACTCGCCTATGTCGGCATTACCCGCGCAAAGCAGAAGCTTTACCTGACGCACGCAAAATCCCGTATGATTTACGGCTCGACCAATTATTACAGACCCTCGCGCTTTGTCGCGGAAATTCCCGAAAAATTATTGGAAATTCACCGCTCTGTCGGCTTCCGCGAACGCGCGGGACTCTCAAGCGGCGGGTACGGCGGTTCTGCAAAAGCCAATACGGGGAGCGGAACATATACAAGTGTTGGCAGTTCTGCGAGTGGCAGTGTCGTCAACCGCGGGTTTTCAAAAACGGCGGGTGGTGCAAAGTCCTCTGCCGCATTGCCCGATTTTAAGTCGGGCGATACCGTAGAGCATAAAGCGTTCGGCACAGGCGTGATTTCCACGATTCGCCCTATGGGCAATGATATGCTGTTGGAAGTTGTGTTCCAAAAGGTCGGCACGAAAAAACTGATGGCACGTATGGCAAATCTCAAAAAGATATAGGAGCTATCAATAAATATGAGAAAAAGACTGTTTTGCTGTTTGTTGTCTGTTATAATGCTTGCGGTTTGTATCTTGCCTTCGCAGGCGTATACTCTAAATCAGGATAAATATTATTTGGGAGATGTTAATCAGGATGGTGTAGTAACAGCAGTTGATGCGCGCTGGATATTACAAATGGCATCAGGAATTCGGGAGACAGATAAGCTTCTTTTATCTATTGCTGATATGACCCGTGATGCCCAAGTTACCGCTGTGGATGCAAGATGGGCACTGCAAACTGCTTCAGGGTTACGCGAATTGATGATTGATGATAATTATTATGAACATTACCCTGTTTCAACAAAGGGTATGATTTGTCCGCTTCAATATCCGAATGTCGTGATTTCGGCAGGCTGGTATGGCTATCCCGGACATAAAGGAATTGATTTCGCAACATCTGGTCCGACAGGAAGTGCCTACGGCAAAGAGATTCGTGCGGCGGCGGACGGCGTTGTCTATTCTTCCGAGTATCATTACAGTTGGGGTAACAATGTGTATATCAACCACGGCAACGGTGTATATACGCGTTATGCCCACTGCTCAAAATTGCTGGTCGGCAAAGGACAAACCGTGAAGCAGGGGCAGGTGATTGCCTATGTCGGAAACACGGGCAATGTTTCGCCGCGTCCGTCCGCTGAAAATCCTCATGCGGGCGCACACCTGCACTTTGAGGTTTGGGTGAACGGAGAACGTGTCAATCCTGCACCGTGGCTTCCGTAAAACGATATAAAAAGATATGATGAACGCTCCCTATTGTTTTAGGGAGCGTTTAACTGTAGCTTTGGTCAATCATATTTTTTATGCTGTTGCTTCTAATGTAAACACCGCACCGTCAGGGACGGGCGACTGCATTTCATCTGTATCCGCCGAATATTTATATTGCGGGATGGGCGAGGACTGTGCCGCGTCAAACACAAAATCACTTCCCTGTGCGTGAAACACATAGACATTTTCACCGTCATTTGTCCGCAGGGTAAGCGTGCCGTCCGTCAAATCATAAGTTCCGTGCGGCCAATAACTGCTGAATGCAGAATAGGTGAATTGAAACTGATTCGTGTGCTGGGACAGTGTAAACTTTGGCTCCGACCAATCGACTGAATTGTGAAAAACATATGTCCTATCCGCATATGGGTCCCCCGTAACATTGGTACAAACCAATTTTCCGTCTGCGTTTTCAGCCAATTGGAATGCTAAGCGTACAGGGTAATCCAACCTTTCTTCGGCAGCGATTTCGGAATCGTTATCTGTACATTCGCTTTCGAATAGATATGTACCGGGTTGCGTAATGTCCAGTACCCCCAAATTGTACCTTTGCACGCGAAAACTGTTTGCAGGCAACAGAATACCGATTGCATTAAATCCATAGTTTTCCGGAAAACTGTATGGTTCCCAACTATTTTCAGTTATGCGACTTATGGAAAAATCTTCGCCGAACATTAGGTCTTTCTCAGAGGGATTGACCCATTTGATTTCCATATACGGCTTTGCACCCGAGAAATCCGCTTCCGTAATTTCAAGGAATACGCCGGACGAAGGAACAGAATCGGCGTTCCATAAGTATTCCTGCAAAAATTGCCGAACTGCCCGCGGGTCTTTCACACGGTGGGTGTACGAAGGTTTGGTTGTATCGTAAACCCAAAGTTCTGTGCAGTTGCCGTTAAAGTAATAGCAGATATCGCCGCTGTAAAAGTGAAAAATCACCGTATTGGTTTTATCTCTTTCTTCACTGCGAGAGCGTGTAATCGGTGTCCTGTCTACATATATTTCGTTCATAAAATTGCGAACCGCATCGATGTGTCTGTCAGGGATTTCATATGTTTCTCCCTGTGTAATCACTGTAACGGATTGCGGTTTATCGGATATTTGTCCCAATTCTGTTAACAGAATCCCTTTCGGCACAGTTAAAAAGCATACCGCCACGGCAATGCAGGCAAGCACAGCGGTGATGCACACCCAAAATGCAGGTTTTTTGTAATGCAAAACCGATTTAATTCTGTTTTTAACATCGGTTTCCCCGAACGCCACGGGGCAGGCGGAAATTCGCTTTTGCGATATACTGCAACGGATGAGGGCTTCGGCATATGGCTTTTTGCATTCCGCGCCCATCACTTTTACAACCTTTTCGTCACAGGCGAGTTCAATGTCACGGCAAAGCAAAATATAAGCAACCCATATCAGCGGGTTGAACCAATATACGCTCAACAGCGCAAAACCGAGCGGCTTCCACAGGTGGTCGCGCCGCTTCAAATGCGCTTTTTCGTGCGCAAGGACATAAGGCATATCTGCTTCTTCCATAGAAGACGGCAGAAAAATATGCGGCTTAAAAACGCCGAGAATAAACGGTGCGGGGATGCGGTCACAAAGGTAAATGTTTTCTGCGTATTTTATGCTTTCGTCGGTTTGTTTGCGAAGCTTCACAAAACTCACAATCGCATAGATTGCCATTGCCGAAATACCGAGAAGCCAAATCACCGCAAACAGCTGTGTGATGTGCAGACCTGTGTTTGTCGGCACAGTAACCCCTTCAAAATAGCGGTCAGCAAGCTCGGCGTTTACACGTGTATCCACACCTGTAAACCCTGTTTGCACCGAAAAGGACGGTTCGCTGAGTACCGCATCGGGAATCGTCTGCGCACTCGGAATCAGGCTGAGCGCGCTTTCTAAGGAAAACGGACAAATCAGCCGCAAGCCGACCAAAGCCCACAGCACGGGGCGTATGGCTTTCGGCGATTTTTTTAGAAAAACACGCAGTACAACGATTGCCAAAATCATAAAACTTGCCGCAATACTCATATTGAAAAGCTTTAAAAATACAGCTTCCATTAGGATTCCTCCTCATATTCCGACACCATACGGCGCAAAAGCGCAACGTCTTCCGAAGAAAGATGCTTTCGTGTTGTGAATGCGGCAAGAAAGGCGGGGAGAGAACCGTCAAAGGTTTCTTCCACGAATTTTTCGCTTTGCATCGCGTAAAAGTCCGCCTTAGAGATTAAAGCAGTTACGGTTCCTTTGCTATTTTGGAAAATTCCCTTATCGCACAGCCTTTTTAAAACCGTGTAAGAAGTGGTTTTTTTCCAGTTCAGCTGTTTCGCACTGTATTGCGCAAGCACCGAAGACGCAATCGGTTCATTTTGCCAGATAATATCGGCAAATCGGGCTTCTACAGCGCCTAACTGTAAATCAGACATGAAAACGCCCCTTTTTGTTATTCTACACCTTGTAGTACAGCTCTATTCTACATTGTGTAGAATGATTTGTCAATACCAAATTTCTCGAGCTGACAGCAAAGCACAACCCGTAGGGGGCAAACTACGGCGACCCGAGCAAAGTCGGGTTTTGCACGAAACGACAGCGGCTCACAATCCCGTAGGGGCGTGCATCGCGCGCCCGCGAAATCTGATGAAACTTTGCGGACGGACAAGGATGTCCGTCCCTACGCGCAAAACGAAAAAACGGCACCGAAAGCAGATGCGAAAAATCTGCTTTCGGTGCCACTTTTGGCATATTTTACATCTTTTTCAACGAATCATACACCCGCACATTCACGGCTTCCTGTTCGCAGTTGTGACGGTATATACTCAGCACCAGACCCAGCCCGATATACACACCGAGGTTTGCCGAACCGCCCGCCGAGAAGAAGGGGAGCGTAATCCCGATAACGGGCAAAAGCATTAAACACATCCCGACGTTAATGACAACCTGCCCGATAATCATTGCCGCCATGCCGCTGCAAATCAGATTCGTGGAACGTTCGCGGGACTTTTGGCCGATGATTAAAATCCGAACCGCAATGAAAAACAGGAGCGCAAGCGCAAGAATACAGCCTATAAATCCGAGCTCTTCCCCGATAACCGAAAAAATCATATCGTTGTGCCGTTCGGGAACCACGCCCGCCTGCGTGTAGGCACCTTTAAACAGACCCTGTCCCGTTATCCCGCCCGCGCCGATAGCGGTAATGCCGTATTTTTGCTGATAAATAATGTCAGGATATAAATCAGGATAAATCAGCGCCAAAAATCGGTTCTTTTGAATGGAAGAAAACACATACGTCCATACAAGCGGTATCGCCGCGCCGATGAGCGCCGTACCGCCCAAGAAGTAGCCCCAATGTACACCGCCTGCAAACAGCATTGCCGCCGCAATGACAAGGAATACCAACGCCGAACCCATATCGCCCGTTTCCATAACCAAAAAAGTCGGAATCATGGCATGCACGCCGAGCTGCAGGATGCTCAAAGGCTTGTTAATTTTATCACGCAGTTTGTCTAAATGCACGCCGAAGGTAATAATAAATCCGATTTTGACAAATTCCGACGGCTGAATGCTGAACACCTTAAAGTCCAGCCATGTGCGCACATCGGGGCGCGCTTCGGGACCTGAGCCGAACGGGAACAGCAATAAAAGCGCGACCAAACAAAGAACCCCAATCGGAATCCAAAACCGCGTAAATACCTCGTAGTTGAAATAGGAGATACAAAGACAAAGCGCAATGCCGAGTACAACCGCAATCAGCATGATTGTGAAATCGCGCGAAAACAGCTCGCCCTCTTTGAGTGTACACCGTGTTGCGCTGTAAACCGTTAAAAGTCCGTATACAGATGTCAGTACGGCAGAAAATAACAAAAACTTATCCGTCTCGTGCAGAAACAGACGTACAGCATTAAAAATCTTTTTCATAGAATGCAAACCTCATCAGTATTACTTCCATTATAGTATGCCTGTCCGCGAAATTCAAGCAAAAAGTATTTACTCTGCCGAGAAAGCGTGTTACAATATACAAAACAATATGCAATACGGTGCTGTTTGCAGTTTTAAACTCGGCTTAGGTGATTTTGTGCAAAAGTTTATAACAAAAAGTTATGGGGAGACCTGTGCGCTTGGTGAACGCCTCGGAAAGGCGCTTCGCGGCGGGCGCGTTATTGCTTTTTTCGGCGGCATGGGGATGGGTAAAACTGCCTTTGTGACAGGTGTCGCCAAAGGGATGGGACTTTCGGATTCTGTCAGCAGTCCTACCTTTTCCATTGTCAATGTCTACGGCAAAAATGCCGAGCTTTGTCATTTCGATATGTACCGTGTGGAATCTTGGGAAGACCTGGATTCTACCGGATTTTTTGAGTATATGGAGAACGGTTCCGTGCTTTGTGTCGAGTGGAGCGAGAATATTGAGAACGCTTTGCCTGCCGATGCTGTGCGCATTTCCATCGCGCAGGGGGATGAGGCGGATACCCGTATAATCACAGTAGACGGATTGGAGGCGGTGTTATGAAAATATTTGCATTGGACTGTGCCGCCGTTTCTGCAAGTGCCGCACTGACGGATGCAGAGGTTTTGTTGGGTGAGAGCTTTACAAATGTGAAACTGACCCACAGCCAAACGCTGTTGCCTATGGCGGAATCACTTTTGGAAAATAGCCGTGCGAATTTATCGGATGTGGATGTTTTTGCGGTGACCGTGGGTCCCGGCTCGTTTACAGGCGTGCGTATCGGTGTTGCCGCGCTTAAGGGTATGGCAGACGCCGCAGAAAAACCGTGCTTCGGCGTGTCCGCGTTAGAAGCGGCGGCATATCCGTTTCGGAATTTTGACGGCATTGTCTGCGCGGTGATGGATGCACGCTGTGAACAGGTGTACACAGCGTCTTTTTCGGGAAGCGAGCGTTTGACCGAAGATGCGGCAATGAAAATTACCGAATTGGCAGATTTGCTTTCCGAATATAACCGCCCCGTATTGCTCACAGGGGACGGCGCGCAAAAGGTGGCAGACACACTCGGTGCGGCTTGCAGGTTCCCGATTGCGGCGGTGCCTGCACAAATGCGCTATCCGAGAGCGTCAAGTGCGGCATATTTGGCATATGAGAAAATACAAAAGGGCGAGCCTGTTGTTTCTTCCAAGGCATTACAGCCGTTGTATCTGCGCTTGCCGCAGGCACAGCGGGAATTAAACAATAAACAGAAAATAAATAAGATAGGGGAATGACACATGATTTATCTCGGTGCAGACCACGGCGGTTACGAATTGAAAGAAGCGATTAAGGCGCATTTGCAGGAACAGGGTATTGCGTTTACCGACTGCGGTACGCATTCCGCAGAGTCGGTAGACTATGCGCCGATTGCAAAGGAGACTTGTGACCGCTTGCTTTCCGACGGCGACAAATCTTCGCTTGCCGTGCTTTGCTGCGGCACGGGTATCGGCATTTCTATGGCGGCAAATAAGGTGCGCGGGATTCGTGCGGCTTGCTGTTCGGACTATTTCAGCGCCAAATTTACAAGACTGCATAACAATGCGAATGTGCTTTGTATGGGCGGACGTGTAGTCGGCGCGGGGCTTGCCTGTGAATTAGTAGATGTTTTTCTGCATACCGATTTTGAAGGCGGTCGCCACCAAAGACGCATAGACCAAATTACGGCGATTGAGGAAAGCTATAAATAATCTGTTTTCGGCAGACAAAAAATCTTGTAATTTTTTGTCTGCTGTTATATAATATTTCAGAAGTAAAAATTATTTTGGAGGCATACTATGGGTAAGGTTACCATTACCAATCATCCGCTGATTCAGCATAAGCTCACACTCCTGCGGGACAAGAATACAGGTTCTAAGGAATTCCGCGCGCTTGTGCAGGAAATTGCTATGCTGATGTGCTATGAGGCAACACGCGATTTGCCGTTGATGGAAGTTGAAATTGAAACGCCGATTGCTATGGCGAAAACCAAAGTGATTTCAGGTAAAACCCTTGCATTTGTGCCGATTCTGCGTGCAGGCACAGGGATGCTCGGCGGCGTGTTGGAATTGGTGCCGTCGGCAAAGGTCGGTCATATCGGTATGTACCGTGACCCCGAAACCGTAAAACCTGTTCCGTATTACTGCAAAATGCCGTCTGATATTTCTCAGCGCGAAGTGATTGTGCTTGACCCGATGCTGGCAACAGGCGGTTCGGCGATTGATGCGATTTCGCAGATTAAAACATACAATCCGAAATCCATTAAGTTCATGGGCATTATTGCCGCGCCTGAAGGCTTGGAAGCACTTACCACTGCGCATCCCGATGTGGATATCTACTGTGCCGCACTGGACGAAAGACTGGACGAACACAGCTACATCATCCCCGGTCTCGGTGATGCAGGCGACCGTATTTTCGGCACGAAATAAGAACGTGCACATAAGGTTAACGTGAAATTTGCACAGGGGAACGGCATTACACCGCCCGTAGGGGCGCTTCACGAAGCGCCCACAAAACCCGTGCAAATGGACGGTACCGCACAATCCGTAGGGGCGCGCATTGCGCGCCCGCCTTTACCAATCCATTCTTAATGCAAAGCACTCCCCATCAAACGGGGAGTGCTTTAAGCGTCAGAGGATACTTATGCCAAATTCAAATACAACCGCCCACATCTTTTTAGAACACCCATTTGACCCGCTGTACGATTCGCACAGCCGTGTGCTGATTTTAGGCAGTTTTCCGTCGGTGAAATCACGGGAACAGGCATTCTTTTACGGACATCCGCAAAATCGGTTTTGGCGGTTGCTTGCCGCGCTTTTTCAGGAACCTGTACCGCAGTCTGTTGCTGAAAAGCGTGCACTTTGCTTAAAACACCGCATTGCGCTGTGGGATGTCATTGCTACGTGCGAAATCGTCGGCTCGTCTGACAGCAGTATTAAAAATGCAACGGCGAACGACATAAGCGCAATTTTATCCGCCGCACCGATTGAAGAAATTTTTGTAAACGGCAAAACCGCCGCGAAGCTTTATGACCGCTATATTTTACCGAAAACCGGACGTACTGCGATTTGTCTGCCGTCTACAAGTCCTGCCAACGCGGCATGGAGCTTAGAAAAGTTGCAGTCTCAGTGGCGAGTGATTGCCGAAAAAGAATAGTGCCTTATAAATTCCGATAAACGAAATTAAAGTCTGAAGCTTTGGTTTCTTCTGTTCGAAGTGGGCTTCGGGGAATTACAAAAAAGAGGGACTGCCGTTTGCAGTGAACGGCAGTCCCTTGCTTATATTACTGCTTGTTTTTCGGCGGGAAGAAATAGGGGAATAGGCCGAATTTTGAGCCGAGTGTATGCAGAAGCGGAAAGCATATGAAAATAACCGCCAATTGCACTACCGTTAGAATCGGCGTCGTATAATCTTCTTCACTGATTTTGCCGCCGATACCAAGCATATCAATATAAAAATCAGTGCGGCTTAACGGTTCTTTATATTCGATTTGTCCTATGAAATATGTGTCGGCAGACAAATCCTCATAGACAATTTTTCCGACAGGCAGAGTGGCTTCGCCGCTGTAAATAGATTCTTCGCTGTTTTGCACGGCGTCCATATTGATGCAGGCGGCAATGCGTTCTCCCGACGGCAGTGTTACGGCGTAAAAATAGCGGTTGCCGTGATAGCCTGCACCATGATTGCAGTATTCGATTCCGGGGGAAACTATGGTGAATGTATCGTATGCCAACAGGTCCTCTACATTTTGTGCACGGTGCACCCCGTTATCCGCTGTACCGCCGATTTCCCCGTCGGGGACAACATGCTCTTCCGTATAAGCGGTATAAGCGTGCGGAAGCACGGTTTTTAAAATTTTTACAGGCAGAAAACTGATTAGCGTACTGACTGCCAAACACAGCCAAATGTCAAACCGTAATCTTCGAAATCTTGGATACATATTCATTCATCCTAAAAAAATCTGACGGGGAAACACCCGTCAGATTTTACATGTATTTTGTGAAAATTAAATAACTCTTACGCGAATCGCTTCGTCCAAAGCGCTGATTGCGGCAATCGCCTCTTCAGAAACATCTGCGTCTGTATCCAGCATGGTGTAAGCATATTCACCGCGGGATTTGTTTACCATGTTGTCAATATTGATATTTTCTTCCGCAACGGTTGTGGTGATTTTGCTGATGACGTTCGGCACATTCTTGTGGATAATTGTAATGCGGGATCGTCCTGTTCTCGGAACAGAGACAGCAGGCAGATTGACGGAGTGCGTAATATTGCCGTTTTCTAAATAATCACGGATTTCGTCTACTGCCATCACCGCGCAGTTGTCCTCAGATTCAGGGGTAGAAGCGCCGAGATGCGGCATTACCAATACGCCGGGTGCGCCAATCAGTTCATCACAGCCGAAGTCGGTAGCGTAAGCCGCAACCTTGCTGTTGTTGAGTGCTTCCAAAATATCCGCTGTATTTACCAAGTCACCGCGTGCAAAGTTCATAATACGGACATTGTCTTTCATGGTGTCAATATTCTTTTTGCAAATCATGCCTTTGGTGTCGGGTGTGGACGGTACGTGCAGTGTGATGTAATCGCTGTTTGCAAAAATCTCATCCAAAGACGCCGCGTGATGTACCCCGCGGGAAAGCGACCATGCCGCGTCCACAGACAAAAACGGGTCGTAGCCGTATACCGTCATGCCGAGAGAAAGCGCCGCATTTGCAACCAGAACGCCGATTGCGCCGAGGCCGATAACACCGAGGGTTTTGCCCTTGATTTCAGGACCCGCAAAAGCAGATTTGCCCTTTTCCACCATTTTCGGTACTTCGTCACCGTTGCCCTTTAAAGTCTTTTCCCAATCGATTGCGGAAACAATTTTGCGGGAAGAAAGCAGCATCGCGCAAAGCACAAGTTCTTTTACCGCGTTTGCATTTGCACCGGGAGTGTTGAATACTACAATACCTTTTTCACTGCATTTGTCAATCGGAATATTATTGACGCCCGCGCCTGCTCTTGCAATCGCTTTTGTGTTTTCGGGCAATTCCATATCGTGCATGGAAGCGGAACGCACCAAAATTGCATCGGGATTGGTCTCTTCACCCGAATGTGCATAGGTGTCGGGGAAGTTTTTCAGTCCGGTTTCGGAAATTTTGTTGAGTGTTAAAATTTTATACATGATTTATCTCCTTAGGAATTGGCTTTTTCAAATTCTGCCATGAAATCAACCAAGGCTTTTACGCCCTCGTACGGCATGGCGTTATAGATGGATGCACGCATACCGCCGACGGTGCGGTGACCTTTCAGGTTGATAAGACCTGCTGCTTCTGCCTCTTTGACAAATTTTGCGTTCAGTTCGTCACTGTCCGTAACAAAGGGGACGTTCATCAAGGAACGGTCCTCAGGCACGACTGTGCCGCGGAACATTTTGCTGTTGTCGAGGAAATCGTAAAGCAGTTTTGCTTTCTTTTCATTTCTCTCTTTCATCGCTTCCAAGCCGCCGTTTTCTTTCAGCCATTCCAAAACAAGCTTGCAGATGTAAATGGTATAGCAGGGCGGTGTGTTGTAAAGAGAATCATTGTCAGCGTGAATTTGATAATCCAGCATCGTCGGCGTAATGTCGCGCGCCTTGCCGAGCAAATCTTCACGGATGATGCAGATGGTTAAACCTGCGGGCGCAACATTTTTCTGCGCGCCGCCGTAAACCATACCGAAGCGGCTGACGTCAATCGGTTCGGACAGGAAACAGGAAGAGATATCCGCAATCAGCGGCTGTCTCTTATACACATCTCCGAGCCCACGAGACCGATCAGTATCTCG